>JBNLBB010000054.1:0-16256 GCA_050302415.1 Gammaproteobacteria bacterium | reverse complement strand
CCTCTTCGTAGCTGAACTCCTCCAGTCCGACCAGCACCAGGACCTCGCGCTGGGAGGCGGGCAGGCTGCGCAGCGCCTCCTCCATCCGGCCCAGTTCCACGGTGGGAACGGTGTCCGCACTACCCGGCGACTCGGGCACCGATTCGATATCCACCAGCACCGGCTGGCGCTGGGCGCGCACCACCTGGTTGACGAACAGGTTGTGCATGATGGCAAAGAGCCAGGGACGCATCTCACCCTGGGCGCGCCACAGATGAAGCCGGCCCAAGGCGCGGGTGAGGCACTCCTGCACCAGGTCCTCGGACGGGGCCACGGAGCCGGCGGTCAGTGCGCGGGCGTAGCGGCGCAACGCCGGAATCTGCTCCAGCATGAGCTGGCGTGCGTGATCCAGGCGTTGCATCGCGTGTTTACTTGATTCCCAGAATTTCCATACCCTTGTGCAGGGCGGCCACCGAATCACCGTGCTGGCCTGCCTTATGGAGGCGTTCGCCCTCGGCGCGCAGATCCTTGACCATCTTCATGTCGGCCTCGCTCAGCATGGGGCTTTTGGCCAGCGCATCGTCGATGGCGCGCATGTCGCGCGGGCAGGAACCGGCCAGCACGGTTCCGGAGAGCAGCAACATACCGGCCAACAGCATCAACTTTTTCATGGGATAAACCTCGCAATTCGTTCTCGAAGTCCGGTTGGACTTCATGTAGATAAACAGGGCGCGCCCCGTTTTATTCCCACGCTACGCCGATTGCCTCCCGGAATGTTGACTCGCGTCAACTCTCACCGATCAGAGCCGGGGCAGCAGTTTCCCCACACCCCCACCCACGGCATACTTTTGCGGTCACTCACCCGGAGGTAGACCATGCGCAAGGTTGCTCTCCTCTTCCTGCTGGCGTTCGGCGCCCCGGGCATGGTTGCCGCCGGTTCCTGGCCAACCCAGTCCGCCTCCCCGTTCCCGCCACCCATCGCCCGGTTCCAGGATTTCCGTACCGACGGCCGGCCCTGCCCGGAATGCCCCGAGATGGTGAAAATCCCCGTGGGCAGCTTCCTGCTCGGCTCGCTCCCCGGATCGGGACGCGCCGACGAACACGGCCTGGACGGTGGCCCCGTCCCGGTCCGGATCACCGCCCGTCTGGCCTTCGCTGTCCACGAAGTGACCCGCGCCCAGTTTGAGGTCTTCCTGCGCGCCAACCCGGACCTGGACCGCGCCACAGGCTGCGCGGGACTGGTTAACGAGGCCTTCACCCCGCGTGCCGGGGAGAGCTGGCGCAGCCCCGGGTTCGCCCAGGCCCCGGACCACCCGGCCGTGTGCGTCAGCTGGTCCATGGCCAGCGCCTACGCACAGTGGCTGAGCCGGCACACCGGCAGGCACTACCGCCTGCCCACCGAAGCGGAATGGGAGTTTGCCGCGCGTGGCGGCACCCGGACCGACTACTGGTGGGGGGACAAGATCCTGCCCGGCGCCGTCAACTGCCGCATTCCGGTATGCGATCACGATTACGCCCAGACCGCGCCCGTCGATACGCTGCCCGAAAACCCCTATGGCCTGCGCCACATGCTGGGCAACGTCTGGGAGTGGACCGAGGACTGCTACGATCCGCTGGCCTACCGCAAACGCGGACCGGCTTACCCTTCGGCCAATGTGCCCGTCGCCGAGTGCCACCGGCGGGTGATTCGCGGCGGTTCCTGGCAGGACAACCCCTTCAGCCTGCGGGCCAACAACCGCAGCGGCTGGAAGCCCGAAACGCCGCTCAACGATATCGGCTTCCGGGTGGTGCGTGAGGGCGACGAAATTCCGCTCTGACCGGGGGTGTCCGGTGATCCCGGTCTTCGGACTGGAGCCGCACCACCCCAGCGTTTATCATCGGCACTCCGCCAGAGGGCAACCGCGCCATCTGCCAGGCCATTCCAACGACAACAGCAGGGCCCAGTGACAGAGACGACAGAGCGACAAATCGGCGTGCCGGCACTCCAGGTTGACGACCTGCACAAGCGCTTCGGCAATCACGAAGTCCTGAAGGGGATCAGTCTGACCGCGCAGATCGGGGACGTGATCTCCATCATCGGCTCCAGCGGCTCTGGCAAAAGCACCTTCCTGCGCTGTATCAACCTGCTGGAGACTCCGGACGCCGGAGAGGTGCGGGTCCACGGCGAGCTCATTGCCATGAAAACCCTGCGCAACGGCGCACGGGCAGCGGCCGACGAGAAACAGATGCAGCGCATCCGCACCCGCCTCGGCATGGTGTTCCAGAGTTTCAATCTCTGGGCCCACAAGACCATTATCGACAACATCATTGAGGTACCGGTGCACGTGCTCGGCCGGTCGAAAGCCGAAGCCACCGAACAGGCCGACGCCCTGCTGCAGAAGGTGGGCTCTACGAGCGGCGCGACTACTACCCCAACCACCTCTCGGGCGGCCAGCAGCAGCGCGCCGCCATCGCCCGCGCCCTGGCCATGGACCCGGAGGTGATGCTCTTTGATGAACCCACCTCGGCGCTCGACCCGGAGCTGGTGGGCGAGGTGCTGGGCGTCATGCGCAGCTTGGCCGAAGAGGGCCGCACCATGCTGGTGGTGACCCACGAGATGGACTTTGCCCACGATGTCTCCAGCCAGGTGATGTTCCTGCACGCCGGCGAAGTGGAAGAGACCGGGCCGCCGCGCGAACTGTTCGACCAACCCAAATCCGAACGCCTGCGCCAATTTCTACGGCGTGAATACCACGCCTGACACCACAACCAAAACTTCAAGGGAGAGCTTTCATGAAACGACTGCTGCTGGCTTCACTGCTCGGGATACTCAGTCTGGGCGTGGCCCATGCCGACAAGATCCGGATCGGCACCGAGGGCGCCTATCCTCCGTTCAACATGATCGACAGCAACGGCCAGGTGGCCGGCTTTGACGTGGACATCGCCAAAGCGCTGTGCGAGAAGATGAAGGCCGAATGCACCTTCGTCACCCAGGATTGGGACGGCATCATTCCCGGCCTGCTGGCGCGCAAGTACGACGCCATCGTCGCCTCCATGTCGATCACCGATGAGCGCAAACAGGCGGTCGACTTTTCCGACCGCTACTACAGCAACAGCCTTGCGTTCATTGCCAAGAAGGGCTCGGGACTGGATGCCGGCAAGCTTGGCGGCAAAAGCGTGGGCGCGCAGCGCGCCACCGTCGCTGCCCAGTGGATGGAGGACAATCTGAAAGATGCCGCCATCAAACTCTACGACACCCAGGAGAACGCCTACCTGGACCTCTCCTCCGGCCGCCTCGATGCACTGGTCACCGATCTGCTGCCCGGCTACGACTGGCTGCAGTCGGATCAGGGCAAGGGTTTTGAGTTTGTCGGCAAGAAGATCGACATCAATGACCAGATCGGGATCGCCGT
This sequence comes from Gammaproteobacteria bacterium, assembly GCA_050302415.1. Classification (GTDB taxonomy): domain Bacteria; phylum Pseudomonadota; class Gammaproteobacteria; order JBNLBB01; family JBNLBB01; genus JBNLBB01. Next base: position 12,885 of record JBNLBB010000054.1, on the reverse strand, counting down.
GCGCAAGAGTGACGGCAAGCTGCGCGACCGGCTGAATCAGGCGATCAAGGCGATCCGTGCCGACGGCACCTACGCGCGGATCAACCAGAAGTACTTCCCCTTCGACATCTACTAGTCGTTAGGGCCGCCCATGTTTGATCTGCACGGTTTCGGCAACCAGCTCTGGCTGGGGGTGCTGATGACCCTGCAGGTCGCCGTTGGCGGGCTGCTGCTGGGGCTTTTCTTCGGCATTATCGGCGCGGCCATGAAGGTGTCGCGCTCGCGCGTCGCCCAGGGCATTGCCGCCACCTACACCACGGTGATCCGCGGCATTCCCGAACTGCTGGTGGTGCTGATCATCTATTTCGGCACCGCCGGCATGCTCACCACGGCGGCGGGCTGGTTCGGGCATGATGAGTACGTGGAACTGAGCCCCTACGCGGCGGGCATCATCGCCCTGGGCGTCGCCTTCGGGGCCTACGCCACGGAGGTCTTCCGCGGTGCCATCCAGGCCATTCCGCAGGGCCAGGTGGAGGCCGCGGTCGCCTGCGGCATGTCGCGCCCGCAGACCTTCTTCCGCATCATTTTGCCCCAGGCCTGGCGGGTGGCGATTCCGGGCCTCGGCAACCTCTTCCAGGTGCTGCTCAAGGACACTTCGCTGATTTCGGTGGTGGGGCTCGACGAACTGATGCGCAAAAGCCAGATCGCCATCTCCAACACCAAGGAGCCGTTCACCTTCTATTTCGTGGCGGCGATCATCTATCTCAGCATCACTCTCATCGTCATGGCCGGGCAGTTCTACGCCGAGCGCTGGGCCAACCGCGGCATCAGCCGGAGCGTCACGTGAGCTGGTCCTGGTCGGCCATCATCGACAATCTGCCGAAGCTGCTCGAAGGGGCCTGGCTGACCCTGGAACTGGTGACCATTGCGGTGATCGTCGGTGGCCTGATTGCCGTACCGGTCGCCATGCTGCGGGCATCGTCCAACCCTTTTTTGCGCGCCGCGCCCCTGCCCTTCACGTTTTTCTTTCGCGGCACCCCGCTGCTGGTGCAGCTCTTCCTGGTCTATTACGGACTGGCCCAGTTCGAGTCCATTCGCGACAGTTTCCTCTGGCCCTACCTGCGTGAAGCCTACTGGTGTGCGCTGATCGTGTTTGCGCTGAACACGGGGGCCTACACGGCCGAGATCCTGCGCGGTGCCATCCAGGCGGTGCCGCACGGCGAAGTGGAGGCGGCCCGTTCCATCGGCATGAGCCGGGCGGTGGTCTACCGCCGCGTCCTGCTGCCGCGGGCCTATCGCATTGCGTTGCCCGCCTACGGCAACGAGATCATTCTGATGCTCAAGGGCAGCGCGCTCGCCAGCACCATCACCCTGCTCGACCTCACCGGCATGGCGCGCACGGTGATTGCGCGCACCTACCTGCCGGTGGAGATCTTCTTTGCCGCCGGCTGCATCTACCTCGCGATCACCTTCCTGCTGGTGCAGGGGTTCCGGCAACTGGAAAAAAGGGTGATGCGCTTCCAGAAGCCGCGCCAGCAGAGCGCCGGCTGAATCCTCAGGCGTTGAGGTCGACGATCACCCGACCCTGGATCTTGCCCGCCACCATCTGCGCGCAGTAGTCCGGCACTTCGGCCAGTGAGATGGTCCGTGACGCCGCCTTGGCCATCTGATCGGCCGGCAGCACTTCGGCCAGCCGCTTCCAGGCCACCACCCGTTTCTCGTAGGGGCACATCACCGAATCGACACCGGCCAGGGTGACGCCGCGCAGGATGAAGGGAAAGACGGTGGTGTGCAGCTCATGACTCTGCGCCAGACCACAGGCGGCGATGGTGGAACCGTAGGCCATCCCCTTGATCACGCCCGCCATGATCTCGCCACCCACCACATCCACGGCGCCGGCCCAGCGCTCAGAATCCATGGGCCGCTTGGAAGCGGTCAGTTCGGCCGCATCGAGCACCGACTCTGCACCCAGGCCCGTCAGGTAATCCGCCGTATCTGGCCGATGGGTGGCGGCCACCACGCGGTAACCCATGGCCGCCAGGATGGCGACTGCATAACTGCCCACCCCGCCGTTGGCCCCGGTGACCACCACTTCGCCCGATTCGGGCAGCACACCGTGATCGAGCAGGGCATTGACACAGAGCATGGCGGTAAAGCCCGCGGTCCCCACGCCCATGGCCTGCGCCGGTGAGAGCCCCTCGGGCAGCGGCACCAGCCACTTGGCCTTGACCCGGGCGTACTGCGACAGCCCGCCCCAGTGACGCTCGCCCACCCCCCAGCCGGTGAGGACCACGGCATCGCCGGGTTTGAAGTCGCCCGCAGAGGCCTCGACCACCGTGCCGGCAAAGTCTATGCCCGGCACCATGGGGTAACTGCGCACGATCTTGCCCGTGTTGGTGATCGCCAATGAATCCTTGTAATTGATGGTGGAGTGGGAAACCGCTACCAGGACCTCGCCTTCCGGCAGGTCGGAGACACCAAGATGTTCGACAGCGGCAGTGACCGTGCCTTCGCTTTCGCGCAGGACAAGGGCTTGAAAGGATTCGGCTTGGGACATGAAACACTCCACTCGTTGGGTCGATTGCGAGTCGTCCATCCTAATGGCTTTCGGTGAGATGGCAACACACCGGGACAAACCGGTCCGCCCGCTTCCGGCGACCAGGGGCTCCGGCGCTGTCAGCCGATGGATGAAGCGGCGGTCGCACGGCGGGCACGCTCCTAAAAAAGCGATAACTGTCTTTCCGTTTCTTTGCCACTTGGGAAACCGAAGTTCCAATAGAACCACCGTCTCCTCGCAACTGCCGCACTGCACCAATATTGATATTTAGCAATTATTTCAGAGGGATATCCTGCACAAACAGTCGGGATTCCGCGGTTGGCACGCCATTTGTTTTGACATTTCGCAAAACGCCCAGCCACACCGACGGAGACCAAAAAAATGCCCCCGACTACCGAAACCTTTTACGAGGTGATCCGCCGCCAGGGTATTTCTCGGCGCAGCTTCCTAAAATTCTGCGGCCTCACCGCCTCCGCGCTGGGCCTCGGCCCCAGCTTCGCCGGGCGCATCGCCCACGCCATGGAGACCAAGCCGCGCATCCCGGTGCTCTGGCTGCACGGCCTGGAGTGCACCTGCTGCTCCGAATCGTTCATCCGCTCAGCCCACCCGTTGGTGAAGGACGTGGTGCTCTCCATGATCTCCCTCGACTACGACGACACCATCATGGCGGCGGCCGGCCACCAGGCGGAGGCGATCCTCGAAGAGGTCAAGGAGCAGTACAAGGGGCGTTACATCCTCGCCTGCGAGGGCAACCCGCCGTTGGCCGACGGCGGCGTCTACTGCATCCCAGGCGGCCGCCCCTTTGTCGACAAACTCAAGGAGATGGCCGCCGACGCCTCGGCCATCATCTCCTGGGGCTCCTGCGCCTCCTGGGGCTGCGTGCAGGCGGCCAAGCCCAACCCCACCCAGGCGACGCCCATCCACAAGGTGATCCGCGACAAGCCCATCATCAAGGTGCCCGGCTGCCCACCCATCGCTGAGGTGATGACCGGGGTGGTCACCTACATCCTCACCTTCGACCGGCTGCCGGAGCTCGACCGCCAGGGCCGGCACAAGATGTTCTACAGCCAGCGCATCCACGACAAATGCTATCGCCGGCCGCACTTCGATGCGGGCCAGTTCGTGGAGCAGTGGGACGACGACAACGCGCGCAAGGGCTTCTGTCTTTACAAGATGGGCTGCAAGGGCCCGACCACCTACAACGCCTGCTCCACGGTGCGCTGGAACGGCGGGGTCTCCTTCCCCATCCAGTCAGGTCACGGCTGCATCGGCTGCTCCGAGGACGGCTTCTGGGACAAGGGCTCCTTCTATAACCGGCTCACCGATATCCAGCAGTTCGGGGTGGAGGCCAATGCCGACCAGGTGGGCGGCACCGTGGCCGGGGTGGTGGGCACTGCCGTGGCGGCCCACGCCGCACTGAGCGCCGTCAAGCGCGCCCGCAAACAGAACAGCGACCCATCCGGCGAATAGGCCGCAGCGAGGACTCTTTACATGGCAACAACAACGACTCCCAACGGTTTCAATCTCGACAACGGCGGCCGGCGCGTGGTGGTCGATCCGGTCACCCGGATCGAGGGGCACCTGCGTGTCGAAGTGAACGTGGATGAGAACAACGTGATCCGCAATGCGGTCTCCACCGGCACCATGTGGCGCGGCCTGGAGGTGATTCTCAAGGGGCGCGACCCGCGCGATGCCTGGGCCTTCACCCAGCGCATCTGCGGTGTCTGCACCGGCACCCACGCGCTCACCTCCGTGCGCGCGGTGGAGAATGCGCTCGGTATCGACATCCCCGAGAACGCCAACTCCATCCGCAACATCATGCAGCTCACCCTGCAGGTGCACGATCATCTGGTCCACTTCTACCACCTGCACGCCCTGGACTGGGTGGACGTGGTCTCCGCCCTGCAGGCCGATCCCAAGGCCACCTCGCAACTGGCGCAGTCCATCTCCTCCTGGCCGCTCAGCTCACCGGGCTACTTCAAGGACGTGCAGATGCGGCTGAAGAAGTTTGTCGAGTCGGGCCAGCTGGGGCCGTTCAAAAACGCCTACTGGGGCCACCCCGCCTACAAGCTGCCACCGGAGGCCAACCTGATGGCGGTGGCGCACTACCTGGAGGCCCTCGATTTCCAGAAGGAGATCGTCAAGATCCACACCATCTACGGCGGCAAGAACCCACACCCCAACTGGCTGGTGGGTGGCGTCCCCTGTGCGCTCAATGTCAACGACACCGGCGCGGTGGGGGCGATCAACATGGAGCGCCTCAATCTGGTCTCCTCCATCATCGACCAGTCCATCGCCTTCGTGGAGCAGGTCTACGTGCCGGACCTGCTGGCCATCGCCTCCTTCTACAAAGATTGGCTGCATGGCGGCGGACTCTCCTCGAAAAGCATCATGGCCTACGGCGACATCCCGGATCACGCCAACGACTACTCGCCCGGCAACCTGATGCTGCCGAGCGGCGCCATCATCAACGGTAACCTCAACGAGATCCACGAGGTGGATCTGACCGATCCGGAGCAGATCCGCGAATACGTCACCCACTCCTGGTACCAGTACCCTGACGAGAGTCAGGGGCTGCACCCCTTCGACGGCATCACTGAACCGGCCTTCGCCATGGGACCCAACTCAAAGGGCACCTACAAGAACATCGAGAGCCTGGACGAGCAGGCGAAATACTCCTGGCTCAAGGCCCCGCGCTGGCGTGGCCATGCCATGGAGGTGGGGCCGCTGGCCCGCTACATCATTGGCTACGCCAGGGGCATTCCCGAATTCAAGGAGCCGGTTGAAGCGGTGCTGCGTCACCTGGACGTGCCGGTCAGCGCACTCTTCTCCACCCTGGGGCGCACCGCCGCCCGGGGCCTGGAGTGCCAGTGGGCGGTGCAGAAGCTGCGCTACTTCCAGGACAAACTGGTGGCCAACCTCAAGGCCGGCGACAGCGCCACGGCGAATACCACCAGCTGGGACCCCGCTACCTGGCCCAAATCGGCGCGCGGCGTGGGATTCACCGAGGCGCCCCGCGGCGCACTCGGCCACTGGGTGGAGATCAGCAATGGGCGGATCGCCAACTACCAGTGCGTGGTTCCCACCACCTGGAACGGCTCACCACGCGATGTGGACGGCAACATCGGCGCCTTCGAGGCCTCGCTCATGGATACCCCCATGGCCGATCCGCACCAGCCGCTGGAGGTGCTGCGCACCATTCACAGCTTCGATCCCTGCCTGGCCTGCTCCACCCATGTCCTGAGCCCCGATGGCCAGGAGATGGCGCAGGTCAAGGTCCGCTAGGCCGCACCACGGGAGAGACACCATGACCATCGCAAGCGACCAATCCCTGCCCGATGCGCATGCGCCCGTCGCCGCGCGCACCTCGATTTACGTCTACGAGGCGCCGGTGAGAATCTGGCACTGGGTCAATGCGCTCTGCATCCTGGTGCTGGGCACGACCGGCTATTTCATCGGTTCCCCCCTGCCCAGCGTTCCCGGCGAGGCGAGTGAGCACTTCCTCATGGGGTATATCCGGTTCGTGCACTTTGCCGCCGGGTATGTACTCGCCGTCGCCTTCCTCGCCCGCATCTACTGGGCGATGGTCGGCAACCACCACGCCCGCCAGCTGTTCGTCCTGCCCATCATCAACCGGGCGTGGTGGGCAGAAGTGCTGTTTGAACTGCGCTGGTATTTCTTTTTCGCCACGGCACCCAAGAAGTACGTCGGCCACAACCCGCTGGCACAGCTGGTGATGTTCTTCGCCTTCACCCTCACCACCGTGTTCATGATCTGCACCGGCTTCGCCCTCTACTCGGAGGGCACCGGCATCGACAGCTGGCAGCACACCCTCTTCGGCTGGGTCTTCACCCTCTTCCCCAACAGCCAGGATGTCCATACCTGGCACCACCTGGGGCTCTGGGTCTTTGTCTGCTTCGTCACCGTCCACATCTATGCCGCCATCCGCGAGGACATCATGTCCCGCCAGAGCATCATCAGCACCATGATCAGCGGCGAACGCATGTTCAAGGACAACCGCCCATGAACGGCCTCGTCGCAACGGATCAGGTGCTGGTCCTGGGCATCGGCAACCTGCTGTGGGCGGACGAGGGCTTCGGCGTGCGCTGCGCCGAGACCCTGGGCCTGCGCTACCGGCTGCCTGAAACGACGGTGGTGATGGATGGCGGCACCCAGGGGCTCTACCTGCTGCCCTATGTGCAGCAGGCCAGCCACCTGCTGGTCTTTGATGCCGTGGATTACGGTCTGCCGCCCGGCGAGCTGATCGAGGTGCACGACGACGAGGTACCCAAATTCACCGGCGCCAAAAAGATGAGCCTGCACCAGACCGGATTCCAGGAGGTGTTGAGCGCCGCCGATTTCACCGGTCGCTATCCGCGCCGGTTGACCCTGATCGGGGTACAGGCCTGTGAGCTGGACAACTGGGGCGGCGGCCTGACCGGGTGGTGCGCAGCCGGGTGGACCCGGCGGTCAACCGCGCCGCTGACCTGCTCGCGGAATGGGGGGTTGCCCTGCAGCGCAGCGACCTGCCTGCCGAACCGCTGCTGCGTCACGGCCTGGATTGGGGCAACTACGAGCGCCAGGGCGCACCGGAGGCGGTCTGATGGAACCACTCACCCTGTTCCACCGGCTGCGCACGACCCACGGCTGGCCTGATGTGAATGCCCAATCCGCTGCCGAGTTCATTGCCGAACCGGGATGTCGGGTGCTCTTTGTCCCCGGCATCGCCGCCCGCCGCCCGGAAACCGATGACGTCGCCATGGTGCTCGACCAGCTTGGGCACGCCTTCCCCGGCCAACTCCATGCGGCCGTGGTGGCTCCCGCGGATGAGGAGACGGCCTGCCAAGATCTCGGACTGCGCGCAACCCCGGCCCTCGTTTTTTTTGCCGATGGCGTACGCGTCCGCGCTGTGGAGCGCATCCAGGACTGGGCCACCTACCGGGATTGTGCCCACGAGTGCTGTCAGTCGGAGTCCTGCCGACCGGGGACCCGGTTTGCCGTCGTCACTGAACCGAACGGGGTGGTTTCATGAATCCGATGCAATGGGCCCAGGACAACGAAGATCTCAGCCTGCAGCCGGTCTGGGGCGACAGCGGATCGAGCCTGATGGAACGGGCCCACGGCCTCGCGAGCGTGGCTTCGGAGCAGTTGATCTCCCGCTGCGCCGCCGCCCGCACCTTGCTGCAGCAGACTGCCCAGGCCATGCAGGCGTATCGCGCCGGGCAGGACAACCTGCGCCTCTCCCTGGACGGCCTGGATGCCGACAACCTCGAACTGGTCGCGCAGGTGCTCGGCCGTGGCGAAGTGAGCATCACGCTCTCCGGCGGGACACCGGCCCGGATCACCGAATCGGTGATGCCCGGCCTGTGGCGGGTCGAGACGGGTCTCCCCGACGCGCCAGGCGGACCGGCCTGGCTGGAAATCGGTCCGCTGCCCGCGCTGGTGGAGCAGACGCTGGCCCGCGAGGTGAACGCCCGACTCGCCCTGGGTGAACCGCCTCCCGGCATCATGAACGCACAACCCGTGCTGGCGGAGATTGCCGACCGTGTACCGCGCCACCGTCCGGGCGACCGGAATCACGTCTTCAACTTCACCCTGCTGCCCATGAGCGACACGGATCGCGCCTACCTGCAACAGATGCTGGGCAACGGCCCGATCCACGCGGAGTCCCGCGGCTATGGCGCCTGCGAGGTGTGGGCCACCGGGGTGGCCGGAGTCTGGGTGGTGCAGTACTTCAACGCCATGGGCACCATCATTCTCGATACCCTGGAGGTGGGTGGTGTGCCCGATGCCCTGCTCGCCGCCAGCCAGGACATCGAGGATTCGGCGGACCGGCTGCACGAGATTCTGGAGGCCTATTTCTGATGGCCGATCCCGTCGCGAACCCTGGTAACCCCGGGCGCATGGAGTGCGGCGTCTGCTGGCAGGTCTACGACCCGCAGCAGGGCGATCCGGAGTGGCAGATCGAGCCCGGCACCCCTTTTTCGGCCCTGCCGCCAGGCTGGGCCTGCCCCAATTGCGGATCGCCACCGGAGCGGTTCCTGCATCTGGATCGCGCCAGCCCACGCGGGGATGACATGGCACAGCGGCGCGAGGCGCTGGTTGCGGCCTACCAGGCCATTCACCGCGACGCCATGCACGATCTGCCGCTCTGCAACCCGGCATTGAGCGTGGAGTCCACCCCATTGATTCGCCTGGATCAGAGTTGCTGGATCGGGGTATTGGTCACCCCCTGGTTCATGAACGTGGTGCTCCTGCCCGCAGACCCCGCAGGTTGGCCCGAACAGAAAACGGGTGAGGTGGACGCCCGGCAACTCCCGGCCGGGGAATATGAATTCATCCACGCCCAGCTCGAAGCCGTAGGCCCGCTGCGGATCTGCTCCCTCTTCTCACCCATGTTCGAGTTCGCGGATCAGGCGGCGGCTATGGCGACGGCAGCAGAGGCGCTCAAACTGCTGCTGACCCATCCCCAACCCGCCGCCCCCCAACCCGCGGCCAGCATGAGCCGGCGCCGCTTCCTGGCCGGGGCCACCGACTGAGGCCGTCACCATGTGCATCGGTATTCCCATGCAGGTCGTCGACAGCGACCCCTACCGCGCCCGGTGTCAGGGCCGTGCAGGAGAATCCACCATCGACCTCTCCCTGGTCGGCCCCCAACCGGCCGGCACCTGGATTCTCACCTTCCAGGACCATGCCCGCGAAGTGATCGACGCTGATCGCGCACTGCAGATCAACCTGGCCCTCGACGCCCTGGAGGCGGTGATGCGGGGTGGGGAGATCGATATCGACCGCTGCTTCCCGGACCTGCCCAGCCGCCAATCCTGACCCACCACCCGGGCGGATGACTCCCCCTTGTCAAGCGGTAATGAGAATGGTTATTATTTGCATGAATCATCTCATAAGGGGGAGATACCATGAGCTGCATGATCGATTTGTGGTGGGAACGACGTGATCCGCTGTTGCGCGTCTGGGATCGGGAGAGCGGCTCCTTGCTGCTGGAGATGCGCGGACCGCTGGTGCGCGAGCTGATCGAGGAAGGTGAATTCAATGCCACGGACCTGGAGGAGTTTCAGCATGCCCTTGTCCACCGTTGAGCGCGGACGCGGCCGCACCAAACTCTGGGACCTGGACGAGTGGATTTATTGCAGCCTGGTGGGCACCTGCCTGACCGACCAGGATCTGCTGGCGCTGGCCAACCGTTCCGACTTTCCCGCCAAACGCACCGATCCACCCTATGCCCGCCATCGCGCCGGCGTCACCGCCTGCGCGTCGCGCACCGGGGCCGCCAAACGGTTGCAGAAAATCCTGGATGAGCGCTACCGCGCAGCGATCCGCGAACTCTCCGGGGCCGAATCCCGGCAGGCGCTGCTGGTAGCCTGGCGCGATGCCCTGTGCCGTGACAGTGTGCCCGGCTGTTACTGGGCCATTGTGTCGCATCCCCTCGCCGACAGCGATCTGCGGCGCCAGATCTACGGTGAACTGCACATGCTCACCCACACCTCCGTCCTTGACCTCGCGCGCGAACGCGGCCGGGTCCGCCGGCTGCAGAGCGAACTGGATGACCTGCGCCAGCGGTTCGAGGCCGCCAGCGGCCGGGCCGCCACCCTGGCCTCCAGGCTCGACGCCGCCCACCAGGCGGGGAGCCTGCAACCCCCGGTATCGCTCAGACCCGCATCCGCTTCGGCGGAGCCGACCAGGCTCCCGGCTCATCAGCGCGCGCGGTACCAGGAGCTGATTGCGCGACTGCGCGCGGAAAATCGCCAGTTGCGCCGGAAACTGAATCAGCGAATCGGCGCACCGGAGGTGCTGATCAAATCCCTCGACCCGCCGACGCCCGCCTGCAGCCTGGCCGGCTGCTGCGGCAGCGAACCCCGGGCAGAGTGCGCGCTCGATCAACGGTGCGTGCTCTACGTGGGCGGACGCCGCAACCAGGTGGACTCCCTGCGCAAACTGGTGGAGTCCCGACGGGGCAATTTCCTGCACCACGATGGCGGCATCGAGGAGTCCGCGGCGCAGCTGGATGCGGCTCTGGATCGCTGCGACGTGGTCTTCTGCCCGGTGGACTGTGTCAGTCACAACGCCTGCAACAAGCTCAAACGCCACTGCAGGCAGCGGGACAAGCGGATCATCTTCCTGCGCAGCTCCGGAACCTCGGGTTTCGAGCGGGCGCTCGACAGCCTGGGCCAGCAGCTCAGCCAGTAATTCCGAGCAGCGACACCAGCAGCGGCACCAGAAAGGCACTCACCAGACCGGTCAGGCCGATGCCCAACCCGGCCAGCGCACCGGCGAGCGGGCTGATCTCCAGGGCGTAGACCGTGCCGAAACCGTGGGCGCTGAGACCCAGGGAGAAGCCTTTGACCATCGGGTCGCTCACCCGCAGCAGGCGAAACACCGGCGCGGCGATCAGGCAGCCGATGACGCCGGTGATCAGCACCAGGCCCGCCGCCAGCGAGGGCAGGCCACCGATCTCCTCGGCGATGCCCATGGCGATGGGCGAGGTCACCGACTTGGGCGCCAGCGAGAGCACCGTCTGGCTATGGCCGTCCATCAGCATGGCAATCCCCATAGCGGAGAGCGCTGCGGCCCCCGCCCCGGCCACGCAGGCAACCACGATGGGCAGCAGCATGCGCTTCACCTTCTCCAGATGCTCGTAGAGCGGAACCGCCAGGGCCACAATGGCGGGGCCCAGCAGGAAATGGATGAACTGCGCCCCTTCAAAATAGGTGTCGTAACTGGTGCCGGTCAGCAGCAGAAACAGAATCAGCGTCGCCATGGCGAGCACTACCGGATGGAGCAGTGGCGTTCCACCGGCGAGACGGTTGATGCGCGTGGAGAGAATGAATACCAATATGGTCACCGTCAGATGCAACAGCGGGGTGGCGGAAAGGTAGACCCAGAGCGCTGAAATTTCGGCGTTCACGAAACCTCCCCACCCTGTCCGCCCAAACGGCGAACGAAATAGCCCAGTACCAGTGCCGATACCCCCATGGCCACCAAAGTGCTGACGATCAGCGCCACCACGATCGTGAGCCAGTCTGCGGCGATCAGCCTGAAATGGACCATCATGCCGACACCCGCCGGCACGTAAAGCAACGCCAGGTGGCTGAGCAGACCGGAGCTGGCCAATCGGATACCGGGCGGTATGCGGCCCAGTTTCAGCAACAGCGCCAGCATCAGCACCATGCCGATCACAGGCCCCGGCACAGGGATGCCGAGCAGTCGCACCAGCACTTCGCCGATGAACTGGCAGATGAAGAGAATGGCGATACCGTGGATGAACACGTGACGCTCCGGTAGCGGGAAAACCCGGATTGTCGCAACAGCCGAGAGTCCGCAGCAACCAAAGGGGGTGAATGGGCTCTCTCTCCCCGGCGGATCAGACAGGCTTTGTACAGACTCCTCGCGCGTTGATCAGGCACCGGTGGAGAGCTGAATCTCGACCTCCTTGACGTTCTCCATCACCACAAAAGTGCTGGTCTGCAGCACGTGTGGCAAGGCGGATATCTGCTCCCCGAGCACGCTGCGGTAGGAGGCCATGTCCGAGGTCCGCACTTTGAGCAGATAGTCGAACCCTCCGGCGATCATATGGCACTGCTCCACGGCCGGTATCTTCCGAACCTCCTGGTTAAAGGCGTTGAGGGCATTGCTGCTGGTGTTGTTGAGGGTAACCTGGACAAAGGCGATATGGTTCAGCCCCAGCTTGGTCTGATCCACCAGGGCCATGTACCCCAGAATATAGCCCCGCTCCTCGAGCCGGCGCATGCGGTTCTGACAAGGGGTTTTCGACAGCCCCACCCGGTTGGCCAGTTCGGTGACTGTGATCCGCCCGTATTGCTGGAGCTGACGGAGTATGGCGTGATCGAATTTATCCAAATCGTCCATATATAGTCTGATTTATAGGTTTACAGCCGTTTAATATGCGTATTTTTAGGTTAATTCCACAAAATTGCCAGCAAAACAGAGAATACGTCTGCAGCAACCCCAATACAATAACGCTTTGGCGTAAGAGCCCGTGGATTGGCGAAAAGCCACCTCTTACATTGAATGAATTCCAACGGATGGCCAGATCACCGGTTCCGCTCAGCCCAATAACGTCCCAATAAGTTGAGCTCGGTTTTCTGCCGTCCCCGGAGGGATCAAGCCATGTCCGATACCCCTGCCCGTGCAGCGGCATCGTCAGTGCGCCGACTCTACTTCCTGCCCCCACACCCAATCGGGATTCGGCGCACCGGGCCCGTTCCGCACTTCGGCGCGGGAAAGGCGTCGCGGACATTCCCTCCGAATACCAGCGTAGAGTCCGGAAACGTTTCCCGCTCGGTGAGGCGCAGCACGGTCTGCCTGGCATCTAT
>JBNLBB010000053.1:0-16381 GCA_050302415.1 Gammaproteobacteria bacterium | reverse complement strand
GCCCGGGCCCGGCAATTGCACGGGGCGGTAGCTCGGCATGCTGAGTGATCCGTCCGCGTCCCAGCTGTAGCCGCGCAGCACCAGTGAGCCGCAGGCGGTGAGCCAGCCCTGCAGATGCAACGCTTCGTCGCCGCTGGCACCCGGTTTGGTAATCCGGGTCTGGGCGTCGACCCGGTACAAGTCGGCGCCGATCCGCTGCCACTGGACTTGGTCCAGCGCCTGGACCGGCTGGCCGAATTCAAGGGCCATCTGCTGTTTGGCCAGGCGCTCGAACTGTCGGCCTATAGCCTCGCCCGACAAGGGCTTGGTGCAGGAGTCGGCGAGCCCTGTCAGGGGCGTCAGGCAGAGCAGAGCCAGCAGGAGGATGGCGGGATGCATGGGCAGGAGTGTGTCGGCTGGCGCGCCGAACCGCAAGGCGCAGCGTCAGTTCGCGCTCTGCGCCTGCAGGTATTGATCGAGTCGGTCGCCCAGGGCGCGACGCCGCCATCCCTGCTGCAGTTGGAGGGGTGGTTCGCGGCGGATGAGTGCCAGCAGGTCGCGGCTGGTGGCCAGACTGCCGGGGGTCAGCCCGTACTCGGTGGCAACACTCTCGATAATCGATTTCAAACCCTTGAGCAGTTCCTGCTCGTCGGCACTGGCCTTGGGCGGGGGTGCCTCATCGCCCTGTGCGGACGCGATCGCCTGATGGGCCACACTCACCATCTCCTGGCCATAGCGGCGGATTTTGGCGGGCGGCACGCCTGCCTGGGCGAGCACGTCCGGGTGGGGGTCGGACACACTGGCCAGACGGATGAGCGCGTCGTTGTCCACCACCCATTTGCGCGGCAGATTGTCGCGGGCCGCGCGCTCTTCACGCCAGGCGGCCAGTGCCTTCAGCGCCGCCAGGCGCTCCCCGTAGAGCGGCCGGCGCAGTTTGATCCGCAGCCAGGCGCGGGCTGGATCTTCGCGGTAGAGATCCGTGTTGGCGAGCTGCCGGAAATCCTCCTCCAGCCACGCTTCACGTCCGGTCTGCGCCAGCCGCTGATGGAGCAGTTCATAGCAGCGGCCCAGGTGGCGTACGTCATCGGCGGCGTAGGCGAGCTGCTCGTCGCTCAGGGGGCGTTGCGACCAGTCGGTGCGCACCTGGGACTTGTCAATCTCCAGTTCCAGGCATTGACGCACCAGTTCCGCGTAGCCGATCTGTTCGCCCATGCCGGCCAGTTGCGCTGCGACCTGGGTGTCATACAGGGGGGCCGGGGTGCGGCCGAAGTCGTGGACAAAAATCTCCAGGTCCTGGTAGGCGGCGTGCAGCAGTTTGAGCGCCGGTCCATCGAATACGCGCGCCAGCAGGGGGGACAGATCGGTAAGTGCCAGCGTATCTACCAGCAGAATGGTGTCCGCCGTGCCCACCTGCAGCAGACAGAGCTGGGAGTAGTAGGTGCGCTGGCGCACGAATTCCGTGTCCAGGGCGATCCAGCCGCTGTCCTTCAGCTGTGCACAGTGGTGGGCGAGTTGCTCGGGTTGATCGATGAAATGTACTTGCATGGGTATTGCGGCGCAGCAGGGTGGCCGTATCATACCCGAATAAACTGCTATGGTTTGTACTCAATTGTGCCGACGGAGATGTCCGTGCCGACTCACGACAATGTGATACCCAAACCGCCCTTCTGGGGCACCCGCTGCCTGGAGCAGGTGCCGCTGCGCGCGGTGTTGCCCTATGTGAACCGTACCGCGCTCTACCGGTTCCAGTGGGGATTCAAGCGCGGCAAAATGGACGAAGAGAGTTACCAGCGCTATCTGCGCACCGAAGTCGATCCCATCCTGAACCGCCTGGTCGCCGCCAGCGACGCCGATTCGATTCTGGTGCCGCAGGCGGTCTACGGCTATTTTTCCTGCGCCGCCGAGGGCGAGGAGCTGATCATCTACGAAGGCCCGGAGAGCGACACCGAATTGTGCCGCTTCGGGTTCCCGCAACAGGCGACGGGAGACCGGCTCTGCATCGCCCACTATTTCCGTCCTGCCGGAAGCGGTGAGCGTGATGTGGTGGCCTTCCAACTGGTCACGGTGGGGCAGCGCGCCTCGGACCATGCCCGTGAACTCTTTCACAGTGATCAGTACCAGGAGTACCTCTATTGGCATGGTCTTAATGCCGAAGGGGCGGAGGGGTTGGCCGAGTTCGTGCACAAGCGGATCCGCACCGAGCTGGGTTTCGGCGCCGAGGACGCGCGCGCCATCGGTGATCTGATCAAACAGAAATATCGCGGTGCGCGGTACTCCTTCGGTTATCCGGCCTGCCCGAATCTGGCCGACCAGGACAAAATTCTGGCGATGCTGGATGCCGGCCGGATCAACGTGCAACTGGGCGACGAGGATCAACTCTGGCCCGAGGAGTCCACTTCGGCCATCGTGGTCCACCATCCGGCGGCCCGCTATTTCGGTGTATGATGCCGCGCGTCATGGACTAGCAGCGCGATCACCGGCACGTGTCATTTCTCAACACTGTTTTCCAGCTCTGCCTGTTGCGTAAGGGACCGCAGGACATGCCTGCCGATCCGCGCTACCTGCAGGCCTCACTGGCTGCCTATCTCGGCATGGGCATGTTGATTTCGCTGCTGGAAACCGATCTGGCCGGCGCGCTGGGGCGCAGCCTGGTGGATGCCGGCGCGTTGCTGGCGATCGCCTACCTGGCGCTGCGGCTGCGCAACCACTCCGGCCGCTTTCCGCAAACCGCCGCGGCACTGACCGCCTCCGGCGCCATGCTCTCCGTGGTCAGCTATCCGGTACTGTCCGTGGCCTACCAATTCCAGTCCACGGATGCCGCCGGGTTGGTCGCCATTGCCTGGCTGCTGGTGGTCGCCTGGACCCTGGCGGTGATCAGCCACATATTGCGCCATGCGTTGGATACCACGCTGATGCTCGCTTCCGTGCTGACCATCGGCTATGTGGCGCTGACCATCACCCTCATCTCCGTCCTCTGGCCCGCGGCGCCCGCCTGACATGCATATTCACATCCTCGGCATTTGCGGCACGTTCATGGGGGGCATTGCCCAACTGGCGCGTGCCTTGGGGCATCGGGTTACAGGTGCCGATGCCAATGTCTATCCGCCCATGAGCGATCAGTTGGCCACGGCCGGCATCGCCATTCACGAGGGGTGGGATCCGGGCCCGCTCGATCCGGCGCCGGACTGCGTGATCATCGGCAATGCGCTGTCACGCGGCAATCCCAGCGTGGAATATGTGCTGGAGCGCGGGCTCCCGTACGCCTCCGGTCCGCAGTGGCTGCATGACCACCTGCTCCGCTCCCGGTGGGTGGTTGCAGTGGCCGGCACCCATGGCAAGACCACCACCGCGAGTCTGGTGGCCTGGCTGCTTGAGCATGCCGGACTCTCCCCGGGTTTTCTGATCGGTGGCGTACCTGCCAATTTCGGGGTCTCCTCGCGGCTTGGAGACTCACCGTTTTTTGTAGTGGAGGCCGATGAGTACGACACCGCCTTTTTCGACAAGCGCTCCAAGTTCGTCCACTACCCGGCACGCACGGCCGTGCTCAACAACCTGGAATTTGATCACGCCGACATCTTTGACAACCTGGAGGCGATTCAACGGCAGTTCCACCATTTTGTGCGCATCATTCCCGGCAACGGGCTGATCATCCACCCCGGCAGGGACGAGAATCTGCAGGCCGTCCTGAAGCAGGGATGTTGGAGCGAATCCAGCACCTTCGGTCTCCTTGGTGAACCGGCGGAATGGGTGGGTGAAGCATTGAATCCCGAGGTGAGCCGCTTTCGCGTGCACTGGCGCGGCGGGGTGCTGGGGGAAGTGGCCTGGTCCCTATGTGGCACCCACAATATGCGTAACGCACTGGCCGCCATAGCCGCAGCGAACCATGCAGGGGTGATTCCCCAGGCGCTGGTGTCGGGGCTTGCCGAATTTCGGGGCGTCAAACGCCGCCAGGAGAGAGTGGGGGAGGCAGGCGGGGTCACTGTATACGATGACTTTGCCCATCATCCCACCGCCATCCGTGAGACGCTCGCCGGCTTCATGGCAGCGGACGGAGCGGGGCGTCTCATCGCGGTGCTCGAACCGCGTTCCAACACCATGCGTCTCGGCAGTCATGCAGCGCAGCTGCCCGCTGCCCTGGATGCCGCCCACCATGTGGTGCTCTGCTCGCCGCCCGGCCTGGGCTGGGATCCGGTGTCGCTGCTGCAGCCCCTGGGCGATCGGGCGGAAGTGACCGAGGATGTCGATACCACCATCGAACGGGTGTGTGCCATCGCCAGGCCGGGTGACCGCGTGGTCGTCATGAGCAACGGCGGGTTCGGGGGGATTCACCGGCGGCTGCTGGCTGAACTGGCCAAGGCTCAGCTCGCCCGCTAGTATGGACGCAACAATAATCACCAGCCGATCGAATGTCCCAGGCAGACTACCAACAACGCTACGAAGCCATCGTCCGTGAGTATTCGGACGATCTTTTTCGCTATACCTACTGGCTGTGCCGGGACCGGAGCATGGCCGAGGATCTGGTGCAGGAGACCTTTCTGCGCGCCTGGAAGTCGCTCGACAGCCTGCGCGACGATAAGGCGGTCAAGAGCTGGTTGATCACCATCGTACGGCGTGAATACGCGCGGCAGTTCGAGCGGGCACAACTGCCGATGAGTGACGTGGAGGATCTGGGCGTGCTGCCGGAGAGAAATCCCGAATACGACACCTCCACGGAAGCCTTCGTACTGCGCCGGGCATTGGCGCAACTGCCCGACGACTACCGTGAACCTCTGGTGCTGCAGATCATCGGCGGCTACAGCAGTGAGGAGATTGCCGAGCAGCTCGGCATCAAACCCGGGGCGGTCATGACCCGGCTGTTTCGCGCGCGCCAAAAACTGAGGGAGATGCTGGGGGGCGATATCGATCCGGAGCTTGGCGGGTCCGGCGACTAGTCACGCACTCCGGTTCCGGCGCCACCACCAGACGCCAACCACCACAACCACGACCACGGCGATCGGCAGGAACCAGTTGCCGAGGGTTTCCGTCGCATAGGCGAAGGTTTCGCCCGCGAGCATGCCGGGCAGCAGGTAGGCGGGCGCCCAGAGGATGCTGGCCCCGATATTCACGGGCAGGTATTGGCGCACCGGCATGCCGAGCGTACCGGCAACCGCGGGCACAATCGGGCGTACCGGTCCGACAAACCGACCCACAATGATGCTGGCCACACCGTGGCGCTGAATGAACCGCTCCCCCCGTTTCAGGTGTTCCGGATAGAGGCTGAGCGGCCACAGGTGCACCAGTCGTTCACGGTAGTGGTGACCGAGCCAGAAGCTGAGACCATCCCCGCAGAAAGCGCCAAGTGATGCGGCGATCCACGCGAACGGCAGGGAAATGGTTCCAGCGGCGACCAGCGCACCAATCCCGAACAGCAGGGCCGCGCCCGGCATGATCAGGCCGACAAGGGCGAGCGATTCGGCAAAGGCAATCAGAAATACAGCGGCACCCGCCAGGTGCGGGTGACCGCTGATCCAGTCAAGGATGGACTGCAGGTCCGGGATGCCGATCCCAGCCACGGCAGGACGCCATCAGCCCAGTCGGGCCAGGACGCGGTCCGCAGCGGCCACCGTTTCCGCAATATCGTCCTCGCTGTGCGCAGCGCTGACGAAACCCGCCTCAAACGCCGACGGGGCAAGATAGACCCCCTCCTGCAGCATGCCGTGGAAAAACTGCTTGAACCGTTCCACGTTGCAGGCCATCACCTGGGCGAAGTTTTCGACCTTGTCGGCGTCGGTAAAGAAGAGGCCGAACATGGCGCCGACCCGGTTGCTGGTCATGGGGACGCCGTGCGTTTTCGCCGCGTCACAGATGCCGGCAACCAGTGCTCCGGTGCGGGTGGCCAGACTGTCGTAGAATCCTTCGGCGGTGATCAGTTTCAGGGTTGCGAGACCGGCGGCCATGGCCACCGGATTGCCCGACAGCGTACCCGCCTGATAGATCGGACCCAGAGGTGCGATCTGTTCCATGATCTCCCGTTTGCCGCCGAACGCGCCCACCGGCATGCCGCCGCCGATCACCTTGCCCAGGGTGGTGAGATCGGGACGCACGCCGAAGACCGCCTGGGCGCCGCCCAGGGCGACCCGGAATCCGGTCATCACCTCGTCGAAAATCAGCACCGTGCCATGGTCGTCGCACAATCTGCGCAGTCCCTGCAGGAAGGCCGGAGTCGGCGGCACACAGTTCATGTTGCCCGCCACCGGTTCCACAATGACGCCGGCCACCTGGTCCCCGATTTCGGCAAAGGCCTGTTCAGCCTGGGCCAGATCGTTGTAGGCGAGGGTCACCGTGTGTTTGGCCAAGTCGGCTGGTACCCCGGGCGAGGTGGGCACACCGAGGGTCAGCGCCCCCGAGCCGGCCTTGACCAGCAGAGAGTCGGAGTGGCCGTGGTAGCACCCTTCAAACTTGATGATGGTGTCGCGCCCGGTGAAGCCGCGGGCCAGGCGGATGGCGGTCATGGTCGCTTCCGTACCCGAGTTGACCATCCGCACCATCTCAACCGAGGGGACCAGGCTGCAGACCATCTCGGCCATCTCCACCTCGATTTCGGTGGGGGCGCCGAAGCCGAGGCTGCGGTCGATGGCGGCGTGCACCTGTTCGATCACGGCGGGGTGATTGTGACCGAGGATCATGGGTCCCCAGGAGGCGACATAGTCGATGTAGCGATTGTCATCCACGTCGAACAGGTAGGCGCCGCGCGCCCGGTCGAAGAAGAGGGGATCGCCGCCGACGCCGCGAAAGGCCCGCACCGGCGAATTGACGCCGCCAGGGATGCGCTGCTGCGCCTGCTGGAAAAGGGTTTCAGATCTGCTCATGTATGTCCTCGCTGGGATCCCTGATGTTGTTCGAATAGCTGCTGGTATCGGCGTGCCGCCGCGGCAGGGTCGGGTTGCCCGAAAACCCCGTCAATGGCCGCCAGCAGGTGGGCGCCTGCCGCCAGCAAAGGCCCGCCATTGTCCGGTGTGATGCCGCCGATGGCAACAACTGGCACCGTCAACTCGGCGGCGGCTGCGCGCAACACCGAGAGGGGGGCAGGCGGCGCACCCGGTTTGGAGTGGGACGGAAAGAAACGGCCAAAGGCGACATAGTTGGCCCCTTGGGCTACAGCCGTACGGGCCCGCTCGATGCTCGCGTAGCAGCTGACGCCAATCAGGCATGCCGGCCCCAGGCGGCGGCGTGCGGCCTCCAGGGCGCCGTCATCCCGACCCAGGTGTACGCCGTCGGCGCCCACCTCGGCGGCCAGGGTCATGTCGTCGTTGATGATCAGCGGGACGGCGTGGGTCCGGCAGAGCGCCAGCAGGGCGGTCGCCTCGGCCAGCCGCCGGCGGTGATCACCCGATTTGTCCCGGTACTGGATGATCCTTGCCCCCCCGGAAATGGCCTGTTCGACGGTGGCCACCAGCAGCTCCCGGGTGGGAAAGGGTTGGGTGATGGCGTAGAGCCCCGACAGTTTTGCCATCGCTCAGTACTCCACCCGGTACAGCCGGTCGGGGAACGGCTGCCCGCTCCCGGGGGTGTGGGCATGTTCCAGGGTATGCCAGGCGTACTCCTGAGCCAGCCGGCAGGCGCTCTCCATGTCCCGGCCCTGAGCCAGTTGCGCGGCCAGCGCCGACGCCAGCGTGCACCCTGAGCCGTGATAGCTGTGAGGAAGGCGTTCCCAGGACCAGCTGCGCGTCGGCTGGTCAGTGCTGTAGAGGGTGTTGATCACGCTCTCCTCCGGTTCGTGGGTACCGGTGATCAGCACATGGCCGCTGCCCGCCTGGAGCAGTGCCAGGGCGCACTCGGCCAGGGAAGCCAGACCGGTCAGGCGGCGCGCCTCGTCGGAATTGGGTGTGGTCACCGTAGTGAGCGGCAGCAGGACATTGACCAGCGCATCGACCAGGCCCGTGCCACCCAACCGTCCGCCGCCCCCCCCGGCCAGAACCGGGTCGAGTACCACCGGAACGGGATCAATCTGCTGCAGCAGTTGGGCGACGGTTTCGGCCATGCGGGCGTCGCCCAGCATGCCGAGCTTCACGGCCGAAATGCTCAAGTCTGAGGCGATTTCCGCAAACTGTCCGGCGACCCATTCCGGATCCAGGGTCTGGTAAGCCTTGACCGCATGACTGTTCTGGATGGTGGTCGCGGTGACGATGGCCGCGGCATGGCAGCCCTGGGCCGCGATCGCCTCGATATCCGCCTGAATACCGGCGCCACCGGAGGGGTCGTGGCCGGCAAAGACGAGCACAACAGGTTTGGATTGGAGCATTTCGTGAATCGTTAATGGGTTGAGAACCAGCTATTGTAAGGGGTGGGGCTGCCGCATACCTTGCCAATGGGGCTTCGGCGGTGTCAAATATCGGCCAGGAAAATGGGAGGTCTGTTTTGGAACCGGATAAAAACAAGGTTGCTGCCTTTGCCGTGGCTGCGGGTAACTACTGTGCGCTGATCGAAGGGATGGGCAAGGTGCGCAGCAGTGCGGAAACCCTGGACCTGATGTCCGACGCCCTAGGCGATATTCATCGCAAGGTCATGGAACTTGGCGCCCAGGAGCCGCAGCGCACACCGGACTACGAACACGGCAACTTCGACGCCCGCTTCGAACTGTTCCTCCGGCTCAAGGGCCGGATGGGGGAGCTGGACCGCTATCCCATGGAGTTTTCCGAATCCGACTCGGAGGATGGCCCGCTGGGGAGCCTGGCAGACGACTTCACCGACATCTATTTCGACCTGAAGGACGGGCTGGCTGCCCTGCAGCAAAATCCGGACGATCTCCAGACCCCGGTCAAGGGGTGGCTGGAAACCTTCAGGCTGCATTGGGGTCAACACCTGTTCGACGCGGTGTTTGCGCTCAACGCCCGTCAAAACGCTTGATTGGCGCAGGATCTGGCTGGTTGACCTGTCCGGGAAGGCGTGTAATCCTTGATCGAACTGCTCAACTAATTGCCATCTGCCCCCGCGGGTACAGGTAACTGGAGACCGGAATGACTGAAGTAACTACCATCGGAATAGCCGATACCGCTTTCGACAACCAGATCGGCAATCGCATCCAGGTGTCGGATGCCGCCAAAGCCAAACTGAGCGAACTGCTGGTGGATACCGACGACGATGTGAGCGCCGTACGGGTCTTTGTGAGTGGCGGTGGCTGTGGTGGCATGACCTACGGCATGACCTTTACCGATACCCGCAGCGATTACGACGTGGTGCTCGAAGAGGGTGATCTGCGAATTTACGTGGACGCCGTGGCCATCTCCTATCTGGAGGGGGCCGAGATTGACTACACCGAGGCCGGTATGGGCCAGGCCAGTTTCGTCTTTCGCAATGTCTTTGCCAGTGTGGGTGGCTCCGGCGTCTGCGGCGGCTGTGCCGGTGCCGGCGGAGGTGGCTGCGCCTGAAGCGGGCAGACCCCAGCCAGATCCAGGAACGCGGCTCCGGCCGCGTTCTTTTTATTGCACCCGGCAACAGTTATCGCATCTATCCCTTTCTGGCTGCGGCGCAGCGCGTGGGGGTGGCCATTGCCGTGGCCAGCGAAGGGCGCTATTCGCCCATCCAGGAGTACTATCGCGGCATTGAAATAGATCTCGCCGATCCCGACGCGGCGTTTGCCGCCATTGTTTCCGGTGTGGGCGATGCCGTTGACGCGGTAATCGGTACCGACGATGCAACGGTGGAACTCGCCTGCCGGGTGGCCGCCCATTACGGGCTGCCCGGCAACCCGCCTGCGGCCGCAGCCTACTCGCGGCGCAAGGATGTGGCCCGCGCCCGGTTGCGCGAAGCCGGGGTGCCGGTGCCGGAGTTCCGGGTGCTCGATCTTCAGGCACCGCTGGCCCCGCAGCTGGAGCGGGTGGACTACCCGGTGGTTCTCAAGCCCGTCTCGATGTCCGCGAGCCGGGGCGTGATCCGCTGCAACAACCGGGATGATCTGGACCGCGCCCTGCCCCGGGTTCAGCTGATCGCGCAGGAGGCTCCCCGTCCGGAAGAGCGCGACCTGCTGTTGCTGGAATCCTATCTGCCCGGTTGTGAAGTGGCCTATGAAGGATTGCTGGACGGCGGGCAGCTGCAGACCCTGGCCCTTTTCGACAAACCCGATCCGTTGGAGGGCCCCTACTTTGAAGAGACCTACTATGTAACGCCTTCGCGCCTGACACCGCAGCAACAGGCGGAGATTGTCGAGCGGGTGGCAGCAGCCTGCCGGGCCTATGGTTTACGCGAGGGACCGGTGCACGCGGAGCTGCGGATCGATGGTGAGCAGGTTTGGATCCTGGAGGTGGCGTCGCGCACCATAGGCGGGCAGTGTGGCCAGATGCTCCGCTTCGGTGGGCAGAACCTTGAGGATGTGGTGTTGCTTCAGGCGCTGGGTCGCGCCACCCAGATCCCGGCGCACACGGAGGCTGCCGGGGTACTGATGCTGCCCATTGCGCGGGGAGGCGTATTGCGACGGGTGGAAGGGGTGCTGGCCGCGCAGAAGATTCCCGGCGTGGAGGAGGTGCAGCTGGCGGTGCGGGAGGGGCACCGGTTGGTGCCGCTACCGGAGGGAAACAGTTACCTGGGGTTCATCTTCGCCCGTGGCCCCGATCCCGAATCCGTGGAAGCCGCATTGCGTGCCGCACATGCCTGTCTGCGGGTGGTGGTCGCGCCGCTGTGGGAGCTGCGGCCCGGTTGAGCGCTACTTTTTACCGCCGCCCACAGCCTGGAAACCGCTGGGTGGCGCTACGTAGTCGCCTTCGTTGAACAGGAACCCGACCATGTGCTTCTCGATCATCTCCATACTGCGGCCATCGGCGGTGCTGAGTCCCATCTCGTTGATGACTACGGTGAGCCGCTCCAGCCACTGCTTCCATCCCTCTTTGGAGACGGATTCATAGATTCGTACCCCAAGCGCACCCGGATGGGGAGGGGCTTCAAGTCCTTCGGCCTCGCGATGCAGGACGACACAGTGAACCATTCGGGCCATGTCAGGAACCTCTTCGGAAAATTGGGTTAAATCGGTTTGGCTACCGCCAGCAGAACGATCACGATCAGCAACAGTGCCGGTACCTCGTTGAACCACCGGTAAAACACATGGTTGCGTCGGTTGCGGTCTTCACGGAACACCTTCACCAAGTGGCCACAATATAGGTGATAGACCACCAAAACAATGACCAGTGCCAGCTTTACATGCAGCCAGAGCACCTGGCTGTAGGCTGTCCAGGCATAGGCAAAGAGCATCCATAGGCCAAAAACCGCGGTCAATCCACCACCGATGTTGGTAATGGCGTAGAGCTTGCGCTCCATCACCTTGAAGCGTTCGTTGCCCGCTTCATCGTGGCAGTCGGCGTGGTAGACGAACAGGCGTGGCAGGTAGAACAGACCTGCGAACCAGGTGACCAGAGAGATGATGTGCCAAGCTTTGATCCAGACCATTTCAGACTCCTTGTGCGGGCGGATTATGTCACTTTTGTTGCGGGTTGTGGTCCGCGGTAAGACGGGCGTCGATCTGGATCAGCAGG
Source organism: Gammaproteobacteria bacterium (assembly GCA_050302415.1). GTDB lineage: Bacteria > Pseudomonadota > Gammaproteobacteria > JBNLBB01 > JBNLBB01 > JBNLBB01. The sequence goes on along the minus strand of JBNLBB010000053.1, from coordinate 4,901 downwards.
TTGTCAGCCAGCACCTGGAACAGGGCACGGTGGCAGATCGCCTGGGATATGGCGTGGGCGATGAAGCTGGTCGCCATCAGCGGCAGGATCAGGCCACGATACCCACCCAGCTCAAGCAGCAGCACAAATGCGGTGAGCGGTGCCTGCAACAGACCGCTGAAAAATCCGACCATGCCCAGTAGCGCTACCGCGGTGACGCTGAGCGCCGGGAACAGCGCCGCCAGGTTTTCCCCCAGTCCGGCACCGACGGCCAGACCGGGGCCGATCAGGCCACCGGGCACCCCGGCCACGAAGGTGCCGAGCATCGCCCCCATTTTCGCCAGCGGAAACAGCAGCCCGTATTGCTGTGCCCCCGAAGCGAGTGCTTCCGCTTCCGATATGCCCGATCCATAACTGGCCCCGCCGGTCAGGTAGCCGCAGAGCGCGACGACTAGGCCGCCACCGAGTGCCAGCCACAGCTGCTGACGGGAGCTGGTGCACCCGGTCAGGCGCGTGGTGGCGACCAGCACGATGGCAAACAGGCCGCCCAGAGTGCCTCCGCTGATGCCCACCACCACCACGGCCACCCAGGCCTGGGGGATATTGGCCATCTCCTGGTCCAGGTGAAATCCGCTCTGTCCGCCCGACCAGGCCAGCGCGGTCACCCCGGCAATGACCACGGCGGAGAGCATCAGGGCGCTGGCCCGCTGTTCAAAGGATTTCCCCAATTCCTCAATCGCAAAGACGATGCCGGCCAGCGGCGTACCGAAGGCGGCGGAGATGCCGGCCGCGCCACCGGCCAGGATCAGCGCCCGCCGGAATCCGGGGCGCCGGATCCCCAGGGTGACACCGATCGCCCGCTGGAGAGATGCGGCAATCTGAACCGATGGGGCAAACATGCCGAGCGCGCCGCCACACAGCAAACCGCCGATGGTGGTGACAAACTTGCCCAGACCGATACGGATGGAGAGGAAGTGTTCACGCAATTGGCGGTCGCCGCTATGCAGCGCCGCGATGACCTGTGGGATGCCGCCACCCTCTGCACCATGAAAGAAGCGGCGGGTGGCCCAGGCCACCAGCAAAAAACCGGCGGGCGTGATGATCAGGGGCAGCCACGGGGTCTCCTGCGCGACCATGCGAAACAGCGATTCCGCTTCGCGGCCCAGTCGCACGAAAACGAAACAGACTGTGCCCACCGCAGTGGCACCCAGCCAGAAAGCGATGCGTGCGCGCCAGGCTTTGGGCGAGACGGCCTGAAACCGGGAGCGGCGCAGCGAGCGGCGGATGGTCTTGCGCAGTGATTGCGAGGAGGTGCCCATTGGGTCGCCCATGGAGTGCCGGGGACCTCAGTCGAGACCGAGTTTTTTCAGACGATAACGCAGACTTCTGAACGACATGCCGAGCTGCTGTGCCGTTTTGGTCTTGTTCCAGCGATTCTGCTCCAGCGCTTTCTCGATGATCTCCCGTTCCAGATCCCCCAGGTAGGATTCGAGCTGCAGTCCATCGCCGGTCTCCGGTGTTTTCTTCGGAATCTGGATACCCTCTTTGGGCAGGTTCAGATCTTCGGCGTAGATGGCCTCCCCATCGCACAGTGCGATCGCCCGCTCCAGGATGTTCTCGAGCTCGCGCACATTGCCCGGGAACTCGTATCCCGACAATTTACCTAATGCGGGTTCCGTCAACTGCGGGGCCGGCATGCAGTTCTTGAGGGCCAGCTTGTGCAGGATATGCCTGGCCAGGACCGGGATGTCCCTGGGGCGCTGGCGCAGCGGCGGCATGTTGAGTTCGATGACGTTGATCCGGTAGAAGAGGTCCTGGCGGAATTTCTCCTGCTCCACCATATTCGCGAGATTTTTATGGGTGGCACTCAGGATCCGGACATCGACGATGATCTCCTTGGAGGCGCCCACCGGCCGTACGGCCTTCTCCTGGATGGCCCGCAGCAGTTTCACCTGCATGTCCTGTGGGAGTTCCGCCACCTCATCCAGAAACAGCGTGCCGCCGTGGGCGGCCCGGAACAGTCCCTCCTTGTCGGCCACCGCGCCGGTGAACGAACCCCGGGTGTGGCCAAACAGTTCACTCTCCATCAGATCGCGTGGTATGGCCCCACAGTTGACCGCCACAAAAGGTTTGCCCGAGCGCGCGCTCAGTTCGTGAATCATGCGCGCCGCCAGTTCCTTGCCGGTACCAGATTCGCCGCTGATATAGACCGGCGCCTGACTGCGCGCCAACTTGCCGATCATGCCGCGCACCTTTTCGATTTCGGGTGTCGTTCCAATCAGCTCCAGCTCGGATTCTGGATTCCCCTGGGAAAGTGCCAGCGCAGTGCGGATCAGGTTGCGCAGCACCTGCAGTTCGACGGGCTTGGAGACGAAGTCAAAAGCTCCCGCCTTCAGCGCCTGCACCGCCGTATCCATGCTGCCGTAGGCGGTGATGACCGCGGTGGGCATCTGGGCGTAGCGTTTCTGGATGTGTCCCACCAGTTCAATGCCGTTGCCGTCGGGTAACCGCATATCGGTCAGGCAGAGGTCAAAGGTGTGCTTCGCGAGCAGATTCTGGGCCTCGCGCACCGTGCCGGCTGTCTTGACGTCGATCTGCATGGCCATCAGCGTCATCTCCAGCAGTTCGCGGATGTCGGGTTCGTCGTCAACTACAAGGGCATGCGGATTGGTCATGGTGTTCAGTATTTGGCGCCGCGGCTGAAGGAGATGCGAAACCGGTTGCCAGGCCCCTCATGGTCGGTCAGTGAGAGGTGCGCTTCGTTGCACTCACACAACTCCCTGGAGACGTAGAGGCCCAGTCCAGTACCCCGGGTTTTGGTTGTAAAAAACGGTTCGAACATCTGGTCGGCGGTTTCCGCGTCGATTTTCGGGCCACGGTCCACCACGTCGACATAAGGTACCTCGGTGTCGGCGGTAATCCCTGCCTCAATCCGAAAGGACGGACGGACGCAGTGCTGCAACACATTCTGGCATAAATTCCAAAGCACCTGTCGCAGCTGGGTCTTGTCGGCGTAAATCCGCCCCAGGCGTCCGCGGATTTCAATCTGCGCGAGGCGCGGTTCCATCTTGCTGTCACTGACAAACTCGTCGATGAACTCGTGCAGCCAATCCTCCAGGTCGATCGCTTCGGGCTTGGGTGCGCTGCGCCGGGATATCTGCATCACGCTTTCGACGATGTCGTTCACCCGCGCCGCGTTGCTGCGGATGATGGAGATAAGACGACGGTTGGCATCGGAGGCCTGTTCGGACTCCTCCAGCAGCTGCGCGGCATGATTGATGGCGCCCAGCGGGTTTCGCACCTCGTGGGCGATGCTGGCCGACAGCCTTCCCAACGAAGCCAGCTTCATTTGCTGCACCTGCTGCACCACGCGGCGGGCCTCGTCGAGGCTGATGACGATGCCCGACTGGTCGTCACGCCCCAACCGGCTGATCCGAATCAGGGCTTCCCCGCCCGCCGGCAGGTTGAGTGTGGGCAGCAGCCCGAAAGGTTGCTGGCGCCACTCCCGGAGGGTATTGGCCAGGGTGACGGAGATGGAGGCCAAATCCGCGTTTTCCCGTTGCTGGGGAATCGCCAGCATGCGCCGCGCGGCGGCGTTGAGAAAGCGGACGCGACCCTGCGGGTCGACCACCAGCAGCCCGGCATCCAGGCGCTGCACGATATAGGCATTGAGTGCGGCCAGGTTTGCCAGGTCCACGCCGCGCTGGGCCGCCAGCGCCTCACTGGTCCGCGCGCTGCGGGCCAGGAGCACGGCGATCAGTGCGGTGATGAGCAGGCTCCCGCCCAGCAGGCCGGTCTGGGTGTATTGCGACGAATCGAACACGGCCCGCCACTGGGCCCAGGCTTCGATCACCAGCAGCACAATGGAGGCGACCGCCGCGTAGAGCATGGCGAATCGTTCACGCAGCAGCAGTGATCCACCGGCGATGGTGGGGATGAGCAGCATGCCCAGGCCACTGGCCACGCCGCCGGAGGCATACATCAGGATGAGGATGCAGACCAGATCGGTCCACAGCTGGACATGCACCTGCAGGGTGAAACGGGGGCTACGCAGCTGGATGGTGAAGTTGTAGATCAGGGCGAGTGCCAGATAGAGCACACTGATCAGCCAGAATACTTCCCGGTTGTAGGCCCCCAGGGTTTTGGGTGCGAACCCGGCGGCGACCGCGACGATAAAAATCAGGCTGATGGTGAGGCGGTACAGGTTGAGCAGCATCATCGGCTGCCAGATGCCCGCCTTCTCCTGGTTTGTCTTGTAGGTCAGCTCGGTGACCGCAGCCATAGCTTTTGCCTGATCAAATCGTTAAATACCCAATATAAGGTATTGAATATACAAGACCCGGTAAACCCTGTCCCGGATTGCAACTCCGCGGATTGTGGTCGACTCCTGGCGATTTGGCGGCCCCCGGGCACCGAGGATGTGGCTTGCGGCCGGGTTAACCGGCGGTTTGGCTTTGCATTCACCCAGGCTTTTCTGCACAATACGCAAGCCAAAATTTCGTAAATGTGCGGATCAGGGGTATTTATGAACCTCCACGAATATCAAGCTAAACAGCTATTTAGAGAATATGGATTGCCGGTTTCCGAGGGTTATGCCTGCGAAACCGCCAAGGATGCCGTCCAGGCAGCCGATAAGATCGGCGGCAACATGTGGGTCGTCAAGGCCCAGGTACATGCCGGCGGCCGCGGCAAGGCCGGGGGCGTCAAGCTCGCCAGCACCAAGCAGGAGATTGAGGATTTCGCTCACCAGTGGCTGGGCAAGAACCTGGTCACCTATCAGACCGATGCCAACGGGCAGCCGGTCAACAAAATCCTGGTGGAGTCCTGCACCGATATCGACCAGGAGCTCTACCTGGGTGCGGTCGTTGACCGCGGCACCCGCCGGGTGGTCTTCATGGCCTCCACGGAAGGCGGAGTGGAGA
>JBNLBB010000052.1:2015-16583 GCA_050302415.1 Gammaproteobacteria bacterium | reverse complement strand
CTCCGCCGCCTACCAGGCACTCATCCCCCTACGCGATGAGGCCGCCGATGTGACCCTCGCCAGCTACGATGCCTGACGCCACCCAGCGCCCAGCTAACTGCCGGATGTGGCCATGATCGACCAGGCCTTACTCCCGGTGGAGTCCGTGGTCCCGGAACTTCGCGCCGCCTTGAAGGGGGGCGATGCGGTGGTGCTGGAGGCGCCGCCCGGAGCGGGCAAGACCACCGGGGTGCCGCTGCGCCTGCTCGACGAGCCCTGGCTCGCTGGGCAGAAGATCCTGATGCTGGAACCGCGCCGTCTGGCCGCCCGTGCCGCGGCTGAGCGCATGGCCCAAGTGCTTGGCGAGCCGGTGGGCGAGCGGGTGGGGTACCGGGTACGCCAGGAGAGCCGGGTCAGCGGCCAGACGCGGGTGGAGGTGGTGACCGAGGGGGTGCTGACCCGCATGCTGCAACAGGACCCGGAACTGCAGGGTGTCGGCCTGCTGATTTTCGACGAATTCCATGAGCGCAGCCTGGAAGCCGATCTCGGGTTGGCGCTGGCCCTGCAGAGCCGGGAACTGCTGCGCGACAGCAACCCGCTGAAGCTCCTGCTCATGTCGGCAACCCTGGACGGCGAGCGGGTCGCGGAGCTGTTGGGCGGGGCGCACATCGTGCGCAGCGCCGGCCGGGCCCACCCCGTGGCTATCCGCTACGGTGACGCCTGGCGGCCCGGCGAGGACGTCTGTGCCCGGGTGGCAGGTACGGTGCGCCAGGCGCTGCGGGAGGAGTCGGGCAGCCTGCTGGTGTTCCTGCCCGGTCAGGCGGAAATCCGCCGGGTCGGGGAGTTGCTGGATGATCTGCGCAGCGAGCGGGTGCTGGTGCTGGCGCTGCACGGGGAGCTCGATCTGGGCACCCAGCGCCAGGTCATCGCCGCCACGCCTCCCGGCGTGCGCAAGATCGTGCTGGCCACCGCCATCGCAGAGACCAGTCTGACTATTGATGGCGTGCGGGTGGTGATCGATTCCGGCCTCTCGCGCCTGGCCCAGTTTGATCCGACCAGCGGCATGACCCGGCTGCACACCCGGCAGGTGTCCAGCGCCGCAGCCACCCAGCGCGCCGGGCGTGCCGGGCGCACCGAACCGGGGGTCTGCTACCGGCTCTGGTCTGCCACCCAGCAGGCGCAGCTGCAGGCCTACACCCCGCCGGAAATGCTGCAGGCCGATCTGTTGCCGCTGGCACTGCAGCTGTTGCGCTGGGGTGTGTCCGATCCGATGGAGCTGCGCTGGCTGGACCTGCCACCGGCGGCCGCCTATCTCCGGGCACTCGAGATGCTCCAGCGGCTGGGCGCGGTGGTGCCGGCCGGAGACCGCTGGAGGCTCACCGCCCATGGCAGCGCGATGGCCGACCTGCCGCTGCACCCGCGCCTGGCGCACATGCTGCTGCGGGCCCGGGAACTCGGGGTCGGGCGGCCGGCCTGCGATCTGGCCGCCCTGCTCTCGGATCGCGATCCGCTCACCCTGCGCGAGGTGGATGTGGACCTGCGCCTGGAGTGGCTGGGCCGGCGCCAGACCTCGGGCCGCGACAGCGCTCGCCAATCCCGGATGCGCCAGCTCGGTAGCCAGTTCGCCCGCCAGCTCGGCGTGGACCAGAGGCCGGTCGCGGCGTCCGGGATGGATGCCGCCGTGTTGCTGGCATTCGCCTATCCGGACCGCATCGCCCGCCTGCGTGATCACCAGGGGGGCTACCGGATGAGCGGCGGGCGCGGTGCCCGGCTGCGTCCGGATGATCCGCTGCAGGGCGTCGAGTGGCTGGCGGTGGCGCATGTGGGGGGGCGCAGCGGCGAGGCCAGCGACCAGATCTATCTGGCGGCCGCCCTTGATCCGGCCCGCTTCGATGCCGAGTTGGCGGAGCTGGTGCGGGAGGAGGAGTTTGTGAACTGGGACCGGGCCGAAGGCCGGTTCGTCGCCGAGCTCCGTCGCAAAGTGGGGGAGCTGATTCTGGATCGACGGGCGCTGCCCAATCCGAGCGCGGAGCAGCGGGCCCACGCCCTGCTGGCCTTCGTGCGGGAGAGCGGGCTGGAATTGCTGGACTGGAGCGGCGAGGCCAGCCAGTTGCGCGCACGGGTGGCACTGGCCCACACCCTGGAACCCGATGCGCAGTGGCCGGACTGGAGTGATACGCAGCTGCTGCAGACGCTCGAACACTGGCTGCTGCCCGCTATCCACACGGTGCGCAGGCTGGAGGACTTTGCCGCCATCGATGTGGCCGGGCTGCTGCAGCTTGCACTATCCTGGGAGCGGCAACAGCGGCTGAACCAGATGCTGCCCGTGCGCCTGCAGGTACCCTCCGGTTCGGAAATACGGATCGACTACACGCGGTCGCCACCGGTACTGGCGGTGAAGCTGCAGGAGATGTTCGGCTGCGCCGAGACACCGCGGGTCGCCGGTGGCCGCGTGGCCCTGATGGTGCACCTGCTGTCACCTGCACGTCGGCCGCTGCAGGTGACCCAGGATCTGGCCAGTTTCTGGGGCAACGGCTATCTGGAGGTGCGCAAAGAGATGCGGGGGCGCTATCCCAAGCACCCCTGGCCCGAAGATCCGGTGCACGCGGTGGCCACGGCCTACACCAAACAACGCAGCAAACCATAGGCAGTCATTCGATGTTGGGACTCTTTGCAGACAGACCCCTGGTGGACGAGCACTCGGCGCAGGTGCTGGATGAACTCTACGCCTGGGCGGAGCGCGGCCTGGCGGCCCGGGAAGCCGACTCGTCACCGCAGTTGTTGGAGCCGACCAACGAATTCTTCCCCGGCCGGGCGGACACCCTTGAAGGCATGGCGAACCTGATCTTTGAGCGGGTGCGCAGGTACGCGGGGATGCAGGCGTGGTCATTGCATCTGGTCAACCAGCTGGAGTGGGAGGAGCAGTCCGAGAGCACCGCCGAACAGGCCGGAGCCCAGGGCAATCTCGCGCTGCAGTCCACGTCGGCCCCGTCACAGCCGGTGCCCTACCACACCGATCAGGTCACCCAGCCGGAATCCCTGATCGCTGCGCTGGCTCACACCCTGGCCCATTATCTGGCCACCAGCTTCACAGAGCCGCTTCCGGGCGGCGAGGCGCGCCGGGCGCAGGCCACGGAAACGCTGGCGGTCGCCATGGGGTTTGGTCTGATGTTCGCCAACACCGCGTTCGAGGCCCCGGCAGGTGGTTGCGGCAGCTGTCGTCGCCCGGGTGCCGCGCGACAGAGTTTTCTGACCGAGCAGGATCTGCTCTATCTGCTCGCCCGGTTTGTACGCGCGCACCGGATCAATCCGGATGGGTTGCGTCGGCATCTCAAGCGGCCGCTGCGCAGCCAGTTGCGCGGCGCCCTCAAACAGGCGGAATTGCGCGGCCACTGAGGCACTTTCCGTGTGCACTGCCGGATGAGAAATCGGGCATACCCATATACCGCAAAATTCTAAAAATGTTTGACATCAAACTAATATTTGCCAGTATACTTGATCAAAACGCTAGGAAATATTTCTGGCGTCCGTAGTCGAATCCCATAGAAACTTTGGTTATACCTGCCCTAACCGGGCGAGATAGTGAGTCAAGCAGTGTCTGCAGTCATAGAGCAACGAGAATCCCTGGTGGTCCGCTTTGCCGGAGATTCCGGTGATGGCATCCAGCTCTCCGGAGCGCAATTTACCGATACCTCGGCCATCGCCGGTAATGCCTTCGCCACCTTCCCCGATTTTCCGGCGGAAATCCGGGCGCCCACGGGGACCCTGGCGGGCGTTTCCGCGTTTCAGATCCAGCTGGCCTCCACCGATGCCTGGACCCATGGGGATATCGCCGATGTGTTGATTGCCATGAATCCGGCCGCGCTGAAGGGCAACCTGTCGGAGCTGCGGGGCGGCGGCATTCTGATTCTCAATACCAGCACCTTCCGCACCAAGAACCTGCAGGCGGTGGGCTATGACCAGGACCCGCGCAGCGACGGCTCGCTGTCGCGTTTCAAGGTGATCGAAGTGGATGCCAATGCACTCACCGAGGGTGCGTTGGATGGTCTGGAGATGACCCGCGCGGCTGTGCTCAAGCATCGTAACTTTTTGATGTTGGGCCTGGTCTACTGGCTCTTCCAGCGGGATACCGCACCGACCATCCGCTGGATCCAGCGCAAGTTCGGAAAAACCCCGACCGTGGCTGACGCCAACGAGCGGGCGCTGAAGGCGGGATATGCCTACGGCGAGACTCTGGAGTTGGTCACCCCCACCCATCTGCCGCCGCGCACGGACCAGGTGGCCGGGCACTATCGGCGCGTATCGGGCAACGAGGCGCTGAGTCTGGGCATGCTGGCTGCCGCCGAACGCGCCAGTCTGGAACTGGTGCTCGCCACCTATCCGATTACCCCGGCCTCCGATGTGCTGCACTACCTGGCCCGGTATACGGACCTGGGCGTGCGGACCATCCAGGCGGAGGACGAGATCGCCGCCATCGGTGCGACCATCGGTGCGGCCTACGCCGGTGGCCTGGCGGTGACCACCACCAGCGGTCCCGGCATGGATCTGAAGGCCGAGGCGCTCGGCCTGGCGGTCTCCCTGGAGCTCCCCCTGTTGGTACTCAACGTGCAACGTGGTGGCCCCAGCACCGGGCTGCCCACCAAGGCCGAGCAAAGCGATCTGCTGCAGGCGCTCTACGGGCGGCACGGCGAGTCGCCCATCCCGGTGCTGGCGGCCTGTTCCCCCAGCGACTGTTTCTGGATCCTGATCGAAGCGACCCGCATCGCCGTGCGGTTCATGACGCCGGTGATCGTGCTCTCCGATGCCTACGTCGCCAACGGCACGGAGGCGTGGGAGATTCCGGACCTGAATGACATTCCGCCGATCCCGGCGCGTTTTGCGACCGACCCGGAGACCTTCCAGCCCTATGCCCGCAATGAGGATGGGGCTCGGCCCTGGGCGCTGCCGGGCACCCCCGGTCTGGAGCACCGGATTGGCGGGCTGGAGAAATCCGACATCACGGGCAACGTCAGTTACGACCCCCAGAATCACGAACGGATGACCCGGTTGCGGGCCGAGAAGGTGGCGCGCGTCGCCGAAGCCTACGCGCCACAGGAGGTGTTCGGCGACGGCCTGGGTGATCTGCTGGTGATCGGCTGGGGCGGCACCCTGGGTGCGATCCGCCAGGCGGTGATCGAGGAGCGTCAGAAGACGGGCAAACGGATCGGGCACCTGCACCTGCGCCACCTCAATCCCCTGCCCCGCGATCTGGGCGATATCCTGCGCCGTTACGACCGGGTACTGGTGCCGGAGCTCAACAGCGGTCAGCTGACCCGGCTGTTGCGTGCCGAGTACCTGGTGGATGCGCAGGTCTATTCCAAGCTACAGGGCCAGCCGTTCAAGGTGGCCGAACTGCGGACGGCCATCGCCGCGCAACTGGAGCAGCAGTCATGAGCGGTACCACTTCACAGCTGGTGAAACTCTCCCCGCGGGATTTCAAATCGGGCCAGGAGGTGCGCTGGTGCCCCGGCTGCGGTGACTACTCCATCCTCAGCCAGTTCCAGAAAATGCTCGCGGCCATCGGCCAGCCCAAGGAGAGCCACGTGCTGGTGAGCGGCATCGGCTGCTCCAGCCGCTTTCCCTATTACGTGGATGCCTACGGGATCCACAGCATTCACGGCCGGGCCCCCACCATCGCGACGGGTATCAAGGCGCTGCGCCCGGATCTGAACGTGTGGGTGATTACCGGTGACGGAGACGGTCTGTCGATCGGCGGCAACCATCTGCTGCATGCCCTGAGGCGCAACGTGGGGATCAAGATCCTGCTCTTCAACAACCGCATCTACGGTCTGACCAAGGGGCAGTACAGCCCGACGTCGGAAACGGGCAAGCGGACCAAGTCCTCCCCCCAGGGCTCCGTGGAATCGCCGCTCGAGCCGATCAGTCTGGCGCTCACCGCCGGGGCCACCTTCGTCGCGCGCAGCATCGACACCGACAGCGGTCACCTGCAGGAGATGCTGCAACGGATGGCTGCCCATGAAGGATCGGCCTTCCTGGAGATCTACCAGAACTGTCCGGTCTTCAATGACGGGGCCTTTGATCATCTGAAGGTGCGCGAGACGCTGCTCGACCGGGTGCTCTATCTGCGACACGGCGAGCCGCTGGTCTACGGGGTGAACGGCGACAAGGCGCTGGCGCTCGACAGCCAGCTCCACCCGCGGAAGACCGCGGCCAACGCGCCGGACCGTCTGCGTATGGATGAGACGGCCAAGCACCTGCCGCACATGCTGGCCGAACTCAATGCCGCCGAGTTTCCCACGCCCGTGGGGGTGTTCCGCAGTGTCACCCGGCCCACCTACGAACAGAGTGTCAGCAAGCGGATCAACGGCAACCGGACCATCGACCGGGCCAAACTGCAGGCGGTGCTGGAATCTGGCGCCACCTGGCATGTGAGCTGATCGGCAGGGCCCGCCGCGCGCGGTAGACTGTCGGTACCCGGGCGGCCCGACAGTGACCAACCATGAGCAGTTATTTTTTCGCCGATGTGGCAGAGGAGCGCGAATGGCGGCGCCTGCGCCTGCTCGAGCGGACCTGCGACGAGGCCACCGAATGGCTGCTGGATGCCACCGGCATCACCGCCGGCTGGCGCTGCCTGGAGGTGGGTGCCGGCGCAGGATCGGTGCTGCGGCTGCTGGCCGACCGGGTGGGCGAGCAGGGCCAAGTGGTGGGCATCGATCGCAATACCCGTTTCCTGCGCGACCTGGACCATCCGGCCATCCAGGTGCTGGAGAGCGAACTTGCCGATTTCAGTGATGAAAGCGGCTTTGATCTGGTCCACGCCCGCTACTGTCTGATCCACAATCGCGAACCGGTGCAGCTCCTGCGGATCCTCTTCGGGCTGTTGCGCCCCGGTGGCTACCTGGTGCTTGAAGAACCCGACTTCGATTCGGCGCAGTGGATCGATCCCAAGTACGAACAGGTGGGCAACCGGTTTCATGCCGCCACCTGCGCCCTGTTTCGCAATGCCGGTTTTGACTCCGCCTACGGTGAGCATCTGCCCCTGCAGGTGAAGGGCCAGGGTTTCGACATGCTGCATGTCGAAACCACGGTCCACCTGGAGGCGGGCGGCGGTCCGTTTGCGCTGCTGATGGCCGAATCGGCGGATGTGCTGCGGGCAGAGTATCTCGCCACCGGAATCCTGGAGGCGGAGGACATCGACCGCTATATTGCCGCGGCGCGAGACCCTGCCTCATTTGCCGTCTACTACACCACCGTGGGGGTGGTGGCGCGCAAGCTCACCCGCTGAACGGACACCCATGGCCACCGTGCACCTGAAAACCCCCAACTTTCCCGACTGCTGGGAGACCTGTGGCAACTGCTCCACCGGCTACCTGGAGGTGGTCGAGGTGCATGTGGCGCCGGGTGACCGCGTGACCCGTGACCAGACGGTCATTGTGGTCGAGTCGGACAAGACGCTGCTCGACATTCCGGTAGAGCGTGCCGGCGAGGTGCGCGAGCTGTTTGTCGCAGTTGGCACCCGCCTGCAGGAAGGCGATCCGATTCTCTCCATGGAAACACCGGACTGACCGACGGTTCAGCGCGTGAGAAACCAGAGCAGATTCAGCCCGATCCGCTGGGTGGTGTTGCCCGACGGATCCCGGGTACCGGAACTGTAATAGATCCGCTCTCCCGACCACTGCTGGCGGGATATATCGAGTTCGATCGCCCACGGGCCTTCCAGGTAGAAGCGTAGGCCGCCGTTGAGACTCAGTCCCGCGCCGCTCTGGTCGTAGACATAGTTGACCCACTGCACGCTGTGGTAGGACCAGCCCACACCGAGATAGGGCACCAGACGGTTCGGAAACCAGCGCCGGAGGTGGTACCGGTAGTTGAAGGCCATGAACAGGTATTCGGCGTCATCGGGCGGGTAAAAGGGGTCATCCACCGCATCGACCGGAAAATCTCCGGTGCCACCCAGCACCAGTTCAAAGCCATGGATCTGCTCAGCCTCCCAGCCCCACAGCAGTTGCCCCCCGGAGAGGGACTGCCTGCCGATGGCCTCATGGTGGCTGTCCAGTGAGACGGCTGCCGGACCACCGCCAAGGTAGATCGCTTCGGCCAGGAGCATGGCCGGAGCGCAGCAGAGCAGCAGGGAGATCAACGGAAGCCATCGTGGGCAACCCAGGGATCGGGACAAATTGGCCAGCTCCGCTGTGAAGGAAGTCCATTGTGCATGCACCCAAGGGGTTCCGAGAAGAGGGGGTGCTGAGATTCTGGCTGCAGCCCCACCCAATGACCCGGACCGCGTTTTCTGGTAAAGCTGGTGGGGTCAGAGACAGCAGAGGGGAAGCCCATGCCGGATCAACTCGAGCGCAACAAACAGACGGTCCTGGCCTTCTACGACCTGATGTTCAATCAGTGCCGACCCGCGGAGGCCATGGCGCGTTACGCGGGCGACAGCTACCTCCAGCACAATCCCATGGTGGCCGATGGCAAGCAGGCGTTCATCGACTACTTCGAGCGCATGGCGCAGGAGTATCCGGGCAAGCGGGTGCATTTTGTGCGGGTGATCGCGGAGGGCGACTATGTGGTATTGCATTGCCGACAGGAGTGGCCGGGCGGGGCGGACTGGGCCGGTATCGACATCTTCCGGCTCGATCCGCAGGGCAGGGTGGTGGAGCATTGGGATGTGCTGCAGACCGTGCCCGCCGAGTCGGCCAACGGCAATACCATGTTTTGAGCCGTCGAATTTGATCCAGATTAAGGAGCGGGGCGCGGTTAGGGCGACAATGGACACTCTCCAAGCCGGAATGTGCCGATGATTGGTTGGGAAAAGACCGACGACCCCGAAGAGGTGTGCAGCGAGTGCCTCACCCTGGAGGCGACGCCGGGCCAGTTCAAGATGTGTCCGCAGTGTGGGCTGATCGTCTGTCCTGATTGCCGGGCAGGCCATCAGTGTGGCGATGCCCTGCCCGGCGGAGATCCACGCAAGCCCTACCCGGGAACCACCTGAGAGGCAGGCCCGGAGAGAGCGGCTACAATAGGCGCTTTACCGGGGGATGCGTGTTGGCATTACTGATTCTCTATGTGGCGGTGGCGCTGGGATTCTCGTTTCTCTGCTCCGTTGCCGAGGCCGTGCTGCTCAGCGTGACCACGGCCCATGTCGCGGTGCTGGAGGGCGAAGGGCGGCGTGTCGGCACCCTGCTGCGGCAGATGAAAGCCGATATCAACAGTCCGCTGGCCGCGATCCTCACCCTCAATACTATCGCCCACACGGTGGGCGCGGCCGGTGCCGGCGCCCAGGCGGCGCATGTTTTTGGCAGCGCGTGGGTCGGAGTCGCCTCCGCCGTGCTGACGCTGCTGATCCTGGTGTTTTCCGAAATCATCCCCAAGACCCTGGGTGCCCACTACTGGCGCTCCCTCGCTCCGGCAACCGCCTATTTCCTGCGGGTACTGGTCTGGAGCCTCTATCCATTTGTGCTGCTGTCACGGAAGCTGACCGGGGCGCTCGCCCATGGCCCGACCCTGAGTGGTTTCAGCCGTGAAGAGTTTGCCGCCATGGCGGAGCTGGGGGAGGCCGAGGGGCAGCTGGGCCGCCGGGAATCCACCATCCTCCGGAACCTGTTTCGCCTGCGCGATACCAGTGTCCGCGCGGTCATGACCCCACGGACTGTGGTGTTTGCCGTGCCGGAAGCCATGACCGTGGCCCAGTTCTTTGCCGAACATGGTAGCCGTCCGTTTTCACGTATCCCCACTCACGCGGGTACGCGCGACGAGATCAATGGTTTTGTGCTGCGGGCCGACCTACTGCTGGCCCAGGCTAGGGGAAACGGCGACAGCCCGCTGCCCCAGTATCGGCGCGAGTTGCGGGCGCTGCACGAGTCCACCTCGGTCATGCACGCCTTTGAGCAGCTGCTCGCCGAACGGATGCACATCATGCTGGTGGTGGACGAGTATGGGGCGGTCCAGGGCATTGTGACGCTGGAGGACATCATGGAGACGCTGCTGGGACTGGAGATCGTGGATGAGAGCGATCACGACCAGGATATGCAGGCGGTGGCCCGACGCCTCTGGCGCCGGCGCGCCGGGGCCATGGGTCTGGATGTACACTAGGGCGCTTCTACCCAAGGCAGGCGAACCACTCATGGATAGGACTCCCACATGCGCCTGAGACAGAAAACGCTGATTGTCATCGTCATCACGGTGACCTTGCTCTGCGCGTTATTCTACTGGGTGGCCCGGGCCTATGTGATCCGGGTGTTTGATGAGATCGAGCAGCAGCAGGCCCATCTGGCGCTGGGGCAGGTACACCAGATGCTGAAGGACCGGATCGAAACCATCCGGGTGCTCACCGGCGACTGGGCAGCCTGGGATGACACCTACCAGTTCGTGGAAACGGCCGATCCGGCCTATGTGGAGTCCAATCTCACTTCGGTCACCTTCAGCAGCGGGCAGATCAACCTCGTGGGTATCTATACCCGCGATGCCCGGCCGGTGTACGAAAAGTTCTATTCGGAAGAATTGGGTCAGTTCACGGCGACGCCGGAGTCCTTCGAGGTGCTGCGCAGACCCTTTTCACCGCTGGTGCACCTGGAGGAGGTGGACAGCGCGGTGCAGGGGCTGGTGCTGCTGGACGATCAGCCGTTCCTGATTGCCGCCCAGTCCATCACCACCTCGCAGAATACGGGACCGGTCCGCGGCACTATCGTGATGGGGCGCTACCTCAATGCCGATGAAATCGCGCAACTGGCGGCCCGGGCGCACCTTCCCCTGCGGATTGTGCGCGCCGATCTGCCGACGGTTTCCGAAGCCGCCATGCTGTCGCAGATCGAGCCGATGAACGAACAGACCCTGCTTGGCAGGCAGTTGGTCACGGATGTGTTTGGCGAGCCGGCCATCTACCTGGAGGTCGAAATGCCGCGGCCCATCCACGCCCGGGCCGAGCAAGTGCGTAACGTGCTGCTGATCGGCGTCCTGCTCGCCGGATTGGTGATGGGACTGGTGCTGCGCGCCCTGCTGCACACGGTGGTTGAGCGGCGGCTGGAACAGTTGGGTCGGGACCTGCGGGCCATTACGCGACAGGAGGGGGAGGCCGATCAGGTCCAGGTCACCGGCGACGATGAAATCGCGCAACTGGGTACCGACATCAACGGCATGCTCTACGCGCTCGAACACGCCCATCGCATTATCGGGATCCGGCAGCGGCTGACCGATGCCGAACGGCTGCTCTCTGCGCTGCCGGCGGCTGCCTACATGAAGGACAGGGAGCGGCGCTATGTGGCAGCAAACGCCAAGTTCTGCGAACTGTGCGGGGTGGGCCACGATTCCCTGATGGGGAAACGCGAGACTGATGGCCCCTACCAGACGCTCGATATCCAGCTGGCCGAAGAGGCGGTTTACGCCCAGTCCGAACCGGCGTCGCTCACCGAAGAGACCGACGGCCGGATCTGGGCGGTCAACGTGGTGCCCCTGTGTGATGCGCAGAACCGGGTCGAGGCCATTATCGGCATCAAATTTGATGTGACCAACCAACTTCAGGCGCAGACCGCGTTGAAGCGCAACATCCAGGAGTTGGAGGAGGCCAACCGGGCCAAGGATCAGTTCCTGGCCAACATGAGCCACGAGATCCGCACGCCGATGAACGGGGTCATCGGCATGCTCAATCTGCTGGCGCTCACCCAACTTGATGAGGAGCAGCAGGGCTACGTGAATACCGCCTCGGCCTCCAGCGACCTGCTGATGCTGCTGCTCAACGATATCCTGGATCTGAGCCGGCTCGATTCGGGGATGGTGCGCCTGGAACGTCGGCCCAGCCGACCGGCCATGCTCCTGGAGGTGGTGGTCCGGGCCCAGTTGGGCCATGCGCAGGCCAAGGGATTGCAGATTGATGTGGTTGGCATTGATGATCCCACGCCCAAACTGCTGTTGGACCCGACACGGATCCAGCAGGTGCTGCACAACCTGATCAACAACGCCATCAAGTTCACCCACGAGGGAACCATCCGGGTGGCGCTGCACACCGCCCACGAAGGCAACGACGACTGGCGGGTGCGCTTTGAAGTGACTGACACCGGCATCGGTATTCCGCCCGATCTGCACAGCCTGGTGTTCGATCGGTTTACCCAGGCCGATCCCTCCACCACCCGTAGGTTCGGTGGCTCCGGGCTGGGCCTTGCCATCTCTAAGCGGCTGGTGGAGGTGATGGGCGGCGAGATCGGGATGGAGAGCGAACAGAGTCGTGGCAGTTGCTTCTGGTTCGAGATCCCCGCGCGGGCTGCACAACTCTCCGAGTCGATTTCTGCCTGATCGGCGGCGCCTGAATCACCACCCTCCAGATTTCACAGGATTCCTGTGAATCCCGTCACATTATCGGTAGACCTGTACCAAAGTACTAATGCCCTCTTGTCCTAAAGTGTTAACGAGTGCGCGGAAAATTGCCCTTTAGGCGACTTTAATAACCCTCAAGAGGTCACCGGGAGGCCGGGACCGGTTAAGGACGAGGATAGACACCATGCGCGAATCACATTGGAAGGCTTGGCTTACCGCACTGCGGATCCGGGTGGGCGATGTCACGGCAGCCGAGATTATCAATCGGACCAAGCGGCGCTATGCCGACTATGTGGGCACCACCGATCTGCCTGCGGGCGGTCTGCAGCAGCGTCAGCTCAAGGAGCATGTGCTGCCCCTGCTGGCGATCTACCGGGAACTTCAGGCCCGCGGATGGGAGCCCCTGAAGGCGCTGTTGACTGTTCAGGCGCTGGCGCGGATCCGTTTCCAGGGCACCCGCAAACTGATCAACTGGCTGGGACAGCTGCCCTTTGTCTTCTCCATCGTGCGCCGGGCACTCCCCTGGGCCACACGCCGGCTCAACCGCAACGAGGGCTGGAGCATCCGCTGGATCCTGGCCAATGATTCCGCCATGGCGGCCAATGTGGATGAGTGTTTTTACCGCGAGGCGTTCAAGCGCTTTGGTGCCCCCGAACTGACCCATGTCTTCTGCCACCTGGAGCAGGAGATGTTGGACCAGACCACCCGCTATGTCAGCTTCCGGCGCAACAACTCGCTGGTGCTCACGGGCGAGCCCTGTCAGATGCGGCTGAAGGCACGCGTGGCGTCGCGCAAGGTGCGCACCGCCGAAGTGGGCAGTGGCGCTGCGGCCTTTGGCGGGAAATAGACCGCCGTCCAACCGCTGACTCCCTGCGTTAACAGTTTCTTCTCCCCTCCAGAAGCCCCTGGTCCGGCCGAGTGAGCCGGACCAGGATTTTTTTATCGCGATCAGAGCGTAATGACCTGATCCACTCCGCCTGCCTCGGTCACCGCCTGGTAGAGATTGGGAAAACAGCCGATTGAGAAATCGGCATGGATCCGGTCGTCAATCCGCCGCGCCTCGCAGCATTGGTCACACCCCATCACCAGCATGCCCGATTTGGCCGCCACCCTGGCCAGGCGGTCCGCCGTGGGATTGTCCCGGGTCAGCAGGTAGTTGTTGTCGACGAAGAAGAACATGCCCACCACGGTCACCACATGGGCGTCCTCCTCCAGTTGCGGCAGGATCATGTTTTCCAGAATGTAACTGGCGTTGGCGGTCGAAAACAGATAGGCAACGCGCATGCGCTACTCCTTTTGGTGTTGTGAGAAGGCTGCACAGTACCAGAATGGGTGAACCATAGGCGCAATGCCCAAGTGGGAATGCGGGGCTGCATCTACCGGCACATCTGCATAGAATGTGGAGGCTATTCAAAACTGACGCGGAGTTGACATGAGCAGAGCTACAGCGAGACACATCCTGGTCGCGACGGAACAGCAGTGCATCGACCTCAAAACCCAGATTGATGGTGGGGCCGATTTCGCGGCGCTGGCCCGCGAGCACTCCAGCTGTCCCTCTGGCGCGCAGGGTGGCGATCTGGGTGAATTCGGACCGGGGATGATGGTGCGCGAATTTGACGAGGTGGTATTCAGCGCACCGGTGGGCACCGTCCAGGGGCCGGTGAAGACCCAGTTCG
Source organism: Gammaproteobacteria bacterium (assembly GCA_050302415.1). GTDB lineage: Bacteria > Pseudomonadota > Gammaproteobacteria > JBNLBB01 > JBNLBB01 > JBNLBB01. The sequence continues at coordinate 2,622 of JBNLBB010000052.1, read as the reverse complement.
GATACCATCTGCTGGAGGTCACCAGCCGCACCGACTGAGCGGTGCGCTCCGCTCAGATAGCGAGGGGCAGTTCATCCATGGCGGCCACCTGTTCCCGCAGGTAGAGGATTTGTTCCTCCCAGTAGCGTGAGGTGTTGAACCAGGGAAACGCGGGGGGAAAGGCCGGATCCTGCCAGCGCCTCGCCAGCCAGGCGGCGTGATGCAAAATGCGCAGCGTGCGCAGGGCTTCGATGAGGTGGAGTTCGCGCAGGTCAAATTCGAAGAACTCCTCGTAGCCTTCGACGATGGTGCTGAGTTGCAGGCTCATCTGGTTTCTGTCTCCGGAGAGCAGCATCCAGAGATCCTGAATGGCCGGTCCCATGCGCGCATCATCGAGATCCACAAAGTGCGGGCCGTCGTCACGCCACAGGAGATTGCCGGGATGGCAGTCACCATGCAGCCGGATCAGTTCCACGTTACCCGCCCGGTCATAGCAGGCGCGTATTTTGTCGATGGCCATGCCGGCAATCGCAGCATAGGGTGCTGTCAGGTCTGCGGGCAGGTGATTGCCGTCCAACAGCAGGGAAAGTGCCTTCACCCCGAAGGTTTCCAGATTCAGGGTGGTGCG
>JBNLBB010000052.1:0-1917 GCA_050302415.1 Gammaproteobacteria bacterium | reverse complement strand
GGTCTGCGGGCAGGTGATTGCCGTCCAACAGCAGGGAAAGTGCCTTCACCCCGAAGGTTTCCAGATTCAGGGTGGTGCGGTGCTGGAACGGCCTGGTGGCCCCAACGGCGTGAATCCGTCCCATGAAACGGCCCAGCCACTCCAGTTTGTCCAGGTCCTCCAGGTCCGGGGTGCGGCCGCCCTGGCGCGGATAGAGTGCAAAGCGGTGTCCGTCGTAGTGATGAAGTGATTCACCGGAGGCATCCACCAGGGGCGCCACCACCGGGATTTCGTGGGCGCTCAGGCTGAGTGCATATTCGTGCTCTTCCAGGATCTGCGCATCGCTCCAGCGGCCGGGGCGATAGAATTTGGCAATCAGCGGGGCACTTCCCTCGATGCCGATCTGGTAGACCCGGTTTTCGAAGCTGTTGAGCGCGGCCAGGCTGGCATCGGTGCGCACGCCGGTACTCTCCACCGCGGCGAGCAACCGGTCCGGGTCGAGGTTCTGATAGACGAGGTTTTCCGATGCGGACATGGCCTGTTCACTTTACTGATGCGGCGCACAGCATGCCCCTGGCGGCAGAAAATGCCAAGCTCGCAATTGGCTTGAACTTTTGACCTGTGGCCAAAGTCGATTAGAGTCCGAATCGAACGGTTACTGGTTGGTGCCGACAAGAAGAGTTAACACAGCATGATCGACTGGTTGAATACGGTTTTTGGAAAAAACGCTTCCGCCGGCGTGCTGCTGGTGCTTGCCGCCATCCTGGCGATGGTGCTCGCCAATTCCCCGCTGGCGACCTACTACAACCTACTCATAGAACTGCCCGTCGAAGTGCGTGTTGGCCCGCTGCTGCTGGCCAAGCCGTTGCTGCTCTGGATCAACGACGGACTGATGGCCGTATTCTTTTTCCTGGTGGGCCTGGAACTGAAGCGCGAACTGATGGAGGGGGAGCTGAAGGATCTGCGCCAGGCGGTGTTGCCGGCCTTTGGCGCGGTGGGTGGCATGGCCCTGCCGGCCGCGGTCTACCTCCTGTTCAACATCGACAACCCGCAGACCCAGCAGGGGTGGGCGATCCCGGCCGCCACGGATATTGCCTTTGCCCTGGGCATCCTGTCGCTGCTCGGATCGCGGGTGCCGGTGGCCCTGAAGGTCTTTTTGGTCTCACTGGCCATATTCGACGATGTCGGCGCGATCATCATTATCGCCATTTTCTACACCGCCGATCTCTCCACCGAGGCATTGGCCGTGGCCGGCGTCTGCGTGGCGCTGCTCTTCATCCTCAACCGTAAAGGCTCGGTGGTGATGCCCTACTACCTCACCCTCGGGTTGATCATGTGGGTGGCGGTGCTCAAGTCCGGCGTGCATGCCACTCTGGCCGGGGTGGTGCTGGCCTTTTTCATTCCCATGTACGATCGGGAGAAGCCGGACCATTCACCGGTGAAGCACCTGGAACACGACCTGCACAAGGAGGTGTCCTACGGCATTCTGCCGCTGTTTGCCTTCGCCAATTCTGGGGTGTCGTTGCTGGGCATCGGTGCCGACTATCTGCTGCATCCGGTGCCGCTGGGCATTGCGGCAGGGCTTTTTGTCGGTAAGCAGTTGGGGGTCTTCTCCTTCTGCTGGGTGGCCGTGAAATTGGGTGTTGCCTCGTTGCCCGAATCGGTCAACTGGCGCCAGGTTTACGGCGCGGCGCTGCTCTGCGGAGTGGGATTTACCATGAGTCTGTTCATCGGATCCCTGGCTTTCGAAGAGTCCGGCAACAACCAGATGTTTGATGAACGAATCGGCATTCTGGCCGGCTCGATCCTATCGGGCGTGGTCGGATATTTCTGGTTGCGACAGGTGCTGCCCAAAAAGGCGGGCAACTGAACCATCCGGGCTGACCGTTCCCCGGTGCTCTGGCGCTAGAATGGGTTGCCGCGGCAGGCGCGAGCTGC
>JBNLBB010000051.1:0-16597 GCA_050302415.1 Gammaproteobacteria bacterium | reverse complement strand
CGGCCCGGTGTAGCTGACGTAGTGCATGCGGCCTACCTGGTCGCGGGTCGCCTCCACACTGTCGGCGAATTCGCCGCCGGTAAAAAAAGCGGTCGGCTGGCAGTCGCGCGCGATGTGATGCTGTTCAGGCGGCGCCAGGCGCCAGTTGAGGGGCAGAAAGATAGCGCCAACGCGGGCGCAGGCGAACAAAAGCACGATCATATCCGGGCTGTTGTAGCCCAGGTAGGCAACGCGGTCACCCGCCCTGATGCCAAGCTCTCCGCGCAGGGCACCCGCCAGGGCCGCGATCTGCTGTGCCATCGCGGCGTAGCTGAGCTCGCGCCCCTCGAAGCGAATGGCCGTCTTCTCCGGCGCGAATGCCGCGCGCCGGTCGATCCAGTCAGCCAGATTCATGGCGTCCGTCTACCTCCCGTCATCGCGCCGGTGGGCGCTTTATTGCTTTTATGCGCGGTGACGGTTGCGGGCGACCCATGCCGGGCCACCCGCAACGGGAACGGAACGCGGGGTTCCTATCCTTTGTCGACTTTGACGACCATAGCCATGGCCGTATCGCCGGCGGCACAACCCTCAAACAGGCCGTAGCCGCCACCGCGGATTACCAGCTCCTCAATCAGTTCGATGACACCACGCATGCCCGTCGGGCCCTGCGGATGCCCCCAAACCAGGGAGGAACCGTAGTTGTTCATGCTCATCAGGTCGCAACCGGTTTCGCGCGCGAACAGGATGTCGTTCACGGCAAAGGGGTTGTGCGATTTGATGGCGTCAATCTGCTTGATCTCCAAACCCGCCTGCTGCAGCGCCTGCTTCGCAGCCGGCACGGTGGCCGCCGGCATGTAGGCCAGTTCGGTACGCGCCAGGCCGAAGCCGAGGATCCGAATCCGGATCGAGCTGTCGCGACTCAGTTCACGCGCACGCTCGGCGGTGGTGACCACCAGCGCGGCAGACCCGTCGGCGGGATGGGTCTGGCCACCAAAGGTCACTGTGCCGTCCGGTTTCACCGGGCGCAGCTTGGCCAGCCCCTCGGCGGTGGAGAGGGTGACCCCCTCGTCGCCGGTCATTTGACCAATGGTTTTTTTGTAGCGGGCATTGGGCACGTCGAAGGGCAGGGTCATGAAGCGCTTGAGAAAGGCGCTGTCATCGGCCAGCGCCATCTCGTACTGTTCGCAGCGGCGCAGCACCACTTCATGCTGTTCTTGCGTGGTGACGTCATGCTTGCGCGCGCAGTTCTCAGCGGTATCGATCATGGCGTGGCCGCCCAGCGGATCGCAGCCGAAGTTGTCCATCACCCAGTCTTCATGGCTGCCGGTGCCGCCCGGCCCCTGGGGATTAGGGTAGTAGAGGTGCGGGCCATTGGAACAGCGGTCGCCGGTGACCACCAGGGCCGCCTGTGACAGGCCGGCTTCCACCTCCTGCACGCCCATCAGGATGGACCGCACGCCGGTGGCGCACGCCTGGGAAATGGTCGGTCCGCCGACGTGGCCCAATCCGGCCATGCCGGTCAGCCAGGGCAGCCCGAAAAACGAGTGATGCTGGGGTACGCTGGTGCCGAAAACCCCGTAGTCGAAGACCGAGCCGGGAATGTCGCGTTTCTCCAGTTCGTTGCGCGCCACGTAGGCGGCAAACTCCACGCTGTTGAGATGGGAAAGACTCCCCTGCCAGCGTGCAAAGGGTGTACTCCAGTAGACGCCGTACGGTATTTCAGCCTTGTATCCGCTCACCTGTATCTCTCCGGTTGGGGTTTCTCGATAGGAAATTACTGGCAGTTTTCCCCGGCATTCCGCGCGTCGCGCCGTGCGCTTGGCTAGCAGCCGTTTCCGGGTTTCAAGCCGTGGCACCCGCCACCAAAACCGAAATCGGAACCCTCGTCACATGCCACCAAAAACTACCAGAGATTTACGATACTGTAAATAACGTTTTTACAGTAGTGTAAAATTGATATTGCTTTAATACTTGATCTTCGCTATCTTTCGATCATACGTTTTACAAATTGTAAAATTTGTCACGCATCCCGGGAGGGCCTATGTCACGTCGAATCCAGATCCTGCGCCGCGCCGCCGAACTCTTCGAACGCAAAGGCGTTTCGCAGACTTCCATTGAGGATATCGCCACCGCCTGCGGCGTCAAACGCGAAGCGGTCTACTACTACTTCAAAAGCCGCGAAGACATCCTGTTGGAGATCATTCTGCCGCAGAGCCACAGCCTGGTACGCAATCTGCGCGGCGCCATCAGCATCCGCGGCACCCACTTGGAGAAGATGCATGCGGCCATCGAGTCGCACCTCTCCAGCTACAGCCCGGGTTACCTGGAAACCACGGTCATGCTGCGCGAAAAACACTACTTCAAGGACGACGACAAACCGGAGGCGATCCGCAAGGTGTGGCGGGAGTACACCGATATGTGGGAGCAGCTGATCCTCGACGGCCAGGCGGCGGGCGAATTCAACCCGGCACTGGATGCCAAGGTCACCGCCTACGGCATTCTGGGTATGTGCAACTGGCTGGCGCGCTGGTACAACCCGGACAAGGGGATGACCATTCCCGATATCACGGAAAATTTCTTCACCCTGATCGCCAACGGCGTGGTTGGACCCACGGAGATGGAACCGGCCACCCCGAAGAAACGCGCAGCCGGCTGAGCCTACCGTGTCCGATCTGCCGATCGACAGCAAACTGCTGAAAACCGCTGGCGACTGGCTGGGGGCTGGTCAGGCGGTGGCACTTGCCACGGTGGTCGCCACCTGGGGCTCCTCCCCCCGACCGGTGGGCAGCCACCTCATCCTCAATGAGCAGGGGGAATTCCTTGGCTCGGTCTCCGGCGGCTGCGTGGAAACCGCGCTGGTGGCGGAAGGTCAGGCCACCATCCGTTCCGGCAAGGCGCGGACAGTGGAGTTTGGTGTCTCCAACGACATGGCCTGGGAAGTGGGCCTCTCCTGCGGCGGCACCATCGAGGTCTACGTGGCCCCCCTGCAGGCCGACGACCCTGTGTTTCAACGCCTGCTGCAGGCCCAGTCCGACAAGCAGCCGGTCTGCTGGCTGATCGATACCGAAAGCCATGCCCATGCCGTGCTGGTGGGCGACGAACTGATTGGGACCCTGCCCCGGGAAGCGATCGCAAAGCCGACGATCGCCGATCTGCTGAAGACCGAACGGAGCGATCGGGTGAGCGAAACACTGTTTGCCCGCACCTACCTGCCCCCCCTGCGCCTGCTGATTGTCGGGGCCGTCCACATCGCCCAACACCTGGCACCCATGGCCCGCATGCTTGGCTATGCGGTCACCATCGTCGATCCGCGGAAGGCGTTCACCCAACCGTTGCGCTTCACCGATGCGGACCTGCGCCAGGAGTGGCCGGACCGGATAATGGAAGCGTACGCCCCGGATGCGCGCACCGCCGTGGTCCTGTTGAGCCACGATCCCAAATTCGACGATCCGGCACTGGTGGCGGCCCTGCGCTCGCCCGCCTTCTACATCGGCGCCCTGGGCAGCCGTCGGACCCACGCACAGCGCCTGGAACGGATGGAGGCACTGGGCTTTGGGGAAGAGCTCTCGCGGATTCATGCGCCCATTGGCCTCCATCTCGGTGGCCGGGCACCTGCCGAAATCGCGGTGGCCATTGCCGCGGAACTGGTGCAGGCCCGCCACGGGACGCCAGCGCAGTGAAATTTGGCCAGTTTGATCGGAACCAGGCAGCCGGAGTGATCCTGGCCCACTCACTGCGCCTCGGTGATCGCACATTCAAAAAAGGACGGGTACTGGACGCGGCCGATCTGCGCCTGTTGACTGAACATGGCATCGACCGCCTGTGGGGCGCGGTCCTTGCCCCGGGCGATCTGGACGAAGCCACCGCCAGTGCGCGCCTCGCAGCGCTGCTGGCCGGCCATCACCTGGAGGTGGACGCTCCGAAAGCGGGGCATTGCGATCTGCGCGCGGGCGCCAACGGCCTGTTGCGGGTGGACGCCGACGCGGTTACCCGGTTCAACCGGCTCGATCCGGAGATCAAACTGGCCACGGCACCAGCCTGGTCGCACTGTACCCGGGGCGAGATCGTGGCCCGTCTCAAGATCATCCCGTTCGGCCTCAGCGCCGCGCAGCTTGAGCGTGCCGCGGCACTGCTGGGCGAACCGGGCATGCGGCTCAACCTGGCACCCTACCGCCCACAGGTTTGCCACCTCATTCACACCTGCCAGCCGCACACCAGCGACGAACGGGTGCTGCGTACCAGGGATGCCATCCACCGGCGCCTTGCCCGCTTTGACAATGGGCTCGCAGCCCTGCACCGGTGCCCCCACAGCATCGAGGGTCTGGCCGACTCCCTGCAGCAGGTGTTGCGCCACTCCCCCGATCTGATTCTGATTGCCGGTGCCACGGCCACCACCGACTTCGCGGATGTGGTGCCGATGGCACTGCAGCAGGCGGGCGTGGTCACCCGACAGCATGGATTTCCGCTCGAACCCGGCAGCCTGCTACAGACCGCGGAGACCGGAAAGACCGCCATCATGGTGCTGCCGGGCTGCGCCCGCGGCGACAAACCCAACGGCATTGACCGGCTGCTCCAGCGCCACTTCTGTGGTCATCCCGCCGGCAGCGATGAGGTGCTCACCTGGGGCTGCGGCGGATTGCTGGCCGGCCAGGAAAGCGACGCCTGACCATGGAACAGTTGGCCGCCATTGTCCTGGCCGCCGGCAGCTCCCGCCGGATGCGGGGCATCAACAAACTGCTGGAACCCGTGGCGGGTATCCCCTGCCTGCTGCATGCGGTGCATGCGGCGCTGACCGCAGGGCTCGCTCCGGTGGTCGTCGTGACCGGCCATCAGCGGGAACGGGTACAGCCGCTGATTGCGGAGCTACCCGTGTTGGAGTGGCACAACCCGGACCATGCCACGGGCATGGCCGGATCCATTGCCACAGGGCTCGCCGCGCTACCGGCAACGTGTGGTGGCGTGGTTGTCCTGTTGGGTGATATGCCGCTGGTCCACACCGGTGTGATTGATCGCCTCAGGGCCTGCGGATCGGAAAACCCGGACGCCCTGGCGGTGGTCCCCACCTGCCAGGGGCGCCGGGGAAACCCGGTCCTGCTGCGCGCGGCGCTCTTTCCGCGGGTCAGGCAATTGCAGGGGGACACCGGGGCACGCAGCCTGTTCAGTACCCTGGGTGATGGACTGGTGACGGTGGAGGTGGCCGACCGGGCGGTGGTCACCGATATCGACACGCCCGAATCGTTGGCGGCGGTTCAGGACACTAGGTCCTGAACGGGTCCAGCAGCAGATCCACTGCCTCATCGGTTGTCAGCTCCCCACGGCGCACCCGGGTGGCCAGTGAGGCCAGCTGCTCACGGTCCGCTCCGAGCCGTAGGGCGGCCGCTTCCAGCAGGGTCCGCCCCAGATGGGCAACTCTTCGCTGCGTCCTGGCTGCGGGATCACGCGCCTCGCCCAGCGCCAGCAGGCGCTGCATCAGCGCATCGATTCCCATGCCGCTCCGGGCACTGACCAGGATCACTTCCCCGCGCGCGGCGTGAGTCAACTGGGCTGCCGCGGTGGCGGCCTCGGGCAGATCCGCCTTGTTGACCACAATGATCTGGGCATGCTCCAGCATCCCCGCTTTGGCCGCCTGAATGGCATCGCCCATTCCCGGGGTTACCACCAGGAGACTGATATCGGCCAGCTCCGCTATGCCGGTATCGCCCTGGCCCGCCCCCACGGTTTCCACCAGGACGACGTCCCGCCCAGCGGCATCCATGAGATCGATGACCGGGCTCACCTCAGCCGAAAGCCCTCCGGCACCGGCAGCCGACAGCGACCGGACAAACACGCCATCATCGCCGGCATGCTGGTTGAGACGCAGCCGATCACCGAGCAGCGCGCCCCCCGTCGCCTGACTCGCAGGATCGACGGCAATCACCCCCACGGTCAAACCGTGACCGCGCAGGGCACCCACCAGCGCGGAGCTGAGTGTCGATTTGCCGGCACCAGGCGCCCCGGTCAAGCCGACCACCAGCGCCCGTCCGAGGTGGGGCTGAATGGCACCCAGCAGGTCCCGAAATCCGGGTTTGGCGCGCAATACCTGGGAGATGGCGAGCGACAGCGCGCCGGGGTCTCCGGCGCGCAGTCTGTCGATAATGGAATCCTTCAAGCTGCAGACCTTCAGTGTCAGCCGCCCGCTGCGCCCGCCTAACGCATCAGCGATGGCAGAAAGACGGAGATGCCCGGGATCAGCACCAACAGGGTGAGCCGCAGGATATCCATGAACCAGAAGGGGGTCACACCCTTGAAAATGGTGGAGAGCTTCACGTCGGGCAATACGCCTTTGAGCACAAAGACGTTCAGCCCCACCGGCGGCGTGATCAGACTGATTTCAGTTACCACGACCACCACGATACCGAACCAGATCAGCACCAGGTCGGGCTGGATGAAATCACCGAAATCAAGACCCGAGAGCAGCGGATAGAAGACCGGCACAGTAAGCAGGATCATGGACATGCTCTCCAGCACACAGCCCAGCACCACGTAGACCAGCATGATCATCACCACCACCATCAGCGGCGACAGCTCCAGGCTCATCACCCAATCGGTCAGCTCGTAGGGCAGACCCATCACGTTGATGTAGTTGGAGAACATCAGCGCGCCGATGAGCACAAAAAAGATCATGGCGGTGGTCCGCGCACTCTCGATCAGAATGTCGATAAAACTCTGGCGCGTCAGGCGCCGGCGGATCAGTGCAAAAAAGAAACTGCCCGAAGCGCCGATACCGGCTGCCTCGGTGGGGGTGAACACGCCGCCGTAGATACCGCCAATGACGATGAAGAACAGCAGGACGACGCCCCACACGCCGCGCAATGCACGCCAGCGATCCGGCCAGGGCACCACCGGACCGGGCGGACCGGATTCCGGGTGGATGGCCACCTTGAGTTTCACCGCGAGCAGGTAAAAGAAGATGCCGACCAGGCCCGGGAGAATACCCGCAATAAAGAGCTTGCCGATATCGGATTCGGTGAGGATTCCGTAGATGACGAGGATGACACTGGGGGGAATCAGGATGCCCAGCGTCCCGCCCGCGGCGATGGAGCCGGTCGCCAGGCTGTCGGAGTAACCGAATTTGCGCATGGGTGGCAGGGCCACCTTGGACATGGTCGCAGCCGTGGCGAGGCTGGATCCGCAGACCGCGCTGAAACCGCCACAGGCCACCACCGTCGCCATGGCGAGCCCGCCGCGCTTGTGACCCAGGAATGCGTTGGACGCCGCATAGAGTTCATCGGAGAGCCCGGCGCGGGCGACCAGGTTGCCCATCAGGATGAAGAGCGGCACCACGGACAGGCCGTAGCTGAGACCTGTTTCATAGGTCACCGTGGTGGCCATAGCCAGCGAGGGTCCCCAGCCGACGGTGAGGCCGTATCCCACGTAGCCGACCAGGCCCATGGCAAAGGCGATGGGGACGCGCAGGGCGATAATGCCCAGCATCACGGCAAAGGCTATGACTGATTCCAACATGATTTAAAACTTGTCGTTATGAATTTGATCGTGGCCGGTCAGGGCCCACCAAGCCATGATCACCAGCACCACACCGGTGAACGCCAGCATCACGCTCATGAAATAGATCAGTGGTGGAATTGGGATCCGCAGGATGGCGGTGATATCGCCGTAGCCCGCTGACTCATCGGCCTTCAGCCAGACGCTGTAACTCATCACAAAAATCAGAAATGCACTGCCGAGGGAGATCACGGCATCGCGGATGTGCCGGACCGAAACGGGGATGAATTTGTCGAACAGATCCACAGTGACCTGCTCACCATAGAGCGTTACCAGGGGCAGACCGGCGAAGATCAAGGTTGCCAGCATCAGCTCCGTCACCTCGAACGCACCCGGAATGGGCGTGTTGAAAACATACCGCCCCAGAACGTCGAAAAAGGTGAGCGCCATCATGCAGAAAATGAGCAACGCCGACAGCGCACCCAGGGTCCAGTAGAGCCAGACCCCGAGTGTGCCGCCGACACCAAGAGGGGGCGTCTGCCCCCTCTGGTCGGCATCATTGCTGACCGTCTGGCTCACTTGCCTTCCAGCTTGGCGATTTCGGCGCGCATGGAATCCATCATCGCCTTGGCGTCAATGCCTTTGGCCTTAACTTCGTCATACCAGGCTGACTCGATACCGCTGGTGGCATCCTTGATCTCCTGGACCATGGCGGAGGAGGCGGTGATCACTTCGACGCCGTCAGCCTTCATGGCTTCCACGCCGACTTCGTCCGCGTGGTCCCAGGCCTTGCCGGCCAGGCGGGCAAAGTTTTCACCCGACACCTTCATGATGGCGTCCTGATCGGCCTTGGAGAGTTTGTTGAATGCCTTGGTGTTCATCACCAGAAAGAAGCTGGTGTTGTAAAGACCGTTCGGCACCAGCGTCGCATGGCGCACCAGCTTGGTCAGCTTGAAGGATTTGATGGACTCTTTGGGGAAGAAGACACCATCGGCCACGCCGTTCGCCATCAATTCGTAGGAGGCCGGAGCCGGTTTCAGCAGCGGTGTTGCGCCGATCGCCTGCGACACCTGGTTGATCACACCGCCGCCCACGCGAATCTTCAGACCATTGAGGTCCTTGATGCTGTTGACCGGATGCTTGGCGTTGTAGATATTGCCGGGACCATGCGTGAACAGGCTCAGCAGGGTGACCCCTTCGTGTTCATTGGCACCGGCCATGAACTTGTTGAAGGTGCGCCAGTAGGCGACGGAGGTGGACTCCGCGCTGTTACCCAGGAAGGGCATTTCGGCGGCCTTGGTCAGCACAAAGCGGCCGGGCTGGTAACCGTGCACGCCGTAGGTGACGTCGGCAACACCGTCTTTGGCCAGGTCAAAGTGAGCCGGCGGCTTGCCCAGCGGCTTGGGCAGGATAACCACCTTCACATTGCCATTGGTCGCCTTCTCGACCTGATCCGCCCAGGGCTGGATCATGTCGGCAACAATGGGATGACTCGGGGGCAACCAGGACGAAAGGCGCAGCGTGGTGGCTGCTTCGGCGGGCGCACTGCCCAGGGTGATGCCGGCGGCCAAAGCAGCTGCCAGAGCAAATTTCATGTGACGCAACATAGCTCCTCCAAACCTCGATATTTATCAGTCGTTAATATTCAACCCCGGCAACATGGGGAGGCCGGCATCCGAGGACGCCGCCGACGCGGTTGGAGACAGACAGACCCCTCACTCCTGGCAAAATCGGCCTTAGTCGTATGGTTTGATGGGCCTGTTGAAATACCGCGACGTCCCTGCCGAAGCATCCGGGCATCATTGCCCGATGCTTACTACCAGGTCAAGACCCGCAGGAACTTTACCTAGCGTAAGCTTTTTTTAGTCCACATAATCAAACCATTTCGATAACAGACAAATCTGTCGTCTACCCGACAGTTGACACCTAAATTATTTACTGGCGCCAACGAAGCGCCCGGACTGGAACCCACCGGAGGAGAGTCATGCCGAAGCCCCCGTTCGCCCCTATTCATTTCGCCACGCCCCACGTTGCCGTAGAAACCCGTGGCGAAGGCACCCTGATCGTTCGCTCCACCGACCCGCTGGAGCAGTCGGAAACCAGCGTCATCGCCATGCTCCGGCGGTGGGCCCAGGAGAGACCCGACCACACCTTTCTAGTAGAGCGCAAGGGTGACGGGTGGCGCGCCCTGACCTATGCCGAAACAGCAATCCTGACCCGGGGTATTTCGCAGGCGTTTATCGACCGCGGGCTGAACGCCGACACACCGGTGATGCTGCTTTCGGACAACAGCATTGACAATGCGCTGATCCAACTGGGTGCCATGCAGGCCGGCGTACCTGCGGTACCCGTTTCGCCGGCCTACTCCCTGATGTCGCAGGATCACGCCAAGCTGAAGCACATTTTCGAACTGGTAAAGCCGAGTGTCGTGTTTGCCGTGGATGGTGAAAAGTTTGCGCGGGCGTTCGCATCCCTGAACCTCAACGGCGTTGAGGTGGTCATCAGCGGTACGCCGGCACCCGACCTCGACAGCACCCCCTTCGAGTCACTGACTGCAACCCCGGTCACCCAGGCGGTGGATGAGCGTTTCGCCACCATCGGGCTCGACACCGTTGCCAAAATTCTCTTTACCTCAGGTTCCACCGGGATGCCAAAGGGTGTGATCAACACCCAGCGCATGCTCTGTTCCAACCAGCAGGCCATCAAGCAGGTCTGGCCCTTTCTGCAGGAACGCCCACCGGTGGTGGTGGATTGGTTGCCGTGGCACCACACCTTTGGCGGCAACCATAACTTTAATCTGGTGCTGGCCAACGGCGGGACTCTCTACGTCGACAACGGCAAACCGATGCCCGGCCTCATTGAGCAGACTGCCAGCCTACTGCGCGAGGTCTCACCGACGGTCTATTTCAATGTCCCACGCGGCTTCGACATGCTGATTCCGCTGCTCGAAAAGGATGAACAGCTGCGCGACAACTTCTTCAAGGAGCTGCGTCTAATCTTCTATGCAGCTGCCGCGCTGCCCCAAAATCTTTGGGAGCGCCTGGAAGCGCTGTCCGTCCAATCACGCGGCGTGCGGGTACCCATGGTCTCGTCGTGGGGGTCGACCGAAACAGCACCGCTGGTCACCTCGGTGCATTACGCCATCGAACGGGCCGGCGTCATCGGCGTCCCCGTGCCGGGATGCGAACTGAAGATGACCCCCAACAACGGCAAAATGGAGTTGCGGGTGCGCGGACCCAATGTGACACCGGGATATTTCCGTGACGCGGCCAAGACTCAAGAAGCCTTTGATGAGGAGGGCTTCTACTGCATTGGTGACGCGGGCAAGTTCGATGATCCAAACGATCCGGCCAAGGGCATAGTCTTTGATGGACGCGTCGCGGAGGATTTCAAACTCACCACGGCCACGTGGGTCAGTGTCGGCAACCTGCGCGTCGCCGCCTTGGCTGCCGGCGCACCCATCATCCAGGACGCAGTGGTCACGGGACATGATCGCGACGAAGTGGGCCTCCTGATTTTCGCCAACCCGGCAGGGTGCAAATCATTGTGTCCTGACGCTGGCGACCTCAGCCCGGAAGAGCTGATCAAGCGACCGGAGGTGATCCAAAAACTGCGTACCGGCATTGCCGACTACAACGCCAAAAATCCCCAGAGCAGCACCCGCATCGCACGCGTACTGCTGATGGCGACTCCTCCTAATATTGATGCCAATGAGATCACCGACAAGGGTTACATCAACCAGCGCGCAGTGTTGGATCATCGTGCCGAACTGGTTGAAAAACTCTACGCGGGCGGCGATGGCGTCATCGAATTCTAGGCGAGGAGCAGCACCATGATTGACTATCGCGGGCCGGTGACCGACATGCGCTACACCCTGCGCCACGGTGCGGATGTCCAGCGCCTTGAGCACTGGGACGAGGAGTTGGCCGGGGAGATTCTCGAACAGGCGGCCAGACTGATCGATCAGGAGATCGCACCGCTCGATCCCATGGGTGACGAGATCGGCGCCGTACTCGAAGCGGGTCGCGCCAAACTGCCCGCAGAGTTCGTCTCCGCCTACAAGAGCTATGCGGAAGGTGGCTGGCCGGCGCTGGTGGCACCGGAGGCCTACGACGGCCAGGCACAGCCCGATGTGCTGGGTACCGCCATTTCGGAGATGTTCAGCGGCGCCGGGGTGGGCTTCCAGACGCTGGTCTCGCTTGGCCAGGGAGCGATCCGCACGCTCAACCTGCACGGCACCGAGGAACAGAAGGCACGCTACCTGCCCAAGCTGGTAAGTGGCGAGTGGCTCGCCACCATGTGCCTGACCGAAGCGACCGCCGGATCGGATTTGAGTCAGGTCCGCACCACCGCCACCTGCCAGAACGATGGCAGCTGGCGCATCACCGGCACCAAGATTTTCATCACCGGCGGCGATCACAATCTGACCGACAATATCGTCCACCTGGTGCTGGCGCGCACCGCCGACGGCGCACCCGGCATCAAGGGGCTGGCCCTGTTTGTCTGCCCGGCGGTGAAAGCCAACGGAGAGCGCAACGGCATCAGTGTGCTGCGCCTGGAAGAGAAGATGGGTCTGCATGTCTCACCCACCTGCCAGCTCGCCTTTGATGCCGCGGAAGCGGAAATCCTCGGTGCACCCGGCGAGGGACTGGCGCGCATGTTCACCATGATGAACGCCGCGCGCATCGACGTCGGCACCCAGGGGGTCGGACTCATGGAGGTGGCCGCCCAGCGCAGTTGGGCCTATGCCATCGAGCGGATGCAGGGGCGCAGCGGACGCACCGGTGAAGCGATCGATCCGATCTATCGCCACAGCGACGTGCAGCGCATGCTGTTGCAGCAGCGCACCCTGGCGCTGGGCTGCCGCGCCATGCTCTATCGCACGGCGGTGGACCTGGAACTGGGTGACCGTCCCAACCTGATAGAGTTTCTCACCCCCATCTGCAAGGCATTCAGCACCGATTCGGCCCTGGAGTGCGCCAACCTGGCCATCCAGATTCATGGCGGATACGGATTTACCCGCGAGTACCGGGTCGAACAGATTCTGCGCGACTGCCGGATTACGCTGATTTACGAAGGCACCAACGGCATTCACGCCATGACCCTGGCGGGCCGCTTGATCCGGTTGCATGAGGGCGCCTGCGCCCAGGCGTTTGCCGACGAAATCGCCGCGCGTATCGGCACCATCCGCGAAGCGGGATTGACCGAGACCGCGTATGCCGTGGAGACCGCCCTGGGGCACTGGCGCGAAGCAACCAAAGTGCTGCAGCAGATCCGTGATCCGGGATTGGTGGCAAGCCACTACCTCCGGCTCTCCGGACTGGTGTTGCTCGGATCGTGCTGGGGGCTGCTGGAACGGGGGGCCGACCGTTACCCCAATCCGGTTCGCCTGCGCGCACTGGCAGACCACATGCGCTTGCGGATACTTCCGGAGACGGAAGGGCTGGCACGGGCAATCCGGATGGGGAGTGAACTGACCGCGGTTGAAGACCAGGTGTTTGTGGATTGATGGCCACCCAGCGTGGGGGTTGAGGAACCACCAACCTTCGCAATCACAAGATTCACGCACGACATAAAAAAAGGGCGCCAATGGCGCCCTTTTTCATCCAATCACGTCGGATTGAAGGACTACACGCGCAGCGCGCCGTCCACTTCAATGCAACGGCCGCTGACGTAGTCATTTTCACAAATGAAAATCACGGTGTTGGCGATCTCTTCAGGTTTGCCCAGACGCTTGGTCGGGATCCCCGATTCAATCTTCTCGCGGGCTTCCGGCTTCATGGCCATGACCATTTCGGTACCGATGTAACCCGGTGCGATGGAAGCGGCACGGATGCCGTAGCGGGCCAGTTCCTTCGCCCAGGTGACCGCCATGGACTCCACTCCGGCCTTGGTGGCGGAGTAGTTGGTCTGGCCCATGTTGCCCCAGCGGGAGATGCTGGAGATGTTCACGATCACGCCCGGGTTGGCCAGTTCGATCATGCGGATGGCGGCTTCGCGGCCGCAGAGGAAGGTGCCGGTCAGATTGACGTCGACCACCTGGTTCCAGTGTTCCAGGGACATCTTGTTGACGACCTTGCCGTCCTTCACCTTGATGAACAGCGAATCACGGGTGATGCCGGCGTTGTTCACCAGTACGTTGAAGCCGTTGAAGTCCTTGGCGATCTGGTCGAAGGTGTCGATGACGGAGGTCTCATCGGCCACGTTGGCCAGGTAGGTGCGCACTTCCACGCCCTTGGCTTCGCACAACTGTTGGGTTTCGTCGAGCTTCTCCTGGCTCAGGTCGATCAATGCCAGACGGGATCCCTTGTCGGCAAACTGCAGTGCCATGGCGCGGCCCAAACCCTGACCACCGCCGGTGATCACAACAACTTTGTCTTTAAGATCCATACTCAGAACCTCTTCTCAATGACTGCTTAGAGCGTGAATGAAATCGGCCCTACCACGGATAAAGCCGTTTCTTTTTAATGTGGTGCATCGCAGCATAGAGGGTGACTTGCTGTGTTGCAACAACAAAATCGAGATGTCCACCCCCGTAAAATTTGGTCTGACCAATTAAACTGATGGTAAAACCGTTTGACTCCCTATAATCGGGACGAAATCGAAAACACGACCGAATGGGGAGGCAAACATGAAGATTTCCGGATTGGCTGCGCTGGTGACGGGTGGCGCTTCAGGCATGGGTGAGGCGGTTGCCCGGCAGTTGGCCGCGGCCGGCGCCAAAGTGGCGGTGCTGGACCGCGATGAAGCCAAGGCCAAAGATGTGGCCGGGGCCATCGGCGGCATCGCGTTCGCCTGCAACGTGGCGGATGGCGCTTCCGCCGAGGCGGCCGTGGCCGGCGCGCAGGAGGCCCATGGCGTGGCGCGGATCCTGATCAACTGTGCGGGCATCGGTACCGCCAAGCGGGTGGTCGGCCGCGACGGCGCCATGCCGCTGGCCGATTTTGCCCGGGTCATTGACGTCAACCTGATCGGCACCTTCAACCTGATCCGCCTGGCGGCCACGGCCATGTCCACCGCCGACCCGCTCAACGAGGACCAGGAGCGCGGCGTGATCGTCAACACCGCTTCGGTGGCCGCCTATGACGGACAGGTGGGACAGTCGGCCTACGCCGCCTCCAAGGGCGGTATCGTCTCCATGACCCTGCCGATTGCCCGCGAACTGGCCAACTTCGGCATTCGCATCAACACCATTGCCCCCGGCCTGGTGGACACCCCCATGATGGGCACGCTGCCCGACGACATCCGCGCCGCGCTCGGTGCGTCCGTGCCCTTCCCCAAGCGTCTGGCCCAGCCCGGCGAATTTGCCGACCTGGTCCAGCATCTGGTAGAAAACGCCTACCTGAACGGTGAGGTGATCCGCTTCGACGGAGCGATACGGCTCGCACCCCGTTAGGGACAATTCCAACAAACCGTGGGAGGGGGAAACCATGGCGGAGTCACGCACGACGCTCTATCCCGGTTTCCAGAATCCGCTGCTGCACCGGCCCGAACGGCCATTGCCGCAGCGGGTTGCCATTATTGGCGCCGGGACCATCGGGCCGGATATCGGCTACTACCTGAAAAGCGCGCTACCGGAACTGGAGCTGTTCCTGGTCGATATTGCGGAGGAACCCCTGCAGCGCGCCCGTGAGCGGCTGGAGGGCTACGCGCGCAAGGCAGTCGACCGGAAAAAGATGAAGCCCGACCGGGCGCAGGCCGTGCTGCAGAACATCCACTACGTGACCGATTACGCGCGGGTGGCGGCCTGCGAACTGGTGATCGAGGCGGCCACCGAAAACCTGCCGCTGAAGCGCAAGATTTTTGCGCAGCTGGAGTCCATCGTCGCGCCCGACGCCCTGCTCACCTCCAACACCAGTTCGATTCCCGCCGAGCGCATTTTCGCTGAGTTGAAGCATCCCGAACGGGCCACTGTCACCCATTTCTTCGCGCCGGCCTGGCGCAACCTGCTGGTGGAGGTGATCCGCTGGTCCAAGGCGAGCGACGCCACGGTCGACTATCTGGCATGGCTGTTTGCAGCCACCGGCAAGGCACCCATCGTGACCGCCGATGCCATCTGTTTCGTGCTGGACCGGATTTTCGACAACTGGTGCAACGAATCGGGCTACCTGCTGGATCAGGCCACTCCCTCGCAGGTGGACCGGGTGGCCGAAGAGTTTGTCGCCGCAGGGCCCTTTTTCGTGCTCAACCTGGCCAACGGCAACCCCATCATCGTCGAGACCAACACCCTGCAGATGGAAGAGGGCCAACACTATCTGCCCGCCGAAGTGTTCCGCACCACGGACCGCTGGGAGACCCACCAACCGGGCACCCTGATCGAGGTACCCGATGCGGTGCGGCAACAGGTGCGTGACCGGTTGCTGGGCATCCTTTTTTCACAATCCGTGGACATCGCCGACCGCGGAATCGGTACGCTGGCGGATATCAATTTCGGTTGCGTCATGGCGCTGGGATTCAAACAAGGACCGTTTGACGTGATGCGTGATCTCGGCGATGCCGAAGTGGCCCGCATCGAGGCGCGTTTTCAGCAGGAGCGACCCGGCTTTCCAAAGGCGCTGCAACCGATCAATGCCTACCAGCATTTTCACCGCCACCTGCTGGTCGATGATCTCGACGGCGTCAGGGTGATCACCCTGCGCCGGCCGCAGGCGATGAACGCTCTCAACGACGAGGTGACGGCGGAACTGCTGTCGGTGTTTCAGGACCATGAAAATGATCCGGCGGTGAGCGGTTTCGTGGTCACCGGGTATGGTGACAAGGCCTTCTCCGCAGGAGCCGATATCGGACGGTTTCCCTCCATGCTGGGGGACGCCGCTGCGGCGGCGGCCTATGCGCGCGATTGCGCGGCGGTGCAGCGCCACATGGACCGGATGCAGAAGCCGGTCGTTGCGGCGCTGAATGGCCTGGCACTGGGTGGCGGACTGGAAGTGGCCATCCGCTGTCACGGCCTGGTCGCGCTGCGCGGCGTGCGCCTCGGTTTCCCGGAGATTTCGCTGGGCATCCTGCCGGGTATTGGCGGTTGCGTGGTGCCCTACCGGCGCTGGCCGCAGGGGGCGACCCTGTTTCACGACATGATTCTGACTGGCCGGGCGATCAAATCCGAAGAGGCGGCTGCTGTGGGCATGGTCAACGAATT
>JBNLBB010000050.1:0-17395 GCA_050302415.1 Gammaproteobacteria bacterium | reverse complement strand
CCGACACCCGGCGATACCGGAAAATCCTGCTAATCTTGGAATACCGGTATATCCCGAGGGATCGTGTCTATACCCGGATTTGGTCCCCGGTATGCCAACCTTGACAGGCGGCACGGGGCGTTGATGTGCTGCGGGATGCGTGACCCGCACAACATAACAATCGTGGTGCATGCAGAACAAATCTCAGACCCCGGCCGCTGCATTCCTTGACTTGCCCAGGCCCTACCTCCGCCTGGATGCGTCCGGCCGGCTGCTTTCGTACAACCGGGCGTTTGAGCGCGAATTCGGTGCGCGGGAAACAGAACTCGAACTGACCGCCTGGTGGTCGGCCCCCGCGCAGTGGCGCGATGCCGTTGCGGACCCGAATGACCTGGGCAACACCCCTTCGACTCTGAGTGGCACTCTGTTGGGGCCGCTACTTGCCGCCAAACCGGTTGCGCTGACGCTCTGGCGCGACCAGGGTTGTGCCGATGGGCCCATCCACTGCCTGGTCGATCCGGCACCAGACACCCGTGAGCAGATCCACCAGGCCGGGCTCGAAGCCCAGCGCTATCGGAAGATAGTCGAGGAGCTGCCGGATATCTACTACCGCACGGATCGTGAGGGCCGGTTCGTCATCCTCAACGCCGCCATCGAAGGCTTTCTGGGCTATCGGCCGGAAGAGTTGATCGGCAAGACCGTGGCCGAGCTCTATGTAGATCCCAATATACGCGAACGCCTGCTCGCCGAGATGCAGCGGCAGAACGGAAAAATATTCGGTTTCGAAAATGCCCTGCGCCGCAAGGACGGAACCACCGTTTGGGGCATGGCCAGCAGCCAGTTCATCTATGACACCCAGGGTGAAATCGAGGGCGTGGAAGGGATAGTCAAAGACATCACCCGCCTGAAGAGCTCCGAGTCGAGCCTGCAACTCGCCACCCGGGAACTGGATCACCAGCTCCGCTTTCTGCAGACCCTCATCGACACGCTCCCCTACCCCGTGTTCCAGACGGATGCCAACCAGCGGTTGCTGCTGTGGAATGCCGCGTTCGTTGATTTCTGTGATTCCCACCCGATGACCGCGGGAATGCCTATCCAGTCCGCACTGCCGCCCCCGCTCCGGGATCCCGTCTGCCGCCATTTGAGCGGGTTGGTCAGCGAAACGGGACGCGTCACCCACGAGGAGAGAATCGTCACGCCAGGCAAGCAGGACCGCTATCTGATGCTGCGCAAAACCTCCGTGCCGGGCCACGGCAGCGAGATTGACGGTGTGGTGACCGTGGTGACCGACATTTCGGATATCCGCAATGCGGAGATCCATCGCCAGAAACTGCAGGCGAGCCTCCACCAGGCACAGAAACTGGAAACCATGGGTACTCTGGCCGGCGGCATCGCCCACGACTTCAACAACATCCTGGCGATCATCATGGGTTACTGCCAGATGTGTCAGCAATTGATTACGGCAGGTGACCCGCAGCAACAGGAGCTGGGAGACAACCTGGCGAGCATTCTGGGTGCCAGCATGCGCGGCAAGGATATCGTCACCAAGCTGCTCACCTTCAGCAACAGCGAGTCGGGCAATGTCCGCACCAGCATCGACGTCGCCTCGGCGTTGAATGAGATCACCACCATTGCCACCGCCACCTTTTCGTCATCGATCCGGATTGTGCAGCAGCTGGAAGCCGAACTCCCACCCATCACCTTTGGAGCGGCGGATTTTCAGCAGGTGATCTTCAATGCCCTGGTCAATTCCCGGGATGCCATGGAGGGTCAGGGCATGATCAATCTCCGAGCCTATCGGGCGGACCCGAAGGAAGCCATCGAATGTCATTCCTGCAAAAACCTGTTCCGTGGACAGTACGTGGTGGTCGAAGTGGCCGATACGGGACCGGGCATCCCGCAAACGATCCTCCCGTTCCTGTTTGACCCCTTCTTCTCCACCAAGGAGATTGGCAAGGGCACCGGGCTTGGTCTCTCGGTGACCCACGGCCTGTTGCACCGGGTCAGCGGCCATGTGACGGTGCACTGCGACGAGGGGTGTGGGGCACAGATGCGGTTCTACCTTCCGGTGGGTACCGCGCCCAAAACCGTCCAGCCGGCAAGCCAAGATCCCACACCCAACCGGCGTGCGCCGCTCGTCACACCCAAACAGATCGGTATCCTGTTTGTCGACGACGAGCCCTCGGTTACCCACGTCTACGCCAAACTGCTGGAGCTGAAGGGGTTCCGGGTGGTGACGGAAAACGCAAGCACCGCCGCGCTGTCACGCTTTGTCCAGGACCCTCAGGCGTTTGACCTGATCATCACCGACCAGGCCATGCCCGATCTCACCGGCCTGCAGCTGCTGCAACGGATGCACAAGGTGCGCGACCCCCTGCCTGCCATCCTCTGCACCGGCAACGCCGGTCAGATTGACCAGAAATCGTTGGATGATTTCGGAAACACCTTGCTCCTGAACAAGCCGATCAGCCTTGACGCTCTGCTGGCGGCCATCCACAACGTGTTGCCGCGATTCGGCTAACCGGCCGTTTTGACCGTCGAAGCAATCGGTTCCATGGACTGAAATACTACCCGGTTGCGCCCGCTGTTTTTAGCCTTGTACAACGCGCTGTCCGCACAACGGAACAGCTCTTCGAAACTGACTTGACGTCCCTTGGGCAATTCTGTCACGCCGAAACTGGCGGTCACCGGGATGCCGCCTGGATATATTCCCTCCAGCGCCAGGCGCAGAGAGTCGGCCCTTTTTGCGGCATCTTCTCCCCGGCAGAAGGACATGACCAACAAGAACTCTTCGCCACCGTAGCGCAGAGCCACATCTTCCCGCCTACAGGAACCACGCAACAGCCTCGCGGCATCGACCAGAACCGCATCACCGACGGCATGGCCATGCGTGTCGTTGACCACCTTGAAATGGTCGATATCCATCACGATCAGGCTCAGGGGAAACTGCTGGCGCAACGCTTCGCTCACCCGCCGCTCGATCACCTCATCTAGATAGCGCCGGTTGAGCAGACCGGTGAGCTGGTCGGTCATCGCCAGCTCCTCCAGCCGCTTCTGCTGCTCCTCCACCTTGTCCATCAGCTTCTTGTTGTCGATCAGGCTGCGGACCCGCGCCGCCAGCTCTTCGGCAATCACCGGCTTGGCGATGTAATCATTGACCCCAGAGCGCAACAGCTCGATCTTGCGCGCCACATCCTCCACCCCCGACATGGCAAGTATCGGCACCCGCTGGCGCACCCCGTCCAGTTGGCGGATTTCACGGGTGAGCCCCAGGCCGCTCATGCCACCTTCAAGGATCACGTCGGTCAGTACCAGGTCGTACTCCTTGGCCATGAACGCCTCCAGCGCCGGCCTCGCCTGAGGAAAATAGTCGACAGTCAGTCCCATTTCATTGAGGTATTTCTGCACCACGAAGGCTGCGGATCGGCTGTCCTCGATATAGAGCACGTTGCCCACCAGTTCGCGGGCGATGCGCAGATGGTGCACGAACTGGTCCAGGAATCGGCGCAGACCCACCAGGTTGGACTTATTGAAAATATCGGTAATCCCCGATTTCATGCCTGAAATCTGTACCGCGTCCTGCTCGTCGGAAGTCACCATGATCACGGGCACCTGACGCCCCACCCGCTCCCTCAGCGCTTCGCAGAAGTCGATTCCCGACATATCTCCGAGGTGAAGCGAGACGCAGACCAGATCAAACTGGTGGGGATCAAAGTTGGCCAACGCCTCCTGGCCGGTGGTGTACCCCGACGTATCAAAGCCCGCCTCCCGGAACTGCAGTCCGAGGACGTGCTGGTAGGTCTTGGAAGGGTCGATGAGAAGCGCCTTCATAGGGTTCGCTCGTGTGATTCTTGTATCGGAAGTCGGACCTGCCGACCATGGCGTCGATCGCACCCTGCAACATCTTTTAGGCTAGTCCAATCTGACAGACGGCACCAATGCGAATCGTCAACTGGTTCTCAAAAGCAGCAAGATTTTTACCTGACGCGTCGCCAGGGTAGTGCCGCGCCACCTCCGCAGGTGGCGCGGCCACGCAACCCGACTAGTAGCCGTCGGGAATACCGTCTCCATTGCTGTCCGGATTCAGCGGATCCGTACCGTAATAGAAAATCTCCTCCCCATCCGTCCAGCCATCGCCGTCGGTGTTCGGATTCTCGGGATTCGTGCCAAAGTAAAATTCGTCAATCGCAACCAGCCAGTCACCATCCACATCGTTGTAGGCATCGCCCGGATTCAGGGGGTTCTGGCTGGGGTAACCGGCCTCCCATCCGTCCGGTAGCCAATCGCCATCGGTGTCGGGATTGAACGGGTCGGTACCGTGGATGGTGATTTCGTCCTGGTCACTCAATCCATCCTGGTCGGAATCCAGGGGCGCTGGTCCCACGGGTTGTGAGGAGGTTTCCACCGCACCGATGTCAATTGCGGCACCGGCTACCCGTTCATAGTCCCGCTGATCCACCACCGGAATACCGTTCTGGCCGGCAACCGCCGCCGGGTTGCCGCCATCGATGGCAATACTTCCGGTTGCCGGCAGATGGGTAAAAGCCCCGCCACCATAAACGCCAAGTGGCGACAACGCAGTCTGAAGCCCAAGCCGATCCGTCGGATTGGGCGGTCCCACCAATTGGAGACCGGTCTGTCCAAAAATATTGTATCCCTGCGAGATGACATAGCCGGACACATCATCCGCAACACCGCCGGATTGAGGTTGGTTGACGCGCCCGTTTTCACTGAACAGGTTGTAGGTCAGTTCCACGGGTGCGTATCCGTCGGAACGGATTCCGCCGCCCACGTGAGGGCCTCCCCCCGGATGATTGTTCCCGGGGAACCGGGGGCCCAGTCCCCCAACATCGGTGACGTTGTAGGCAAACGTCGAGTGGCTGATCTTACGGGGACCACTGATGCGCAACATGATTCCGGCACCGTCACGGCCAGCCTGGTTGCCGGAAAAGGTACTGCTTTCCACGGTAAACATTCCGGTTCCACCCGCCGAAATTCCACCCCCGACCCCCTCGTGGTCCGTGTTGGTGTCGGTGCCCTGGGCAAAGTTGTTGGCAAATGTGGTACGCACCACGGCCACCGAGAAGGTGCCGCTGGCACCATGCGCAAACAGGCCGGCACCCGCGCCAAGGGCAAAGTTGTCGGCAAAATAGGAATCCGACACCTGAACCGAACTCCCACCATAGAAATAGGTACCACCGCCCCAACGGTTTGAAACGTTTCCGACAAACCGGGACTCCGTAATCTCTATTGGTGACCCGGAAAAGGAGACAATACCGGCTCCCCGACTCGCCAGATTGTCCCTGAACTCGGTGTGCTGCACATGCAGCTCGTTAAAGTTGAGTATGGCGCCGCCATCGTATACTGCCACGCACTGATCAAACGCGCTGTGGGTGATCGACACGGAACTTGCCTGCTGTACCAGGCACCCTCCGCTGCTGGGCGAGTATCCCCGCCTGAAGACCAGCCCGTTGATGACCACCTGACCCGTTGAGTACGGTCGTACGGTCATAATGCGCGCAATTCCACCGCCATCCAGCACAATGTCGGGTTGGGTGTCACCGTTGATGTCCCCATCGATGGTGATCAATCTTCTGACCATCAGCTCACCGTAGCTGGGATTGATGGTGATGGTTGCCCCGGCCAATTGAGGTGCAAAACGGATGGTATCCCCGTTGTTTGCCATCTCCAGCGCAACGCGAAGTGTCCCGGGTGTGCCGTAGCCGTCAATTGGATCGTCGACAACGATATCTGCCGCCACTGCGGGGATCCCCAACAGCAGACAGCTGAATCCCACTCCCAGGCTCCAGCGTCTGCTCCTGCTGCTATGTAGCCTTTGTGATATGCACTTGGTTTTCACAAGTCACTCCTGTGTCATGAAAAGATTTCCTCCCGTCACCAAATCCGCGTTCCCTGTTGTGAAGTCAAAATCCGGTTATGGGGAAAACAAGGTGTGGAACAGAAGGATTCGAACCCTAAATAGACGGCAAAACGCTGCCTCTGCGGACAGCAGAAACCGATTCTGTACAGATGTTGGGGTCGGGTTTGGCGGGGCCATCCCTGAGTTACTCTCGACATCCAATCCGTGGAAATGATTTCTCCCCTGTTTATAGGCGGTGCGCGCGGGGATTGCAATCCCTGCTGCGTAACAGCAAGCGATACCACAGTCGCTCCGCCTGCTACCCTTATCCGTGGACGGAATCGAATCTACCCGAACGATATGTTCCATACTCATTCATCAGGCGGCGACTCGGGCTCTGCTGCAGTCTACAGAACACTGATCACGGCACTGCTGTTGACGCTGGCGTTCTCCAGCATCGAAGCGGCGGCGGGTTGGTATGCCCATTCCCTGGCTTTGCTGAGCGACGCGGGCCACATGTTGAGCGATGGGCTCGCCCTTGGCCTCGCTGGCTTGAGCGCGTGGCTCGGTCAGCGGGCACCGTCACGGCGACACAGCTACGGGCTCGGGCGGTCGGAACTCCTGGCGGCGCTGTTCAATACCCTGCTGATGCTGGGGATTGTCATCGCCATCGTTGTCAGTGCCGTCGACCGGCTGCAATCAAGTCGCGAGGTTGGTGGAGAAACTGTCACGGTCGTGGCGCTGATCGGTCTGCTGATCAATGGCCTGGTGGCTTGGTTGTTGTCACGCGGAGAGCGGAATCTCAACCTGCAGGCAGCTTTACTTCACGTTCTGGGCGATCTTCTGGGTTCACTGGCGGCGTTGGTGTCTGGCCTGGTCATACTCTGGACCCAATGGACACCGATCGACGCAATTCTCTCATTGTGCATTGCGGTGCTCATTCTCCTCTCCAGTTTGAAGCTCCTGCGCCGTTCTCTGCATCTGCTGCTGGACGGTGTGCCGCCCGATGTGGATCTGGCGGAGGTCGGCAGATCATTAAACCAGATCGTCGGTGTCGGGGAGGTTCACGATCTGCATATCTGGCACCTGTCCGCCTCCCGCACCGCGCTGACCGCTCACCTGGTGGTCGACTCATTGGACGAATGGGACGCCATACTGGCGAAGGCCCGCGAGGTACTGGGCAGGCGTTTCGACATCGGCCATATCACCCTTCAGCCCGAACTGCGGACGGGCGAAAAGGCACTGTACCGGATCGCGGAACCCAACTAGCGGTCCGGCAAGAGCTGGTGAATGGGAATTGGTGCCCGGGGCCGGGGTCGAACCGGCACGGTGTTACCACCGAGGGATTTTAAGTCCCTTGCGTCTACCAATTTCGCCACCCGGGCAGGTTGCGGGCGGCGCATAGCTTAGCAAAATTTTACTCCCAGGTGATTTTA
Source organism: Gammaproteobacteria bacterium (assembly GCA_050302415.1). Classification (GTDB taxonomy): domain Bacteria; phylum Pseudomonadota; class Gammaproteobacteria; order JBNLBB01; family JBNLBB01; genus JBNLBB01. The sequence goes on along the minus strand of JBNLBB010000050.1, from coordinate 10,120 downwards.
GGTTGTGGGCAGTCGGGATTCATCACCCCGACCGCCCACAACCACTTACCCGGCTGCCCCTCCCACGGCTATCTGTTCGACCATTCGGGGCGACCAGCGGCCTCCCGGACCTTGCCGACCTCTGTCAGGTTTGCGTTTCCTCAGCTTTTCAGCAGCGAGTTGCGCCACAAACCCCATCGCTACAATTGCGAACAGCAGCATCAACAACCACTCCAGTGGCTGTTCCTCGGCATTCTTGGTGACCCGCTCCAGCTGTTGGCCCTGGACTTTCTGCGCCAAGGATGCAGGGGTTGCTGCGCTGTCTGGCGGTACTGCCTCCTCTATATCCGCAGTGATGGCGTTCAGGCCATAGCGCTGAGCAGCGCTTTCCACAAAGTCAGAAAAATCCTCGTTTTCGGTCTGGTAGTCATAGCGCCCGGCCAGGTCGCGGAACCGTTGCAGCAATGTCTCTAGAGTCTGCTGATCGGTGGTCCAGTACTCCTTGCGCACCGCTTCCAGCATCCGTTCCATAATTTGCGCCAGGGCGTGGGCATTGCTGGACTCAAACCACTGCTGCATATCCATCTGATATTTGTCGTCGATATAGATCTCGAAGAGCTCCTGCCACTGGTCATTACGGACCGCAGTGGGATCCACCACCTGCCAGCCCCACAGGTTGTTGACTACGCTGAGCACCTCCAGAGCACCCGCGTACTGCTCTGCCTGCGCCTCCTCTATCCAGCGGGGATGGAAGTAGCGAGTTCGCAACTCCCGGGCCATAAACTGCTGCAAGCGCTCGGTGCGTGAGGATTTGGGATCGCGCAGGTTGGCGATGTACATGGCGGGGCTTTTTCCATCCAGCGCACGCACCGCCAACGAGATGCCGCCGAAATACTGAAACGGATCATCGCTGGTGAGCATGCCGTAGACGTTGGATGAACGGGAAAACACCACGGCCTCGGTACCGCTCAGATTGTCGGCAAACAGATCGCGCTCAGTCAGTCGGCGTCCCCAGACCCGTTCGTCGGCACCGTACATAAACCCCATGCGTGACAGATAAAGGTTCGCCAGACGTTCATCCGTGGTCCAGGTGTCGGAGGCGAGTACGGCATCATCCAGGCCACTGCCGTAATTGCCGCTTTCATTGGAGAAAATCCGGACAGACGAAAGCAGTTCAGCCTCCTCCGTCGCCACACCCGAAGCCGTGAGCTGATCGACCAGTTTCCGGCTGTGCGCATGTACCGGGTTTCCTGGATGATCCAGTCTGGCAACCTGATTGATGGCCCCGGCAATCTGCTGCATCAGCCCCGGGAAGGTGTCACGATAGAGTCCGGTGACCGACACCACCACATCCACACGCGGGCGCTTCAACTCGCCATAGGGAATGATTTCCACGCCCGTGACCCGGCCCTGTTCATTCCAGACCGGGCGGACACCGAGTGCCCGCAGCACCTGGGATTCCAGCACACCAAGATGACGCATGGTCTCTATGGACCAGAGTGAAAATGCGATCTTTTCGGGATAGCGTCCCTGGGTCTGATAGTGTTCTGCAATCAGGCTTTCGACCAGCTGCGATCCAGCCTCCCAGGCTGCGCGCGTGGGAATGGTTGATGGGTCAAAGCTGTAGAGATTCCGGCCGCTGGGCAGGGCGTCGGCGTTGCGCAGCGGATCGCCTCCCACACCAGGCGCCACATAGCGGCCGGCCAGGGCTGCCAGCAGACCGGCCATCTCCTCCTGCCCGCGAAACTTCTCGAGGTACTCTCGCGCACGATCCAGCTGACTCCTGAGTGCCTGCGGCATTTCCTCCGGGTAATCGTCCCGCGTCAACACATGGTGTCGCACCAGTTGCTGCGGTGGCGAATCGGCCAGTTCCCGGTAATCCGCCAACAGGGAATGAGCGACAGCGTCGCCATCTTCGGCGTGTGGTTCCGCTTCGTGGGAATCCATCTCCCCACCGGTACCGGCCACCCAGGCGTATGCCAGTTCGCTGTACTCATGCCCAAGCATCTGGGTGATGGTGGAGATCAGGTGCCCGTCCTCAGGCACGGTACCGAAAGTGTGCAACCCCAGGGGTTGATTGTCGCTGGCCATTTCGGACAGGTGCTGATGCAGGGCATCCAGCCACTCGTCGAAACGTGCGCGGACCTGCGCCTCTTCCCATCCCATGTCGCGGACCAGATTCTGCTCCAATGCCCGATCAAGTATCTGCTGTCCGGTCGTCTCCCGCACAGCTCCCTCGCTTAACTCCCGGTACTGGTGCATCAGCTCATGCAATTCCGCGATTTCCCGATAGAGTCCGGCAGCGGCGAATGGCGGTGTCAAATGGCTGATCACAACCGCCCGACCGCGTCTCTTGGTCTGTGTCGCCTCGCCCACATCATCCATGATGAATGGGTAGATGACCGGCGTATCGCCCACTGCCAGGTTGCCTGCGTCATGGACCGAAAGGCCACGTTCCTTTCCGGGCAGCCACTCCTGTGAGCCGTGCGTCCCAAGATGCACCAGCGCATGGGCGCCGAACTGCTTCCGGGCATAGAGGTAGGCTGCCAGGTAGTTGTGTGCGACTGGAATCTTTTTGTTGTGATAGATCGCCAGTTCCGAACCCAGACGGTTTCCCCGCTCAGGCTGGGGCATCATAACCAGATTACCCAGCCGGATTCGTGGAATCACGAAAAACGCTGCGCCATCCCGATGCACGACGCTGAAGCTCTCCTCCGGTCCACCCCACTGCGCCTCAATCGCGTCGCGCACGGTGGCGGGCAGGTCACGATACCAGGCCAGGTAATCGGTCATGGGCAGGAGTGCTGCCAAGTCCTTTTCCAGCAGGCTTTGGTAAGGGATTTCCAAATGAATCTCTTTGCGAGCGATCGGCTTCAACATGGCTCCGATTGAGTCGATAAAACGCTTCGGTTCCATCTCGTCTACTGCATACCCCGCGCCGCGCAACCCATCGGCGATTACCGATAGACTCTCCGGGACATTGAGAAAAGAGGCGCCCGCGTTCTGCTCGCCAAGTGGATAGTTGTAGAAGAGAATCGCCACCCGCTTTTCGGCTGCCGGAGTACGGCGCAACTGAAGCAGATTGACCGCCTTGTTGATCACACTCTCCAACTGATAGTCAATGGGTTGGGGCTTCTTGGTGCGGGGATCCACGGCGGAGACCACCATTGGGTCCTGGACCCCGGCAATTTCCGGCATTGCCAGGTAAAAGGGTACGCCCATGGGGGTGACGCCTGCCGCGTCCTGCTCCCATGCCGACTGATCACCGCTGCTATAAGGCAGCAGCTGTAACACCGGCACTCCCAACTGCTCGTACTCGCGCCTGCGCTGCTCGCCCCAATGAATGATACGGGTGTTGAGCAACAGATCCACCACCGGGTTGCCGTCAATCATCAGAGGTGTCACATAGTCCGCTCCAGGTCCCTGTGCCGCATGGTAAAACGCGAGCGGAGTCACCCCCCGCATCTCCAGACCTTTGATCAACTGGTCGATTACCGCCGTCTGGCCCGATGCAATGACGTCCCTGGAAAAGACGATACCAACGACCGGCTGCTCCACAGTGTGTTTCCTGTTCTGGAAAAATTCCGTCAAATCTCCGGTCACCAAATCCGGCAGTTCGGGATGATAAAAACCCAGTTCAGGAAAATACTGTGGCGGAGGCACTGCGCCGCTCGCCAGGGGTTGAGCGGAACGCTGCAGATAACGCAGTAGGTTGCGCTGATTGGTTTCGCCACCCTGGTTGTAGTAGTCGCGAAGCAACCCGCCCACGTCCGGGGTCAAGCCCGCATCAAGGACGTGACCCGATTGGGGTTTCAGGGCAACAAATGCCGTGTTGCGGGACGCCCGCACCAGCGGTTCAAAACGTCCGTAGAGTTCACCGCTCTCTTTGCTGCTGACCGCATCAAACAGTACCAGTCGATGTCCGGAAAACAATCTTTCCGCCTCGGCATCGTCGCTCAATTCCCGCGCGTAGCGGTAGCTGACCTCCAGCCCCATCGATTGGGCCAATTGCCGCAAGGTGATGAGTTTGGCCTCGGCTACATGATTGGAAGCCAATACCAGCATCGGGAAATGTACCGGCGCTGGACGGGCACCCTGTGCCCAGTTGCAAGCCAACAACGCGGCCATGCCCAACCAAACAGCGCCGAGTGACGATTTACGGTTACTCCACATCGCGCTGCCCCTCCGTGCTCCCGTTCTCCGGTACATAGATCAGAGAGCCATCCTCCAGGCGATAGGCGACGCCCGCTTTGACACCATCACCCTGCCCCACCGCGCCGGTGGCCCGATACTGCTCCATTTTTTCCCCCTGCTTTACGATCACCTCCATATTCGGTTTGCCCGCGTTTTTCACCACTGTGACATCCTCTTCGAAAAACGGATTGAGCGGATTCTGGGCAATGGAGATCAGGAGCGCGGCGATCACCACCAAAAAAACATCGACCAGATTGACCACTGATAAAATCGGATTGAGTGCTTCGTCTTCGTCCAGTAGTCGCATCATGCACTCTCCGCTACCCGTTGATTGAGGTGATGGAGTTCGACTGCCAACCAGCGTTTTTTGACGCTGGCCAACCAGAAGGTGAGCGACGCCGTTACCAACCCGAATATCACGGCGGCGAAAGCGATAGTGAGGTTTTCACTGATCCCCTGGACATTGCCATCGGCCAGCGATTTGAGCGCGGGGCCCATGGGAATCATGGTGGCCACCAAACCGAGCATGGGGGCAATACGGGTGACAATGCGCAGGCGCTCAAGATGTTTCAGCGCCAGCAGTTCCAGGTGTTCTGCGGTGGTGTCTGCGTGGCCCCGCCAATGGTTGTACAACAGAAAGCCCGGCAGACGCGCCGGTGCATCTGTTGGTGCTGCCAGCTGCACCGCCTGCGTAAATGCCTGCCGATGGCGTCGTCTCTGCCAGTATTCCGCGCTGAACATACCCAGGGCAAACAGCGAATAGACAAACAGCGCGACGATCAGTACCAGTACGGGCAACAACAACATGCCGGACACCTGATACATCAATTCTTCTAGCCAATACATCGATAATCTCCAATCAATTCTTCCATCCCGTGAATGCAGCGGTGGAAAGGTATAAGTTCACGGGGCAAGCGGTTCAATTCGCAGGGTGTAGACACCGCTGGTTCCGCCGCCGCTGTAGTAACTGAGGACCTGCAGTTTGAACTGCGCGCTGCCGTTATCCAGGACGTAGACGCGATAGTTGGGCCACAGTTTGTTTTGTCCCTGCAGGTTGTAGGCATACCAGGGGTTATCGGCAAACAGTCCGCCAGTGGCATCACTGCGGTAGAACGGCGCATCGGCAGCGGAAAGAAAGGTCCCTATATCAGCATCCGATATTTTCCCGAATGAACCGCCGGAACCGCTCCCGAACACACCCCCGCTGGTCCAGATACTCCAATTCTGTCCAGCGATTTCCACGCGCAAATCCCATACGCCGTCTGCAGTGGCGCAATCCACCTCCGATCCGGCATCAAAGTCGTAACAGCGGGCGCCATCCATTCCGGCACCTATGTCAGCGCTGTAAACCAGTGGCGTGGTACCGAACAGTGAGTTGCCCTGCGGTTGCACAAACAGCGTCAGTTCAATGATCCGGTTGGCCTGATCGATGGCGGTTACGTGAAATTTGGCGTAGCTGTCACCTTCAGCAGAACGCACCAGCCACCAGTTCGCGGTGTTGGGCGTCACCAGATGATTGGGTGGTCCGGAGTAGTTCCACCAACCCTCTGCTGTACCGTCACCCACAATTCCGGGTATGTTGCGATCCGATTCAAAACTGAGCCCCTGATCGTCAACTACGGCGTCAAATGCCGGCTGCTCCGACTCCGGTGTGGCGTTGAGAAAAACCGAAGAATTCGGATCGCCATTCGCGGCATAGAATTCCTCCTGCGCGTCGGCCAGGGCTGCGGTGGTCACTCCGGGTCCGGAGATACCTCCGTTGATGCGGATGCTGGTGCGCTTGAACGCAATCTCCCACGAGCTATCACTGGCTGCCTGTAGATCGGTGAGCGGCAGTACACTCTGCGTGTCCAGATCCACATAGGTGTATTTGTTGGCAGGATCGGTTGGTGGCGCACCGACGCCACCGGCAGTGGCATCGACAACCAGCGTATCTCCAGTGGCGTTGGTCGAACCACCGTTGGCGGCATCTGTGGATCCACCGCATCCGGTCAATGCCAATGCAGTGACCAAAGCAGAAGCCAGCAGTATCGAGCGTTCTGTAAACATAGTGTTGGTTTCCTCTGTATTGAATTTAAAAAGGCAGTCGGTTCAGCCGTCGATCCGCAGTCCCGCGTAGATGAACCGCGGACTGAGTGGCCGCTGATCTTCGGTTTCGGTGTCTGGATTCCGGTGCTCGTCGGACAGGTTGTCGATGCCCGCAAAAATCCTGAAGCGCGGGCTGAGCGGTTGATTGAGTTTCAGGTCCCAGCTGGTCCAGGCCGGTGAGACAAGTGAATTGGCGCTGTCGACAAACTCTTCGCTCTGGTGAGTGCCGCGCAATGAGACCAGGGTTTCCCACGGCCCAACCTGCCAATCCAGCGAGAGCTTGATTTGATCTTCCGGGCGCTGTGCGAGCACCTGGTTGGTGTCCAGGTCTCGCGCCTCCAGGCGGAGGTAGGAAAATCCGACTCTGAGAGACGAACCCACGCCCAGTGAACCGGTCAGCTCCGCGCCCTGGGTTCTGGCCCGGGCCACATTCTGGAAGCGGAAGAGCCGGATACCGTCGGCGGTGACCGAGTCGATGTCGGTATCGATCAGGTCACGAATCTCATTTCGAAACAGGTTCAGATCAAACCGCCACCGGGTGTTGGCAAAGAACTCGATCCCCAGTTGCAGACTGTCAGACTGCTCAGGTTGCAGATCCGGATTGCCCAGCACCTGGTAGCCCAGCGTGCTGTGATCAAACTCAAAAAAGCGCTCCTTGAGATTGGGAACCCGGTAACCGCGCCCATACCCGATCCGCAGCCTTCCCTGCACGGGTTCATCGCGCCAGAACCCGGCCATCAGATTGATTTTGGGTGCCAGGAAATCGCCAAAATCGCTGTCCTGTTGCAGGCGCAGACCCGGCACCAACTCCCAGGTCTCCGAAAGAAACAGATCGTCCTGCAGATAAACCTCGGCGTTGGTCCGCGAGGCGTCCGGCACTTCGGCTAGGGTGGTGCCGCTTTCGCGTTTGGTCTGGCGCAGTTCCTCGCGCCCCAGCAAGACACCGGCGGTGAGCAACTGCCATTCGCCCACCGCCCGGTCCCACTGCATCTCAAACCGCGACTGATCGAACCGGGCACGCCGTTCCTGGTCTACCTCGACGGTGGCCAACGCGTCCTGCTGCGTGGTGTCCCGCCATGAGTCGTGGGCCACCGACCAGGCCAGTTGATCGCCTGCGGGTTGGTGGTTGCCGCCCAGGCTGATGTGGCTGCGTGCGGCCGCTTCGAGTTTGAGCTTTCGTGTCACACCGTCCGGCTGTCCCGGTGCCGGGGTGGTGAAGCGATGTTCCAAATCCTCCTGATAGTAGGCAGGCGCGATATACCACTCATTGGTGGCATCCGGTGTCCAACCCAACCGTGCATCCAGATTGATCTTCTCGCCGGCATCCCCTTCTGTGGTGAAGGTGTCGGTATCCAGATCAAATCCGTCGCTGCTGCGCACGTCGGTGCTCAGTTGCCAGTGGTACCGCTCCGCCATACGCTGCACCCGTCCCGCCAGATGAAGTAGGCCCGACCCGCCATCCGTATTGTGCGCAGCGTAGGTGCCACCATCGAGTTGCAGCCGATAGCCAAACGGGCGGTCCGGTTGACGGGTGATCACGTTCACCACACCACCCATGGCCGAACTGCCATAGAGCGCGGAGGTTGCTCCTTTGACAATCTCGATTCGCTCGATGTCGGAAGTGCCAATCTGGCTCAAATCCGCTGTTGAATTGGTGCTCGCTGGAACCGCCTGGCCGTCAATCAAAACCAGCACCCGGTCACCATCCAAACCCTGCAGCCACACCTGGTTGCCGCTTTTGCCGATGATCTTGCGCAACTGCAGCCCAGGCACATCTTCCAGGGCTTCGCTCAGATCACGTGCGTGCGTCTGCTCGATCTCCTGAGCATCCACCACTTCGGTGCGTACGGGTGAATCACTTAATACTTTTTCGGTTCGCGTTCCGGTCACCACCACGGTATCCATGCGGTAAGCAGCGGCACCATCGGAGACCTGTTGCGCAGACGCCTGTGTACACAACGCGGACAAGCACAGACACAGGGAGCGGGCATGTCTTTTCATCGCGCCCCCTCCTGCACCACTCCAATGTGTGCCGTCTGGATCTGCGCTTCACGCAACAGCGCCAACACCCGCAGCAGGCGTTCAGCCGATGCCGCCCGATCAGCCTCCACCACCACCGGTACCGACGGAGCGGCCTGGTGCCGCTGTTTTATGGCTTCGGCAAAGGCCGACCACTCGGTGTAGTGATACGGAGCCAACGTCCAACCCGCGGCATCGCCGGGAGGAATCACTACCTTCAGACGCTCCACCTCTGCTGCCGTGGCGGCATCATTCACCACCCGCGGAAGCTCAACCTCCAACTCGGTGAACACCGGATTGGCACTGAGGATGAAAAAGACCAGCAGAATGAACAGCACATCCAACAGAGGCGTCAGGTCAGGCAACCAATGGGTGCTGATGGTGGTCTCTGCCGGTGAAGTGACCCGGATCACAGGAACACCTCTGCACCCTGCTCACTGGTGCTGGGGGTGCCCACCGTTCGCGTGGAGGTTGGCAGTTCCAGACGCAGATTGAGTGCGTTGAGCAGATGCGCTGACCGCTCCAGGTAGCGGTGGGCTAGCGAAGAGAGCGAATGTGAGGCGATCAGGGCCGGAATTGCCACACCCAACCCCAACGCGGTGGTCACCATCGCTTCCCAGATGCCGTCGGCAATCAACGCTGGCTGGATTGGACCAACGCTGGCTGCCACCGCGCGAAAAGCGTCGATCATGCCAAGTATGGTGCCCAGTAATCCGAGCATGGGGGTGAGGACCGCCATCAGCGTCAATCCCCCAAGGTGGCTGACCAGCATCTGGCGATGTCCGCCCAGCCAGTGGTTGACCAACTCCTCGCGCAGCGTTCGGTCGCTCAGCCTGTGCTCCAGGATCAGGCGCACCCCGGTCACCATCGGATGCGTGACCCCATCGAGCGCCAGCGCCAAGGCGCGGATGTCCGCACCCGCGTCCTGCCCGCACAACGAGCCATTCAGTAACCGTTCAATCGGCAGGGAAGTGAGACGGGTACGCACTATGCGCCAACCGCAATCGAGCATGAGCGCAAGCACAAGGACGGAACAGGCCAGCAGGGGATACGCAACCGGTCCCGCCAGGTCGATCCAGTGATTCATTGATGAACTCCAGTACATTTGATTTCAACGACCATCGGGTATCGCTACATCAGCGCAAACCGAACCGGGACCTCCACCCAACTGGGGACTGTTTTTCCTGCCTGGCTGGCTGGCAGAAACGCCCAGCTGCTCACTGCCCGGCGGGCGGAAAGGTCCAGCGATTCGAAACCTGATGAGCGGACGATGCGTACTTCCCGTGTTTCTCCTCGGGCATCCACCAATGCGCGAATCAGCACCACACCTTCCTGACGAAGAAGTCGGGCGCGACGCGGATAGGTTGGCTGCGATGGGGGTGAACGGAAGCGCGGTTCGCGTACCAGTAGCGGCGCCGCCGGCGGAGTGGCCTCCCCCGCTTTTGGTGACTGCACAAGCTCCTGATGCACGTCCGCATCCAAGGTGCGCTGCCGTTTCAATGGTTGAACAGGATCTGCCACGGCCGCTGGTTTGGGCACCGCCGCCGCTTCCCCCTCCGGTGGCCCCGTATCCGGTGCCACCGTTTGCTTGGCCACTGTCGCACTGCGTTTGGTCGCCGGCGCCATGGGTGTCGGTTTTGGACTTGGCTCCGCCGTCGCCGTTGGCGCAGAGGAAGGCTCAGAGGATTGAACCTCGGGTGGCGCCATACCGAACTCAAAACGCACGCTGCCCAGTTCCAGGGCTACGAGTGGAAGCCGCTCGACCGTAGGCGCAGGACCCGTGGTCACCAACAGCACGAATGCGTGCAGACCAAGCGAAACCGCAACGGCTATCCAGGTC
>JBNLBB010000049.1:0-17542 GCA_050302415.1 Gammaproteobacteria bacterium | reverse complement strand
GCAGGCGGAGGTCCAGCTCAGTGACCCGCGTTTCCAGTTCCTGGCTGCGGGCCTGTTCGAGGGAGAGGGTCTGACTCAGTTCGTTGATCTGCCGGGTGAGCCGGTCCAGCGCCGCCTCGCGCCCCGCCAGTACACCGGAGAGGTAGAACTGGGCGATGACGAAGAAGAGCAGCATGAAGATGAAGACCAGCAGCACGGAGGCCAGGGCGTCCACGAACCCGGGCCAGATGTTGACGCTACGACTGCGGCGGGTGAGGGTGAACACGGCTCAGTGGTCGTTGCGGGCCAGGGTCTTGGTGAGCAGCCGCAACTCCTGGCGCAACTCGTCCACCAGCTCCCGCTGCGCCGCCTGATGGTTCTCGCCACTGCGCTGCAGGACGCCCTCCAGGCCTTTCAGCGCATCGCGCAGGGCGGATTCGTCGGCGCGGCTCTGTTCCACCGCTTCCGCAAACCGGCCGATCACCTGCTGCAACTCCTGCTGTTGGCGCGCCAGGCCCTGGGTGAGCTGCTGATCGGAGCGGACCTGATCGGCCAAAGTGGTGAGGCTGCGACCCAGTTCGGCCAGCTCGCCGCGTACCGCGCCACGCTCCTCCTCGCCCCGGCTGATGACCCGCTCCAGACGCTCCAGGCTGTCGGCGGTCTTCTCCAGCAGCGCTTCGGTGTAGGCGGGTACGCTGGTCTCGCCTTCGATTCCGATGCCGCTGGGCAGGTGGGTCAGTTCCGACATCCAGTCCTCCAGGCGCTGAAAAAACCGGTTTTCGGCATGGCCCGCCTGCAGATCAAAAAATCCCAGGACCAGCGCGCCCCCCAGACCGAACAGCGAGGAGCTGAAGGCGGTGCCCATGCCGGCCAGCGGACCCTGCAGGTTCTGTTTGAGCTGTTCGAACACACCGCCCACGTCGGCGCCGCCCACCTGCAGCCCGGCGATCACCTCGCCAGCGGCGGAGACGGTGCCCAGCAGGCCCCAGAAGGTGCCGAGCAGACCGAGAAAGATGAGCAGGCCCACCAGGTAGCGCGACACGTCACGGTGCTCGTCCAGCCGCATGCGGATGCCGTCCAGCACCGAGCGGGCGGCCATGGCGGAGAGGCGCAGCCGCCCTTCGCGTTCGCCCAGCATTCGGGCCAGGGGTGCCAGCAGTCTGGGCGGTGTCACCTTGCCCGGTTGGTCACCCGCCCGCTTCTCAGCGACCCAGGCGAGTTCCGGATCGAGTACCAGCACCTGCCGGAAATTGACGGCAATGCCCACCAGCAGTACGCCAATGATCATGCCATTGAAAACGGGATTGGCCAGAAATGCCTGGGCCAGGGAGGGGTAGAGGAACGCGGCAAGCGCCACGACGACGGCCAGAAACAGTGCCATCCATTGAATGATTCGACCCTTCATGTGCCTCCTTTCATACCCGGATGCGGTGTCTCATAGTGACCGGACTATGGACTGGAAGCAAACACCTGTGGGAAGACAGAATTGGGGGTCCGCCGTCGATTCTGAAGATTGGCGAGCGGGAACGTGAGCAAAAACGCGCCACCAGGGCCACTGACGTCGGAATGGGAGTGACCAGCCGCAGGGCCAATACTGCTAACATAGTTGGCGGATTTCCATACGGGCGATACCTGTGCATATGACCAACGGAGTGGTGGCGACCCCAGGCGAGCCGATGATTCTCGTGGTCGACGATCTGCCACAGAACCGGATTCTGCTGAAAAAGATTTTGACCAGCCACGGTTACCGGTTCCAGGCCGCAGAGGATGGTGAGGCAGCGCTGTCACGGGTGGTCGAGCAGATGCCCGACCTGATACTGCTTGATATCGTCATGCCGGGTATGGACGGCTACCAGACCTGCGAGTCGCTGAAGTCAGACCCGCGGTTTGCCGCCATCCCTATCATTTTTCTCAGCGCCCTGGAGGAGGTGCTCGACAAGGTAAAGGGTTTTTCGGTTGGCGGAGTTGATTACATCACCAAGCCCTTTCTCGCGGATGAGGTGATCGCCCGAATCAGGACCCATCTGACCATAGCTGAGCTGCGGCAACAGTTGCAGGCAAAGGTTGAGGAGCTGGAGCACGCGTTGGAGCACGTTAAAACCCTGAACGGCCTGTTGCCCATCTGTGCGTACTGTAAAAATGTTCGTGACGACGAGGGGTACTGGCAGCAGGTGGAGGTGTATATCCGCGATCACTCTTCGTTGCAGTTTTCACACGGCATCTGTCCCAAGTGTGTTGAGAAACATTTCCCCGGGATGCTGGATAAAGACCGGAAGCCTTAATCAGCGTATTTTCATTTCCCAATATTTCTCAGCCTGCCGCCGGTTCGTGTCCTTTGACTTTCAACTTGAATCCGTTCCAGTCGAACTCTGCGAGGGTATTGAGAAGTTGCTCATAAAGATCGGCAACTTCGGGTAACTGATTGTCCACTTCGGCCAGCCTCTCTTCGCGGGCCGCCTGTTCAATACGCTTTACATGTTTTCGGAGTCTTGTGGCCCCGATACTGCCTGCAATGCCACTCACGGAATGGGCCAGTCTGGTGGCCTCTGTCAGATCACGAATACGGACGCTTTCAGCCAACTGGGCAATACGAACGGGTAGATCTTCGACCGACATCTCCAATACTTCCTTGATGGTTTCAAGATCGCCCGAAGCAGCGTCCCAAAGGGCCATGGGATCCAGAACATCTGCCGTGTCGCCCGCCTCCAGCGCAGTTGTTGGCCTGACCGGATTCGCCCGCTCGGTAGCCGGTACTGCCACAAAATGGCGATTCAGCTCTTGCGCAACCTCCCGTCGCGAAATAGGTTTGGCTATATAGCCGTCCATTCCCGCTTCCAGACAATGTTTTTTATCTTCCGCCATAGCCAGGGCTGTCATGGCCACAATCAGCGTGTTCTGGTTGATTCCCGGGTTGTTGCGAATTTCGGCAGTGGCTTCCAGGCCGCCCATGACAGGCATGGTTACATCCATGAAGATAATGTCATAACGCCTGTTACCCAGGGTTTCGATGGCTTCCCTGCCATTGTTGGCCACATCCACTCGGCAGCCCAGTCCTTCCAGGATAATCCTGGCCACCTTCTGATTAATCCGGTTGTCCTCCACCAGCAGGGTATCTACGGGGTATTGGTACTGATGGGCGCTGGTGCTGTAGACCGTGGACAATTCGGGAATCTCTTGGGCATCGGTGGGCTCCAGTGGCAAATCGACCAGAAAGGTGGATCCCGAACCGGGCCTGCTCTGGGCGCTGAGCGAGCCGCCCATCAAGTGTATCAATTGCCTCGAAATGGCCAGTCCCAATCCGGTGCCGCCAAACCTCCGGGTTATGGAGGTATCCGCCTGATTGAATTCTTCGAATATGGACTCCAGCTGCGCTTCACGAATGCCAATACCGGTGTCTTCCACCTTGAGCGCCAAACGCTTTTCTACAGAATCGTAGCTGACTTCAATCTGGACGTGTCCCCGGTCGGTGAATTTCACGGCATTGCCGACCAGGTTGGTGATTATCTGGCGAATTCTTAACGGATCGCCCAGAAAAGTTTCTTGTGTGGCGGGTGGATAGATGACTCTCAGGTCAATGAGTTTGTCTTTCGCAATTGCCGCCGACATTCGGGTGACCTGTTGCACGATGGTTTTGAGGTTGAAGGGCACGATCTGCAGACTGAGCTTGCCGACTTCAATTTTTGAAAAATCGAGCACGTCATCAATGATTGCCAGGAGTGTGTTGGCAGAGTCGGCCACGGTGTCGAGATACTCCTGCTGTTGTGGCGACAGGTCCGTTGAGCCGAGAAGTTCGACCATACCGATGACACCGTTCATCGGAGTCCGGATTTCGTGCGACATGTTGGCCAGAAACCTGCTCTTGGCCAGCGTGGCGCTCTCAGCCATCTCCTTGGCAAGCTGCAGCTCGTGGGTGCGTTCCACGATGCGGTTTTCGAGATCGCTCTTGTTGCGGATCAGTTCGGAGGCCATCAGGTTAAAGGTTCTGGCAATGTCTCCCAGCTCATCCCTGGAACTGATGTCGGCGCGCGTATCCAGATTGCCAAGTCGGATCTGTTCCATGGTAAAGCGCAGCTTTCCCAGTGAGTTGAGCAAAGTGCGGCGAAACACGAGCATCAGACAGGCGATAATCAGCAGGTCCAGAGTAATGACCTGAATGGCAATCGAGTGGATGGAGTTGGTGAGGCTTTGATTCAGGTATTGGGTGGTGAGGTAGAGTTCAACCTGGCCAAGCAGCCGCCCTTGACTGGTGTCTCCGAGAGTGGATTTTCTTATGTCTGCAGAGATTTTGATGTCCCCCGGATTCTGTTGGATACCATCGGTCAACTCGATGCTTCCCTCCGTGGTTTTCCAAAGCGTCATCCAGACGTTGGCCGGTGGGATATCGTCGCCGATGGTAGGCGATCCGGTTAGTGGTGCTTCGATCACCCTTACACCGCGGATTGTCTGATACCCCATCCCCGCCCGTACAATTCCCTGTCCGGCGTTTCTGTCCACATCCCAAAGTGGCGTGCTCAACGCGGCTGCCAGTATCTGCGCACTGTGCGCCCCGTTGCTATACAGCTGGCTGGTGAGTTCTGCCTTCGCCGAAAAATATTGGGAGATGCCAAACCCGGTGAGGACAATGGTGCTGATGAGTACCACGACCATAATCAGTTTCGGAGCCAGCCGGTTTCCCACGTTGCCAAATCCCGGATTAGATTCGCCTTTGGATTCCTGGCGGGCGCGGATTGGAGAGCCGGTTTTCATACCGAACCTATTGGCCAAACCAGCGCGCAGTAATCCTGTCCATGGTGCCGTCGCGGGTTATGGCATCCAGAGTCCGCTGCCAGATATCGACTACCTGATCCGGAGTTTCCTTGGAAAAGGCGATGTAGTGTTTAGTCTGCCGTAGCGTGTAGACCGCTTCGACATCGTCCAGTGAGTAACCGGCTGCCTTAATAACGCTGGCTGCATACTTGTCACCGGCAATCCATAAATCAATCCGACCGCTCATCAGATTACGCACGATACTTTCCGGTTTGCTGTGGCTGAACAGATTCGTGAATCCGAGGTTTTTGAGCATCTGCTCGTCCACATCGTCAGCATAGGTGCCAATTCCGCGAACACGCTTGGCTTGCTCAAGAGAATCGATGGTGATGCCCGAATCCTTGCGCGCGTAAAAGACCGTGTTGTTGCTGCCAATCGGGCCGACCCACTTGAACATCGAATCGCGGTTTTGGGTGTGCGCAGTGGTATACAGTGCGACGTTTTTCTCCTCCTGGGCCAGCCGGTAACCCCTCGCCCACGGAACCAGACTGATGGGCAGATCGATTTGCATACGCTTGGCCAGCTCCCTTACCACCTCGGTGGATGAGCCGCTGATTTCTCCCTGATCCATGAAATTGAGGGGCGGCAGCTCTTCGGTATAGGCCCGGGTTTTGGCCAGTAGTTTTTTATGGATGGCTATGTCGGCGGTCAGCGCACTTGGCGGTGCCTCAGTGGGTAGCCATTTGCGGTAGATGTCTGCAAACCTCCCGTCATCAACCATGGCATTCAGCGCGGATTGCCAGGATTGGACTATGGCATCGTCCGTGGCCTTCGAAAACGCGATATAGAGGTAGTTGGTTTTGACACTGATGACCTCCTCAATATCACCCGCCTGATAGCCGATCTGCTGCATGATTTGATGGGCCGTCAAATTGGAATCAAGCCAGAGATCAACCCGCCCCTCCATAAGTTTGCGTGCACAGCTGATCAGTTTTGGTGAACTGTCCAGATTCGTGAATTGATGCTCAATCAGAAACTGCTCACGGGCATCATCGCGGTAGGTGGCGATTGCGGGAACAGATCGGGCGTCGTCAAGGCTCTCCAGTACTAGGGGATTCCCGCGCTTTTTATAGAAAACGTAACTCCATTGCGCCAGCGGCCCGACCCATTTGAAAGAGGCTTCGCGCTCCTCTGTCCGGGTGGTGGAGAAGAGAACCACATTGGGCTCTTCCAGCGCAGCACGGTAACCTCGAGCCCAGGGCACCGATTGGATTTTTTGCGGTGTGCCCAAGTGCTCCAGAATCGACTCGACCACCTCAACGGAAAGACCGGTTAGCTGACCTTGTTCCGTAAAGTTCAGTGGGGGCAGCTCTTCAGTGTAAATAGTCAGCTTCTGCGCCGCGCCCGTCAGGGGCGGGGCCAGGAGTGCCAGCAAGAGGGTCCATTTGAGAAAGGTTCTGCACATGGTTCTCTTCCGATTACCGCCGATCAACTAATCTGCCCACCTATCCGGGAAACGGATCTGTGGTGGCTTGTTTGTCTTTTCGTCGGTCGTATTCCGCTCGAAATGCAACAGCATTCTTATGTGAAAAGCGGTCCTTCGATCCGAATACGGATGCCCACTGCTGCCCAAAAAGTATAGTTCAGCCAGCCAGCCAGGCTGGGCTGGGAACAGAACAAACCCATGTTCCGATGTCACCGCTGGTGGAATCGCTTCACCAGGTGCTCAGAATTTGACCTGCTTCAGGGAATGTTCATTCTCGCTGACGTACCCTGCGCACTCCCAATGACTTCCGGAGTGTTCCCGATGCCCCAAACCAGACTGCTTGCTGCCGCCCTGCTCGCCTCCTTCATTGCGGGCTGCGCCACGGATGATGACCCCAACCGGCAGACCAAGACCGGCGCCGCCATCGGCGCCCTGATCGGCGCGGCCATTGGCAACCAGACCAGCGACAACCGTACCCGCGGGACCGTGGTGGGTGCCGTGGTCGGCGCGCTGGCTGGCGGTGCGGTGGGTACCTACATGGACAAACAGCAGAAGGAGCTGGAGGACAAACTGAAGGCCGAGCAGGACGCCAAGCTGCTCAACATCCAGCGCCTGCCCGACAACAGTCTCAAGGTGGGCGTGGCAAGCGAGGCCACTTTCGATGTGAATGCCGCCAACCTCAAGATCAACGCCGAGCAGACCTTTGCCAAAATCTCCGGGGTGCTGAAGGATTACGACAAGACGGTGATCCACGTCATCGGCCACACCGACAGCACCGGGTCCGACAGCTACAACCAGCAGCTCTCGGAGCGCCGGGCCCAGAGCGTGAGCGGCTACATGAGCAGCCAGGGGGTACCTTCCAACCGCCTGCTCACCGAAGGGCGTGGTGAACGCGAGCCGGTGGCCAGCAATGCGGACGCCGATGGACGGCGCCTCAATCGGCGGGTGGACATCGTCATCAAGCCCGTGGTCGAGGGCAACGAGCAGGCGGCCTACGAGCCACCGCAGCCGAGCCGCTGATGCTCAGCGATGGCGGCTCTGGTGTGGGGCCGCCATCGCGTTAGAATCAGAACACCATTCGCATCGAAGGGCCGGTCATGGCCAAATACCGCACCGAACGCGACAGCCTGGGGGCGGTCAGCGTTCCCGCCGAGGCGCTTTACGGCGCCTCCACCCAGCGCGCCGTCGACAATTTTCCCATCAGTGGGCTGCACATGCCGCGCCGCTTCATTGAGGCGCTGGGCCTGATCAAGGCCGCCTGCGCCAGTGTCAATGGAGAGTTGGGGCTGCTGTCCCGCGAGCGGGCGGAGGCAATCGCCCAGGCGGCCGAGGCGGTGGCCAAGGGGCGCCACGATAGTCAGTTCCCGGTGGACGTGTTCCAGACGGGTTCGGGCACCAGCAGCAACATGAACGCCAACGAGGTGATTGCGACGCTGGCGGGCAGGTCAATGGGTGACGCGGTCCACCCCAACGACGAAGTGAACCTGGGCCAGTCCTCCAATGATGTCATCCCCTCCGCCACCCACGTGGCTGTGGCCCTGGTGCTGGATCAGAACCTGCTGCCCGCCCTTGGCCAGCTGGAGACCACGGTTCTCGAGCGTGCCGCGGGGCTGGCCGATACGGTCAAGACGGGCCGCACCCACCTGATGGATGCCGTGCCTCTCACCCTGGGTCAGGAACTGGGGGGGTGGGCCGCCCAACTCGCGGGGATCAGGTGTCTGTTGGATCAGTCAGGCGCCGCGGTCCGCGATCTGGCCCTGGGCGGAACGGCGGTGGGCAGCGGGCTGAACGCCCACCCGGAGTTGGGGGCGCGGGTGGCGGCCCGGTTGAGCGAAGCCACCGGTATCGGCTTTCGCGAGGCGCCCAACCATTTCGCCGCCCAGTCCGGCATCGATGGCGCAGTCGCAGTGAGTGGGCACCTCAGGGGGCTGGCCATCGTGCTCCTCAAGATCACCAACGATCTGCGCTGGATGAACTCGGGACCGCTGGCAGGTTTGGGCGAAATCTCCCTTCCGGCTCTGCAGCCGGGGTCCAGCATCATGCCGGGCAAGGTCAATCCGGTGATTCCGGAGGCGGTGGCCATGGTGGGTGCCCAGGTGATCGGCAACGACGCGGCCATCACCGTGGCTGGGCAGTCCGGCAATTTCCAGCTCAACGTCATGTGGCCCCTGGTGGCCCACAACCTGATCCAGTCTGCGGAATTGCTGGCCAATGCCTGCCGGGTGCTCGCCGAGCGGTGCATCGCCGGCTTCAAGGTCAACCCGGACAATCTCCAGCGGCCGCTGGCGCAGAATCCGGTGCTGGTGACGGCGCTCAATCCGTTGATCGGCTACGAGCGGGCGGCCGAAATCGCCAAGCGTGCGCTGGCCGAGGGGCGCCCGATCCGTGAAGTGGCCGGGGAGATGAGCGGGCTGGACGCAGCGACCCTCGATCGGCTGCTCGATCCCAAGCGGCTGACCACCCCGGGTGACACCACCGGGGAGTGACCATTACCGCCCTGACCGGTGGATCCGGCCTGCCGTGCCTAATCCTGCTTCTGGCGCGATGCCCAGTAGAGCCACGACAGGCCGCCCACTGCCGCCAGCAGGGAGCCGCAGAGGATCCCGATCTTGGCCTCCAGCAGCAGCGCCTGGTCATCGCCGAACCCGAGCTGCGAAATGAAGATCGACATGGTGAAGCCCATCCCCGCGAGCAGGGCGACACCGCCGATGTGACGCGCGTGCATCCCGCTGGGCAGGCGGCCGAACCCCAGGCGCACCCCCAGCCAGGTAAAGGCGCCCACGCCGATGAACTTTCCGGCCACCAGCCCGAGGATCACCCCGAGCGTGGTCGGCTGGCTCAGGATGTTGAGCCAGGAGGCGTCCGGCAGGGGAATGGCGGCGTTGGCCAGGGCGAAAATCGGCAATACCAGCAGCGCCACCGGCACTTCAAGACGGTGCTCCCAGCGTTGCAGCGGCGTGCTGGCCTGCTCGGCCAGCGCTTCCACCTTCTGCACCCGCGCGTGGTGATCGGCGTCACCCAGCACCTCATCCACACCGGAACCACGATGCTCCAGGTCTTGAAGCACTGAACGGGCGTGACGGGCAAAGGTGCGGGCACCGGTCTTGGGACGTGCGGGAATGCAGAGGGCTGTGAGCACGCCCGCGACCGTGGCATGGACACCAGAGTTGAGCACGCAGAGCCAGAGCGTCAGTCCGAGCAGCGCATAGGCGCCGGGACGGCGCACCCCGGCCAGGTTGGCCAGCGCCAGCAGGACGAACACGATGGTCGCGTATCCCAGATAAGCAGGCGCCAGATCGTCGGTGTAAAACAGTGCGATCACGCTGACCGCTCCCAGGTCGTCGACAATGGCGAACGCCGCCAGGAAGGTGAAGATGCCCTGCGGGATCCGGCTGCCCAACAGAGCCATAGCGCCCAGCGCGAAGGCCGTGTCGGTGGCCATGGGGATTGCCCAGCCTACGCTGGCCGCACCCCCGGGGTTGAGTACCCAGTAGGTGAGTGCCGGAACCAGCATCCCACCGCTTGCGGCGGTCACCACCAGCAGGGCGCGCTGGCGGTCACGCAATTCGCCGGCCAGCAGCTCCCGTTTGATCTCCAGGCCCAGTACGAAGAAGAAGAGCGCCATGAGGCCGTCGTTGATCCAGTGGAGCAGCGACATCTTCGCCACGTGTTCTCCGGCGAACAAGCCCAGCGGGGCGTGCAGCCAGTGGGAGAATGCGGGTTGCCAGGCTGATTGAGCGATGGCAACGGCGGCGACCGTACAGCCAAACAGCAGGATGCTGGAGAGGGTCTGACTGCGGACAAACTGGTCGAACGGGCTGAGCAGCTGTTGGACGTGCTGCTCAAATGATCTGGAGGAGGTTTCCTGGTCTGCGGGGTTCGGCATCATTCTCCGGAAGGGGCCGCGCGCCATGCGTGGGCACGGCCTGATGTTTAGGAATTTGGTTGGGTATTATAACAGGCTTATTATTTGATGAGCTGAAGCACGAGCGTAAGTGCTCACTAACTATCGTTGTTTGCGTCGCTGCGGCCTGTTTCCAGAGCGGTGTCTGACAACTGTTCCACCCAGCGCACCAGTTCGCTGATGCTCGCGCCGCGGCCCATGGCCTGGTCTGCCATGCGCCAGAGCTGGTGTCCCAGGGCTGCCAGTGGCGCGGGCGTGTCGGTCTCCTCGGCCAGGCGCAAGGCAATGCCGATATCCTTGAGCATGAGTTCCAGCCGGAACGGATCGTCAAAGCGACGGTTGAAGATGCGCTGGTGAAAGTGGGTCTTTGAGATCCAGGAGCCGCCGGTTGATTCGTTGAGCACATCCACCATGGCAGCCGGATCGAGGCCGTAGCGCTTCCCGGCCACCAGCGCTTCACTGGTCGCACTAAGCGTCAGCGCCGTGATGCAATTGTTGAGGCACTTCATGGCGTGCCCGGAGCCGAGGCCGCCCAGGTGAAATATTTTGCGGCCCATCAATCCAAGCAGGGGCCTGACCCGTTCCAGGTCTTCAGCATCGGCGCCCACCATGAACACCAGCTCTGCCGCTTCGGCACCCCACTGCGCACCGGAGACCGGGGCATCGACCATGGTGGCGCCCTTTTGCCCCAGAGCGGCGCCGGTTGCCCGCGTGAGCCAGGGTTCCGCAGAGGAGGTGTCGAGCAGCAGAGCGCCCTTGCGAATTCCCTGGATGACGCCTGCCTCGCCCAGCACCACCTCCTGCACCACCCGGCCGTTGGGCAGCATGGTGATGATGATGTCGCTCGCCTCGGCCACGGCGGCCGGTGACGGCGCACATACCGCGCCCGCCCCGAGCCGGTCAGCCAGCTGCTGCGCCGCGTCGGGGGAGGCATCGTGCAGGGTTAGGTGGTGACCGGCGCGCACCAGGTGGGTGGCCATGGGCGCACCCATCACGCCCAGACCGATGAATCCAAGCTGCATGGTGGCTATCCTTCCGTGTCCGGCGGGCCGATCCACAGGAACGGGTTGTGGGCTACTTCCCAGAGGTGGCCATCCAAGTCCTTGAAGTAGCCGGAGTAGCCGCCCCAGAAGACCTTTTGCGGTTTCTTTGCCAGGGTGGCCCCGGCATCCAGGGCCTGTTGCACGACGGCATCCACTTCCGCCTCGGAAGCCACGTTGTGGGCCAGGGCAAACCCTTCAAAACCGCTGCCCTTGGAGGGCACCGTGGCATCCTCGGCCAGCGCGCTGCGCCCATACAGGCCGAGCCAGGTGCCATTCAGGTTGAAGAAAGCGACTTCGGGAGGCGAGTCCACCTTGGGGAAACCGAGTCCATCGCGGTAGAAACGCACGGCGCGAACCAGATCGCGCACGCCGAGGGTGATCATGCTGATGCGCGGTTTCATGGCGTCACCTCCCCGGTTGAACGGATCGAATCCCCAAGGTAACGCCAGCCGCAGCGACGGTCAAAGTGCCGGAACCAAATCTAAGTGGACTTCTTCACATACTGGGTCAGGATCACGATCTGCTGGCCGTTGACCCGGCCCTCGATCTGCCCCGCGTTGTCGGGCACCAGCGAGATCCCGCGCACCGCGGTGCCCCGTTTGGCGGTGAAGTTGGCGCCCTTGACGTTGAGATCCTTGATCAGGATGACGGTGTCGCCGGCCTGCAGCTCGGCGCCGTGCGCATCCACGTGGCGGAGCTGCTCCTCCTCGGCGGCACCGTCACCGGTGGCGCGCGCCCAGGCAAGGGTTTCGTCGTCCAGGTAGAGCATGTCGAGCAGCTCCTGGGGCCAGCCTTCGCCGCGCAGCCGGTTGAGCATGCGCCAGGCCATCACCTGCACTGCCGGGACCTGGCTCCACATGCTCTCGTTGAGGCAGCGCCAGTGATTGGCGTCCACCTGCGCCGGATCATCAATCTGGTTGCGGCAGGTGGCGCACAGCAGCACGCTGTCGTCGGGTCCCGTGCCTCCCTGCGGCGGGACGGCATAGACGGAGAGTTCGTCGTTGGCGGTGCAGAGTTCGCAGATCGAACCGCTGCGTTCGTGCAGGGCCTGTTCAGTGCTCATGGTTTCGGGCTCGGGAGGGCTGAAGAAGCGCGAACCTTAGCAAATTTGCGCGTCGCTGGCACCCCGCCGGTCAGGGTGAAGCCAGGTGCTTCTCCAGCAGTTCAAAGCCGCCACGCCGGCTGAAACCATGGCGCTGATAGAAACTGCGGCCCCGGCCGTTCTGCCGGCCCAGCTGCAACGACAGATGGCTGCAGCCACGGCTGACGGCGATGGTCTCTGCCAGGCGGAGCAGTGCAGCGCCATGTCCCTGCGAACGCGATTCAGTCAGCACAAACAGCTCATCGATTTCCGCAGTCAGGCCGCGGTGCTCCAGGCTGAAGACATAGACCAGCAGCAGATAACCGATGAGGGTGTGCTCATGGGTGGCGACCAGGGCGGTGCCAAGCTGGTCACTGGTGATCAGCCGGGTAAGCTGCTGGCGCACGGTGCGCCGGTCAAAGCCGGCAATCTGCTCGAAGGCCCAGTAGTGATCCACCAGATCGGTAATCTGGTCCACGTCGCCGGTGTGGGCGGGTCTGGCGGCGATGGATGCGGAGGGATGGGACATGGTGCGCCTCCCTGTTGAGCATGGATTCAGTGGTTCAAGGCATGCCGGTGAGCAGATAGAGGGTGATCCCCAGCGAAGCCAGCGACAGGCCAACCGCCAGCCACAGCAGTGTCAGGGTGAAACGGTGACGCCGTTCCGCGGCTGACGCACCCCGCTCCAGTGCGCTGATCGTGGATTGGATCTGCCCGGCCAGCTCCTTGATGTGACGGTCGTTGGCCGCAGCCGCGGCCTGGAGTTCGGATATCTGTTGCTGCAGCACCTGTGCCTGGCTGGCGGCGGCATCGGCGCTGCGCTTGGTGAATACGGGCGCCGCGGCGGAGAGGATGGTGCCGACATGGGGCAGGACGGCTTTGAGGGCGGGAACAATCCAGGTGGCCATGGATTAATCCTAGCGCGATTGCCCATTCGGGC
This sequence comes from Gammaproteobacteria bacterium, assembly GCA_050302415.1. GTDB lineage: Bacteria > Pseudomonadota > Gammaproteobacteria > JBNLBB01 > JBNLBB01 > JBNLBB01. The sequence goes on along the minus strand of JBNLBB010000049.1, from coordinate 4,363 downwards.
CTATCTGATTTCGTGTTGTCCGGCGTGCGGGTGAATGCGATTGATCAGCGAGACCAGCACAAAACTGAGCAGCATCAGCAGGTACCACGACGAGAGTTTGGCCAGGGGTACCATCTGCCAGCCGGCGGTCTGGTTGGGGTAGATCCAGATATTCACGAAGGTGGCAATGTTCTCCGCAAACCAGATGAAGAGCGCCACCAGCAGCCAACCCACCCACAGCGGCATCTGCCGGTAGTCGGCGCGGACGCGAAAATGGATCCGGGTGTTCCAGAAGAGCGCGACGGTGGCGCCCAGCAGTATCCAGCGCAGATCGACGAGGTAGTGGTGGGTGAAAAAGTTGAGATAGATGAGGACCACCAGTCCCACCGTCCAGCCCATGCCCGGATAGTGGCTGAAGCGGAACTCGAACAGGCGCCAGATACGCGCGATGTAGCTGCCTACGGCGCTGTACATGAACCCGGTGAACAGGGGAACGTTGCCGATGCCGAACACATAGGCTTCCGGGTAGTGCCAGGCGGCAATGGTGTCCGCCGTCTTGAACAGTTCCATCAGCGTGGCCACCAGGTGGAACACGATGATCACCGCCGCTTCGCGCAGTGTCTCCAGCCTCAACGCAAGCAGCACTATTTGAAACAGGATGGCGGCGAAAAAGAGAAAATCGTAACGGTGCAGTCCGTCGATGGGATACCAGTATTTGGTGATCACCATGACCGCCAGCAGAAAGCCCCCGAACAGGCAGGCGTAGGCCTGCTTCAGTCCGAATATCCAGAATTCGTGCAGGATGAGGCGCAGGCTCATAAAAAAGGGTCGGCAGCCCAGGGCCGCCGTCCCTGTCGCGTCACTCCTAAGCGCGTGCCTTGGGCAAGATCGCGTTCAGCACCACACCCAGCACCCCGGCCAGCCCGATGCCGCCCATGGCGAAACCTTCGCCGCCGATGGTCAGTCCGCCGATGCCAGAGACCAGGATCAGCGCCACGATGGTGAGATTGCGCGGCTCCGACAGGTCCTGGCCGCTGCGCACCAAGGTGTTCATGCCGATGACCGCAATGGCGCCGAAGAGCAGCACCATGATGCCGCCCATGACGGGAGTGGGGATGGTGCCGAGGATCGCGCCCACCTTGCCGATGAAGGCAAAGCCGATGGCGAAGAGGGCGGCCCAGGTCATGATCGCCGGATTGAAGGAGCGGGTCAGGGCCACGGCGCCCGACACTTCCGAGTAGGTGGTGTTGGGCGGTCCGCCGAGGAAAGAGGCGAAGGAGGTGGCCAGACCATCGCCCAGCAGTGTCTTGTCCACACCCGGGTCATCCAGGTAATCCTTCTTGGTGATCGAGCCGATGGCCAACACATCGCCGAAATGCTCGATGGCCGGGGCAATGGCGATAGGCAGGATGTAGACCACCGCCTGCCAGTTCCATTCGGGCAGAGTGAAGTTGGGCATGGCGATCCAGGCGGCGCTGCCCACGGCATCGAAGCTGACCAAGCCCATGAAGATGGAGACCAGGTAGCCTGCCGCCACGCCAAAGAGGATCGGCACCAGGCGGAACACCCCGCGGCCCAGCAGCGAGACTCCGATGGTGGTGACCAGCGACACGCCGGCGATGATCATGGCCTGGTTCTGCGGCACCAGTTCGATGGCGCCATCGCCACTCCGGCCCATGGCCAGGTGGACCGCCACCGGTGCCAGCAGCAGGCCGATCACCATGATCACCGGCCCGGTGACCACCGGCGGCAGCACCTTGTGCAGCACCTGCGGCCCCTGCCAGCGCACCAGCAGGCTGAGCAGGATGTACATAACGCCCGCTGCCATCAGACCCGACAGGGTGGCCGCCATGCCCCAGGTCTGCACGCCGTAAATGATGGGGGCGATGAAGGCGAAGGAGGAGGCGAGGAAGACGGGCACCTTGCCCTTGGTGATCACCTGAAAAATGAGGGTGCCCGCGCCGGCGGTGAAGAGCGCCACGTTGGGATCGAGTCCGGTCAACAGCGGCACCAGTACCAGGGCACCGAAGGCGACGAACAGCATCTGTGCGCCGATCAGCGCGTCCTTGCCGTGGAAACGGTATTGGGTGGACGAGACGTCCTGGGTGAAATCGCTCATTCTTCTGCTCCCCGGGGGTTGTTATTTGGTACCGAAGATCTTGTCGCCCGCGTCGCCCAGACCCGGGATGATGTAGCCGATGTCGTTGAGTTTTTCATCAATGGCCGCCACGTAAATGTCCACATCGGGATGGGCCGCCTCGACCCGGGCAATCCCTTCCGGTGCAGCCACCAGGAAGATGCCGCGAATGCGTTTGCACCCCTCCTCCTTGAGCATGTCGATGGTGGCCACCAGGGTGCCGCCGGTTGCCAGCATGGGATCGGTGATGAGCGCGATGCGGTCCGCCAGCTGGCTCGCCGTTTTCACGTAGTAGCGCACCGGTTGGAGGGTATCTTCGTTGCGGTAGAGGCCCACCACGCTCACCTTGGCCGAAGGGATGAGCTTGAGCACCCCGTCCATCATGCCCAGCCCGGCGCGCAGGATGGGCACCACCGTGATCTTTTTGCCCTTGATGTGCTGCACCTCCACCGGTCCGGCCCAGCCCTGGATGGTCTTGTGCGCCACTTCGATGTCCTTGGTCGCCTCGTAGGTGAGCAGGGTGGCCACTTCGGAGGCGAGTTCGCGGAAACTCTTGGTGCTGATTTCCGCTTCGCGCATCAGCCCAAGTTTGTGCAGGACGAGTGGATGGTCGACGACGGTTACCGGCATGCTTGGCGGCCTTCCTGTTGATCGGGTGGTGGCGTTGGGCGCCTGATTGTTGGTTTGGGCCCGCCCGGTGGCAACCGGGGGTCACCTGACGCCGATCAAATGGTTGTCTATCCAACTGATCACGGGTTGCTGGATAATACCGCCCCTGCCCCCATTTGCCGAGTCAAAGAGTCCCCATGAGCGAGCCGATCGCCGCCACCTGGCGCAATCCGAAGGTGCTGCTGTTTGTGATGGCTGCCGCCATGCCACTCTCCATGGGTACCTGGACGGCGTTGATCAACAACTTTGCCATCGAGCATGCGGCGTTCAACGGTGCGGATATCGGGATTCTGCAAAGTCTGCGCGAAATACCCGGTTTTCTCTCCTTCGCCGTAGTGTTCCTGCTCTTTCTGTTCCGCGAGCAGACCCTGGGTCTGCTGTCGCTGTTTCTGCTTGGTCTGGGTACTGCGGCCACCGGCCTGTTCCCCACCTTCTGGGGGCTGATCCTGACCACGGTGATCATGTCCATCGGTTTCCATTACTACGAAACGGTGAACCAGTCCCTGCAGCTGCAGTGGCTGGCCAAGGATGAAGCGCCGGCAGTGATGGGCAAGCTGGTGGCGGCAGGGGCCACCACCTCGCTGGTTGCCTATGGGGCGATCTACCTCGCCATCGATCTGGGCGATCTGCCACTGGCGTGGGTCTACGCCATCGGTGGCGGCATCACGGCGCTGCTGGCGGTGTTCGCCAAGTTGGCTTTTCCCCATTTTCCCGAAAAGGTGGAGCAGCGCCGCCAGATCGTGTTGCGCCGCCGCTACTGGCTCTACTATGCGCTCACCTTCATGGGCGGGGCGCGCCGCCAGATTTTCGTGGTGTTTGCCGGTTTCCTGATGGTGGAGAAGTTCGGGTTTGATGCCGCAGCCATCAGCCTCATGTTCCTGGCCAACATGGCGATCAACATCGTTGCCGCGCCGCGGATCGGGCGGTTTATCAAGCGCTGGGGTGAACGGCGGGCGCTCACGGTGGAGTACATCGGGTTGATCCTGGTGTTCAGTGCCTACGCCTTCGTCAACGATCCCTGGGTGGCGGTGGGGCTCTATATCTTCGATCACCTGCTGTTTGCCATGGCCATCGCCATGCGGACCTACTTCCAGAAGATTGCCGATCCGGCGGACATTGCGCCCACTGCCGGCGTCGCCTTTTCCATCAACCACATCGCGGCCGTGGTCATTCCGGCAGCCTTTGGGTTGCTGTGGCTGGTATCACCCAGCATCGTTTTTCTCGCCGGCGCCGGGATGTCGTTTCTGTCGCTGCTCTTAGCCCGCCTGGTTCCGTACCAACCGGAGCCCGGCAACGAAATTCATCGCCCCACCGGGCGCCTGACCGCAGAACCCGAAACTTGATCCCACTGCACGGACTCCCTAGTCTGAAGAGAGTGAAGAGTTACCCGGGGGATGTTTAATGGAAGACCTGTTGATGGGTCTCGGTTTTGTGCTGGCGCTGGCGGGTCCGGTGCTGATAGTGCTGCCCGTCTGGCTGCTTCACCGCTGGGGCACCCGGCACCTGCGGACCCGTGATCGCGAGCCCATCAGTACCGCTGCCTCCTTGGGTGGTGCCGCGTTTATCGTGGCGACGGTG
>JBNLBB010000048.1:0-17657 GCA_050302415.1 Gammaproteobacteria bacterium | reverse complement strand
TACCAATTGCTTAATCAAACGCTGGTGTATATGACCATCGAACAGGTTGGCACCTGAAACAAGATGGATCCTGGATTTCAAAGTATCGTTTCCTTGCCTACATGTAATGGATGTTTGGCGGGGCGGTAAACAGCAAGTACTTTGATAAATAACAAATAGATACGACATTTATTTAAAGTATTTTTAAAAGAATCGTGCTTGCGAGAATCTTATTCTCGGACCGCATGTGACATGCGCATAATGTATATTATGTAAAGTATTAAACATGAACGCCTGCCTGTTTCCGATGGGCTATTGCTTTGTCACCCGAATAAAAAAATGCTATACACTGGATCGAGATTCATTATGGCAGTGACGCCTCTGCTGGCGCCCTTTTCGTTGCCTTCAAAAGTATCTCAACCAGAAAAACGACAACAGCGTTGATAAGTTAGGGTACCGGAAATCATGTTACTTCATCCAAATGTGCGCGTTTTCCTACTCGCCGCACGACACCTGAGCTTCACCTTGGCCGCCAAGGAAGTTGCACTTTCTCAGCCAGCGGTGACTGCACGCATCAAGAAACTCGAAGAAAGTCTGGGCGTTGAACTCTTTACCCGCCTGCCATCGGGCCTGCAACTGACTCCGGCAGGCAGCGTGTTCTACGATTACGTCCAACGACTGGAGGTTCTGGCCTCAGAAGCGCAGCGTGCGGCTCTAGACATCGCTGAAGGTGACGAAGCCCATCTCTACCTTGGGGCAAACCGCAGCGCCACCTCTTATATGCTGCCCAGCCTGCTGCTCAATTTCAGTCAGCGTCACCCCAAAGTCAGAATTCGAACAGAGGTGCTGCCCAGCGAACGCCTCCTCGACCGCCTCTCCTCCGGATATCTTGACGCCGTGCTCGTCGAACAGCATGTCGACGCGGAGCGCTTCTATGTCAAACGCCTGATGAAAGACGAAGTGGTTTTTGTCATCTGCAAAGAGAGCCCGCTGGCCGAGAAAAATTTCATCTCGGTTTCCGATCTTCTCTCGACACCGCTGATCACCCACGAACCCAATTCCGGCACTCGCCAGATACTTTCCAACCAGCTGGAACTACACGGCGCCCTGGATACGGATCTGAACATCATCATGGAGCTGCAGAGCAGCGAACTGGTCAAGGAAATGGCGGCCTGCAACATGGGTATTGGCCTGGTTTCCCGGTTGTCACTCTCCAATGGCAAGTATTCCGACAAACTGGTGGTCAAACGGCTGGAAAATGAACCGATGTTTCGCCACTTCCACCTAGTCTGCACGCAACAGAGCGTCAGCCGCAGCAAGGTGCGCGAACTGATTGACATCGCACTGTCGATCTACAACGATCAGATGCTCTTTGGCGGGATGGACTGAGCCCGTTGCGGATCAGGCCGGACGCTTGATCGGCAACACTGGAATTTCGTCAATAGACTTCAGAAATTCATCGGATTGGATTGGTTTGGTGATGATCTGGTCCATACCGGCATTCTGGTAAAGCGCAACCTCGTCGGGCATCACGCTCGCGGTCAGACCGATAATGGGCAGGTCCACATCCGCACGAGTGCGTCCGGTGCGGATGCGCCTGGTCAGGTCCTCGCCGCCCATTTCCGGCATGTGCACATCCACAACCATCAAATCAAACACGGAGTGCTCGAGTTTTTCCAGCGCCTCCACCCCTGTGGATGCCAACGTCACATCATGCCCAAACTGGGTGAGCAGTGAATCCCCTGCCAGGCGCGAGACCGGATCATCGTCCACAAACAGGATACGCCGCGGCTCCCGACTGTGCGTCGTGAACTCGTTTTCAAAATTCGGTGCGTCTGCGGGCTCCATGGGGAGATCCACCCAGAAAGTGCTGCCCTTTCCCGGCGACGAGTAGACACCGATATCCCCTCCCATCAGGGTGACCAGGCGTTTAGAAATGGCCAGACCGAGTCCGGTGCTGCCGCTCCTGTTCAGGCGCTCATACCCACCCCGGTGGAAGCGCTCAAAAATGGCAGCCTGTTCGTCCAGACTCATGCCGACCCCGGTGTCGATCACTTCAAACCGGACAATCACCTGCTGTTGCTGGTTCATGGCCAGCTTCCGAACGACGCGCAGGGTAACTGTCCCTTTTTCCGTGTTTTTCAGCGCGTTGCTCAGCAGATTCAACAAGACCTGTTTGAGCGCCCGCATGTCGCCACTCACATAGGCGGGAACCAACGAGTCGATATGCTGAGCGAGATAGATCCCCCGCTCCTCCGCATCGGTCTCACTGACCGCTATCACCTCTTCCACCGCAGCGTGGAGACGGAAAATCTCATCGTTGACCACCATATGCCCTGATTCGATCTGCGACAGGTTCAGGACGTCGTTGACGATTGCCAACAGGTGACGGCCTGATTTGCGAATGGCGTCCACATACCTGCGCTGCATCTCACTGAGCGGTGTTCTTGCAAGCACATCACCAATCACCAGCACTCCGGTCATGGGTGTTCTGACTTCGTGACTCATATTGGCGAGGAATACGGTCTTGGCCTGGTTGGCCTGCTCCGCACGCCTGCGCGCCTCTTCGGTGGACAACATCGCCGCGTGCAGCTTGCGCAGCAGAACCGCCTGATACATGGGCAGCACAAACAGTGCAAGCAGAAAGAAAAAACATTGCAGCGGTCGATCCAGCCAGGCAGAAAACCAGGAAAGCACTCCGCAATAGGCAACAAAGCTGGCTACCGAGGCGGCCGTGAGATGCCGCTGCCCGTAACGCGTCCCAAACGACAGGAATATCCAGATATACATGACAAAAAACGGGCTAAACGGATCGCCGGTCAGGTAAATCGCAAAACTGGTGCCGCTGATGTACGCAAGCATCGACAGATATCTGCGGACCGGCCACTCCTGGCGGATGAAGACACTGACCCACAGACCGAAGAACAGTACAAAGTGAATACCGAACAGCGTCAGGTACTCACCAAAGGAGACGCTATAAAACTCGGCAAACGCGCCAAGACCGACGTAGGCTCCCCCAAATGCCCAGATGGCCAGACTGATGCTAGCCGACTGGAAATCGTGGTTACCCCAAATTGGTGGTGTGGTTTTGTCCACCTGCTCCCGACCCCCACATTATAGTTTGTTACTCCACCGCGATAAGGGTGGTGCTACTTTGGCCTTACGAGCGAAAATGTCTCTCCCAGATGCGCGAACTCTCCGCCTCCAAGCCGTGCCAGCGGCGCTAGGGCCTGGGCATCGATCAATGTTCTGTTATTGCCGTCAACCCTAACGATAGTATCGTCGACAAACAAGCTGATTATCTCACCAAATATCACCGACTGCCCGCCGTTGCCGATATCGAGCATACGGTGCCTGCGACAGGCCATCGCGATTTTGGCGCCAGCCAGGCGCGGAAGACGACTCCCTGCCATGGGGGCGGTTCCGAGCCCCAATTCTTCGATTTCTGACTCTTCCGGGCCCAGTGACGCGGCGCTCTGATTGACCGCAGCACAGTGGCTTGAATCGGGGATATGCACCACAAAATCGTCACGCTCTTCAATATTTCGCCGCGTATCCTTGGGTTCGCCCGAAGATTTCCGGCCTATAGAGAGCATGATCAGTGGAGGATCGGAACAAACCGCATTGAAATAGGAGAACGGGGCAAGATTGAGTTTGCCGTTAGCCTGTTCGGAGAGGACCCAGGCGATGGGCCGGGGAACCACGCTCTGCACCAGGAGCGAATAGGTTTCCGACGGCGTGAGTGTGTCCAGGAGCATTTCCACAGGTCAACAATCACTCTCTACTGAACAAATCGTCCAACGATGGAGAGTCGGTCTCATTTGCCGCACTGCCCGTCTCGCCAAACAGTGCGTCCAGGTGATTGGTTCGCGCCATCGCCACCGCCGCGGCGGGATTCAGGGTAAAGGACTCGCAAAAATTGGCGGCCTCCTTGTTGTCGACCCGGTCGGCCTCCTGATCGCGGCAGGCATTGGGCGCGGACTTTGAATAGTGGAGACACATTCTGCAGCTATGGAAATCCGATTTGCATTTGGGGCAGGCATCCGAGCGACGGATAGGCGCACCCCAGTCGGCAAAAGTCTCCCCACATCTCCAGCACTGAAACGGTGTGTCCATCGCTCTCCCTCAGATCAATCCCGCCAACAATGGCGTTCGCACACACTCCGTCAGGCGAATGGAAGTGAGGCTTTTTCGTGACCGGCGCACAGTTTAGAATGGCGTGCATACATCATACCGTTTTTGGAGAATTGCTGATGCCTACCTACGACTACCGCTGCGAAGCCAACGGCCGCACGGTTGAGGTACGTCACCGTATGAGCGACGAGGTACACACCTGGGGTGAACTCTGTGCACTTGCTGACATTGATCCCGGTGCCACGGACCCGTCTTCCCCTGTCAACCGCCTGGCCACTGGTGGCAACGTGATCACCAGCGGCCGGGTCGGCACACAAATGCCCCCCTGCGGCAGTAGCGGTGGCTGCGCTGGAGGGGCCTGCGGCTTCAACAGCTGAGCTCAGGATTCCTATTTGGCCACCCAGCCGCTCCTTGCTGCCGTCGAGCGGTTGGGCAGGTTTCTGACAGACCATCCCGCCCCCGCCGTCCTGACCGGTGCGGGTATCAGTACCGCGTCAGGTATTCCCGCCTATCGGGACCCACAGGGAATCTGGATTCAGCACAAGCCCATCGATTTCCGGGATTTTGTCCGTTCCCCCGCCGTGCGCCAGAGGTATTGGGCGCGCAGTTACGTCGGCTGGCCGCGTGTCGGATCGGCCCAACCCAACGCAGCCCATCTTGCCCTGGCTCGCCTCCATGTAAATCGAATCATCGGTCCAATCATCACCCAAAACGTGGATGGGCTGCATACCAAGGCTGGCCACGAACCGGTGCTGGAGCTGCATGGAAATCTCGACACGGTGATCTGTCTGACCTGCAATGCCCGCCAACCACGCAGTGACGTGCAACTGCGCCTCCAGGCAGCCAACCCTTCGCTGCGCCAACCAGACGTCCCCACCCCAGCCCCGGATGGAGATGCACACCTGCCCGAAGATCACTACGCCACGCTTGATATTCCGGCCTGCGATCAATGCGGCGGCATCCTCAAACCCGATGTGGTCTTTTTCGGCGAGAACGTACCTCGGCAACGGGTGGAACAGGGTTACTCCGCCGTGGAGTCCGCCACAGCGCTCCTGGTGATTGGCTCCTCGCTGGCCGTCTATTCCGGATTCCGTTTCTGCCGGCACGCGCAAAGCCTGGGCAAACCCGTGGTAGCGGTCAATCTTGGACAGACCCGTGCAGACGAAATTCTGGCGTTCAAATTGGCGGTTAATTGCGTGGATCTGCTACAAAATCTCGCAGACCAATTGCTTGACACCCAAACCGCTTGAGCTGTCCTTCCCTGGGCGTAAACCCAAACTATTTTTTATACACAGAGACTGTGGATAACTTTGTGGACAATATTTGAATGAGTGGCCGGAAGCCGCAGAAACGCTGGCCTTTTGACAAAATGAACATTTTTTGGCCTCTGTCGAACTTCGCCTTTAAAATCATGCAGATACATTTTTCTTGGCCGGCTGTTGACATCCGGAATTGAACTGGGTTAGGCCGCATCCCCGCTTAAGAATATTCAAATATGGGCTGTGCATAACCGCCCATATCCGGATAGTGCTTGCACACCAATGAGTTAGCGCCACCCCCCCGTTACACGCCCCCGTTTCGGACAGGCGGAATACGCTTTTTCGGAGGTTGGACGACCGGTGGCTGCCCTGCCCCGCCTGTTGAATCAGGGCTCTCAGTTCGCGTAGCGGACAGCCAGTTGCGCAGCCAATCGGGCGTTGCCCAATAACAGGGTGCGGTTGCTCAGCACGGTGGCCCCCTCCGTCAGTGCAGACATGCGAGCCAGCAGGTAGGGCGTCACCTCTTTTCCGGAAACCCCCCGCCGATTCGCCTCGCTCAGCGCCCTCCCAATGTGGTGCTCCATCTCCTCCCTGGGCAATGCCTGGTCGAGGTCCACGGGATTGGCGATAATCACTGCGCCCTCATCCACCAGTTCCCCGTCACTCCATTTGATGCGCAGAAATCCGGCGATCTGCTCCACTGAATCCATCCTCACCGTCACCTTCGCCCCACTGCTGCGGCACCAGAACCCGGGAAAAGCATCGGTCCGGTAGCCGACGACGGGTATTCCCAATGTCTCCAGAACCTCCAGTGTTTTCGGGATATCGAGAATCAGCTTCGCTCCCGCACAGACAATCGCCATGGGCGTTCGTGTCAGCTCGGCCAGATCGGCGGACAGGTCGAAGGTGGTCTCCGCTTGCCGGTGGACGCCGCCAATTCCCCCGGTGGCGAACAGGCGAATACCGGCTTGGCAGGCAATCATGGCGGTACCGGCCACGGTGGTCCCTCCACTCTGCTGCTGTGCCACCGCGATGGCCAGATCCCGCCGACTGATCTTGACGGAGCCGTGCGCGGAGGCCAGTTGCTCCAGTTCCTGCTCATCCAGTCCGACACGGATTTCGCCATTGAGCACCGCAATGGTTGCAGGAACCGCTCCATGCCTGCCCACTTCCGACTCCAGCGCCCGTGCCACCTCCAGGTTCTGGGGATGGGGTAGTCCATGGGTGATCACTGTGGATTCCAGCGCCACGATCGGCTCCCGGTTGCGAAGTGCCTCTGCCACCCGCTGTGACCGTTCAAGCTTCATCTGTCCATTCCCCAGCCGCCCACCTGTGCACAACCCTGCAGTTCCAGCCGCTGTACCTTTACGAATGCCCTTATCTTGGCGGCGCCGGACTGCAATGTCATCCGGGATTTGTTAAGGTTGCCGACCTGTTTCGCCGATCCAACCCAGGAAGCAACTGAGATGGCCAGAGAACCCTCCTCCCAAGATCCAGTAATGAATGCCGAACAGCTCTACCGCGAAGAGGTCTATACCGACCGCCGCGTAGGCACCATCCGGCGCCTGGTGCCGGTGACACCCTCCGGTGAGCAGGATGCGAATCGCGACGTGATCTATTCGGGGCAAACACAGATTCTGACACCGGCCGGATCGCTCCCCATCGGCTTTGAAATCAAAGCCCAGTCTCTGGCCGAAGCGGTGGAAAAGTTTTCCGAATGCGCCAAAGAGGCAATCGCGGATACGGTACGGGAGATAGAAGAGATGCGCCGTCAGGCCGCCTCATCCATTGTGTTGCCCGGCGCTGGCGGGGGAATGCCAGGAGGCGGGTTGCCCGGCGGCGGAATCCAGATGCCCTAACGCGCCAAGCGGCCAGCAGCCGGTCTCAGGCGATCGCCTTTGCCGGTTGCTGGTAGCCGAGACGGAGGGAAATTTTCCAGGCGGCATCCCGGATCAACGGGCGCCAGGTGTCACTGAGGCGCCCGATCGGCGCGGACACCGACAACCCGGCGACAGCCGCGCCGGAATCGTCGCGGATCAAGACCCCGATACAGCCGACACCCAGTTCGGCCTCTTCGCTATCCATGGCAATTCCCTCGCGTCCCGATTCGGTCACACTGGCCATGAGCGAGGAGACCGTCGTCAGCGTGTTTGGCGTGTAGGCAGGCAAGCCGGTACGTTTGGCGTAGGCACGCACGCCACTGGATCCGAATTCAGAGAGCATCAGTTTGCCCACAGCGGTGACATGCAGAGGTGCACGGCTGCCAATCACCTGCTCCACGCGCATCATGCGGTTGGGCGATACCCGTTCCACATAGACCACTTCATCCTCTTCCCGTACGGTGAGGTTCACGGTTTCACCCACCTGATCACACAGTCCCGCCATGATCTCACGGGCTTCGCCGCGCAAATCGGATCGGGTCACCACCCGGCTTCCCAGGTCACGCAATTTCCTGCCAAGCAGGTACTGGCCGTCGCTGTCGCGGGCTACGAACTCGTGGCTGGAGAGAGCGGAAAGAATTCGGAACACCGTGGAGGTGTGCAGGTCGGTTTCAGCGGAAAGCACTTTGAGGCTGGCGGTGCCACCCTGGGCCTTGATGACATCAAGGAGTTGGACCAAGCGGTCGATGACCTGAATCGAGTAGGCTGATTTACCCATGGATTTCACAATGCGATATTTGTTTGTATTGTGAAATATACGCGAAGCTGCTACGGTTGGCCAGAACTAGTTGCGGCACCTACCATTCACCCAACGTACCGAGAATTCAGCTCTTCGTTCCGCGCACAAAGCAGCGGAGGTTTCGGAGAGGTTTTCAGTTGACGCCAGTTTTGCGTTGTCCCTATGGAGCGATCCGATGTCCCGCACCATCCCCCATCTGATCAATGGCCAATCATTCACCGGATCGGGTGAACGATTTGGACAGGTGTTCAACCCGGCGACGGGCGAAGCAACCGCCCGCGTGCCTTTCGCCAATCAAGCGGACGCCGACTCCGCCGTTGCCGCGGCCAAAGCTGCATTTGAAGGCTGGCGCGACACGCCCCCGCTGCGCCGCGCGCGGGTCCTGTTCCGCTACTATCAACTGCTCAACGAGCATCTGGATGAACTTGCCACGCTGGTGTCCCAGGAGCACGGCAAGGTACTGTCCGATGCCCGCGGTTCGGTGATTCGGGGCATCGAGGTGGTCGAGTTTGCCTGCGGCATACCTCACCTGCTCAAAGGTGAATTTTCAGAAGATGTCGGCAGCGGGGTGGACAGTCACTCCATGCGCCAGCCACTCGGAGTCTGTGTTGGCATCACACCGTTCAACTTTCCGGCCATGGTCCCCATGTGGATGTTTCCGGTCGCCATTGCCTGCGGCAACACCTTCGTGCTGAAAACTTCCGAGAAAGTGCCCTCCACCGCCGTCCGCCTCGCCGAACTGCTGCACGAGGCCGGCCTGCCACCCGGGGTCATGAACGTGATCCACGGTGACCGCGAAGTGGTGGACGCATTGCTCGAACACCCAGAGGTGGCAGCCGTCAGCTTCGTCGGATCCACTCCGGTCGCGCAGCACATCCATACCACGGCAACGCGTCATCACAAGCGGGTACAGGCCTTGGGTGGCGCAAAGAACCATATGGTGATCATGCCCGATGCCGACCTGGAGCAGACCGCGGACGCACTCGTTGGCGCGGCATACGGATCGGCGGGCGAACGGTGCATGGCCATCTCGGTGGCAGTCCCGGTCGGTGAGGAGACCGCCAATGCCCTGGTCGAATTGCTCGCACCACGCATACGCAATCTCAAAATCAATGCCGGTTCAGTTGCCGAGGCCGAAATGGGGCCACTGGTGACAGCAGAACATCTGCAGCGTGTGCGCAACTATGTGGATCTGGGCGTCACCGAAGGCGCCAGGCTGATTGTGGATGGTCGGGATCTGCAGGTGCCTGGGCACGAAAAGGGATTCTTTATCGGTGGCTGCCTGTTCGATCACATGGAGCCCGGGATGCGCATCTATCGCGAAGAGATTTTCGGACCGGTGCTGAGCGTGGTGCGCAGCGACAGTTTCGAATCCGCCCTCGCCTTGGTCAACCACCACGAATATGGCAACGGAACCGCCATATTTACCCGCGACGGAGACACGGCCAGAAACTTCACCAGGCGCGTTCTGGCCGGCATGGTGGGCGTCAATGTCCCCATTCCGGTGCCAATGGCTTTTCACAGTTTCGGCGGCTGGAAACGCTCCCTGTTTGGCGACATGCATGTGCACGGCCAGGAAGGGGTGCGTTTCTACACGCGACTCAAAACAGTCACCAGCAGATGGCCGGAAGGAATCCGCACCGGCGCAGACTTTCACATGCCGACCATGAAATAAATTGGAAGGAGGCGCTGGCGAAGACCCAGCGCCGTCAAGACATGGACCCGGGGCTCACGACGAGGATTTGGTCTCCCGTTCCTTGAAAAATTTCCAGAAATCGTACGCCGCAAGCGCGCTCACAAACAGGATCACAAGGATCAAATCTAAATGCGGCACGAAAACAGCAACCACCCCAAGAAAGGCAATCATTGTCGCCAGTGCCGCAACGGCCATTATCTTGTCTGACATTTCCATCACCCACTTCCTGCTGCGGCATGCCGCATTTTTCTAAAGCTGATCAACCAACCAACGTGCCGTGCGCAGTAGCACACCATCGGAATTTCGTTTGCCCACCAACTGGACGCCGATCGGTAACCCTTGAGATCCACTCATGAGTGGCAGCGTGATGGCCGGGGTGCCAAGAAAGGACCACAGCACATTGAATGCCGCACTGCCCGTTGAATCCAATCCTTGTGGCGCTTCACCCGCTGTAGCCGGGGTCACGATTGCGTCGTATCGGCTGAACACCTCCTCCAGTCCCGAATAGAGTGTCTCGCGCCAATCCAAGGCCATCAAATAGTCGTTCGCGCCGATTGTCTTCCCCTGCTCGATAGCTTCCCGCGTCTGTGGCGCCAACTGCTCCGCGCCCCTGCTGTGGTAGTGCCGCAGGTTATAGGCAATCTCGGTCAACATGACCCGGCGGTGGGCTACTGCTCCTTCGGCAAACACCTCCGGGAGGGTGACTTCGTCGCACTGCTCACCCAGTGCCGCCACCAATTCGGCAAATCCTTCCGCACAGTCTGGTTCGATATCTTTCCACGCAGGCGTTTTGATGAACGCCACCTGCGGTTTCACCGGCGGAGCCTTGCGGCATACATTCAACAGCTGCGGCGCGGCCATCAATCGGGAATCCGGATCCGCAGGATCGTGCCCACAAATGGCGTCGACCAGCAGAGCGGCATCCTCGATGGTTCGCGCAAACACGCCCACCGTATCGAGGTGGCGGGAGGTGCGCAGCACGCCGGAGCGGGGGATCAAACCAAAAGTCGGCTTGAAACCAACCACCCCGCAATAGGACGCCGGGCGGATGACCGAACCACCGGTCTGGGTCCCGACGGCCAGCGGCACCATGCCGGCAGCAACCGCGGCCGCCGAGCCTGAGGATGATCCGCCCGGAGTATGTTCCGGATTGTGGGGATTGCGCGTTTTTGCCGGAGCGAGGTAGGCACACTCCGTCGTCACGGTCTTGCCCATGATCACAGCGCCGGCGGCACGCAATCTGGAGACCAGCCAGGCGTCCTCTTCCGGACGTCGTTCGGCATCCAGCGAATTGCCGTTCTCCGTTGGCATATCGCTGGTATCAATGATGTCTTTGATCCCGACCGGCAGGCCGTGCAACGGGCCCACCGGTCGGCCGGACTGCCGGTATCTGTCCAGGAGGTCTGCCTGTGCCAGCGCATAGTCCGAATCCAGATGCGCCCATGCCTGCACCGAAGTCTCCAACTCCGAAGTTCGCTGCAGACAGGCACCCACCAGTTCGGCGGCGCTCAAAGATCCTTCCTCCAGCCGCTCGCGGGCCGACAATGCTGAAAGGTCGGCAATGCCTTCGCTCCGCACCGGAACCTGCTCGGGATCAGCGCCCATAAATCAATTCCGGCAGGTAATAGGTGATTTGCGGCACGTTGTACAGAATGACCATGGCAATCAGCACCATCGCCAGATAGGGGTAATTGCCCTTGAATATCTGCGCCAGCTGTACGTGGGGCGGCGCAATCCCCTTCAGATAATATGCCGACATGGCCATTGGCGGAGTCAAAAACGACGTCTGCAAATTGAGCGCAACCAAGATGCCGAAAAACAGCGGATCAATACCAAAATGCGGCAGTAATGGCAGGAATATTGGCACGAAAATGATGATGATCTCGGACCACTCCAGCGGCCAGCCAAGCAGGAAAATGATCACCTGAGCCATGATCAGGAACACCACCGGGGAGATATCCAGGCCGGTGACAAACTCCTTGATGATCTGTTCACCACCCAAATAGGAGAATACGGATGAGAAGGTCCACGATCCAACAAACAGCCAGCAGACCATGGCGGTGGTGCGCACCGTAAGATAGACCGATTCGCGCAGACGCTGCCAGGTGAATGCGCGATACATGAAGGTGAGCGACAGACCTCCCAACGCACCGATGGCCGCGGCCTCGGATGGCGTCGCCAGGCCGAACAGAATGGCGCCCAACACGGCCAGAATCAGAAACGCCAGCGGGAAAAACGAAGTCAGAAGCTGCAGGATGATGGACCCGATGCTGTGCTCACCAATCTCCTCGCGGGTGGGTTTGGGCGCAAGGTGAGGCTGCATGGAGGAACGAGTGATGATGTAAATCAGGTAGAGGCCGGACAGCAGCAATCCGGGCAGCAACGCACCTGCATAGAGCCGAACAATGGATACCCCCGAGGCGGCAGCGTAGACAATCAGCATGATCGATGGCGGAATCAGAATGCCGAGCGTGCCACCGGCGCAGATGACGCCAGCCGCCAGACTGGTGTCGTAGCGTGCCTTGAGCATCGCGGGAAAAGCGAGCAATCCCATGAGCGTGACCACCGCGCCCACGATACCTGTGGCCGTGGCAAACAGCGTGCAGGTGATCAACGCCGCAACCGCCATGGAACCCGGCATATTGCGGGCCGCGATATTCAGCGTGTGGAACAGCCGGGCAACGATATTGGCCCGCTCAACGATATACCCCATAAAAAGAAACAGAGGCACGGCGGTCAATACATCGTTGGCCATGACCGAATAGGTCTGGTTCACGAACAGATTGAATATCTGGTTGTTAAACAGCCCATCGAACCAGAGATTGATCTGGGACAGGATGTTCAAGTCCGGATCGCTGGCAATCGCCCGATCATAGGCCCGCCACATGCGCGGGGCATCAAAGTAGGCGTAATAGCCAAACATGATACCCATCGCCATGAGCGTGAATGCCACCGGGAATCCCAGCAGGATGATGAACAGAAAGATGCCGAGCATCGCGAGCGCAATGACAGGATCAGACATGGCTAACGCTGCTCCTCAGTGTGTGGACGTTTTCCTGACGACGCCCGGTCAGCCCGTTCCATCTCCTCCATCTCCAAGGCGCTCTCACGTGCCAGCTGCACCTCAGTCTCTTCCACGTCTTCCGCAGCACGGATCCACTCCCCGGTGCGAATGCAGATGACGCAACGAAACACCTGGGCGATTCCCTGGATAAACAGCAATATTCCGGACACCACGATCACCGTCTTGAACTGAAACACGGGAATTCCGGCCGGGCTGTTCACGCTCACTTCAAGGTAACGCCAGGACCGCTCGGCATACTCCCATCCCGAAATGATCAACGCCAACACACCAGGGAAAAAAAAGAGGAAATAGAGCACCAACTCAACCCAGGCCTGAGTTTCGTTTTTCCAAAGACGGTAGACAAAATCACCACGAACGTGGCCACCGCGCGACAGGGTATAGGCACCCCCCATCATGAACAGCGCGCCGTAGGTGATGTACGAAACGTCGAATGCCCAGGCGGTTGGCGCATTGAGACCATAGCGGACGAACACTTCGTAACCCACACCAACTGCCATGACCAGGATCAGCCAGGCAAACGCTTTTCCGAACCATGCGGAAAGTCGGTCGGCAAACTCTATGTAGCCGAGCATCCGGATATCCTCCCGGTATTTGGTGAGCGATTCATCCCGGTGACACACTGGAGCATCGGTACGATGCCTGACTGTGTGTCACCGGGCCCACGGACAGACTAAATTTTCAGTTTTCCAGGGAAGTAGTGGTTGTAGGCCAAGGCATAGTCGGGTGCGTTCATGAGTTCATAGAACACTACACGCTCGACCCAAGCGCGCTGGCTGTCCAGCACTTTCTTCATGTAGGAATCTTTTTCCAGATCAGGAATGATCTGATCCCAGGCCTTGAGCTGCGCATCCAGAATCTCTTTCGATGTACGGTGCACGGTCACGCCATGCTTGGATTGGAGCATCTCCAGATCCTTTGAGTAGTTGTCCAGCGCGATTGCCGTGTTGGAGGTGCTGGCCGCTTCCACGCCATACTCGAGAATAGCCCGCAGATCCGGCTCCAAATCGTTCCAGAAATCCTTGTTGAACAGGAATTCGAAACTTTCACTCGCCTGGTGATACGAGGAGAGGAAGTAGTTCTTAGCCACGTCCTGCGCACCGAAACGCGAGTCGGATGATGGATTGTTGAACTCGAAGGCATCGATGACACCACGCTCCATGGCCGGAACGATTTCGCCACCGGGCAACTGGGCCACACTCATGCCCATCTTCTGCAGCAGGTCAGCCGCGAGACCCACGGTACGGTATTTGAAACCCCGCAGTTCGGAGGCCTTGGTTACCGGTTTTTTGAACCAGCCGAAGGGCTGCGCCGGCATCGGGAAACCCAGAAAGCCAACCACATTCAGTTTCATGATGTCCTGGGTCAGCTCTCGGTAGAGCTCCTTGCCGCCACCGCCATTAAACCAGGCCAGCATGGTGGTGGCACTGCCACCGAACACGGGGCCGGTACCGAACAGCGAAGCGGCCTTGTGTTTTCCGTACCAGTAAACCGGTACGGTATGCGCGGCATCCAGAACGCCGTCGTGCACGGCGTCCATCACCTGGAACGCCTTGACCACGGCACCCGAGGGCAGCAAGTCCACCTTCAGTCGACCACCCGACATCTTCTCAACGCGGTCGGTATATTGACGGGCAAAGTCCATCCAGATGTCAGAGGCAGGCCACGAGGTCTGCATTTTGACGACTCGGGGTTTCATGTGGGCAGCACCCCGTCCGAGCATCGGGAAGCCCATGGCGGCAGCACCAGCGGCGGCCGCCGAACCCTTCAGAAATTTACGCCGGCCTTCCGCTGCGCTTTCGGTTTTCATTGAGTTCGTCTTGGTATCAGTTGACTTCATATGTTTGAACCTCCGTAGTACATGGGAAACGCTACCGCGTTCACGTATTTTGGCTCGATTTGCTCGAGTTCTCTGACTTCGCTACCCTTTTTGACTGATTGTTGGGCATAAATCATTAACTATCTGCAAAAGAGTTGTCGTCCGTCAGATTCCCCGGGAATCTGATCTTCCGACAGCTAAACGAGCCGATCCTTCGGCTCGGTTCCTCCAAAAAAAGCTTCCAGATTGTCCAATGCGCGAAAGCCCATGGCGTCACGTGTCTCCACTGTCGCACTCCCGATATGTGGCAGCAACATCACGTTTGACAAATCCCGGTAACCGGGGTGAATTTTCGGCTCGTTGTTGAACACATCGAGACCTGCTGCGAACAGTTTTCCGCTTTGCAGTGCAGCAATCAGCGCCTCATCATCCACCACGGCGCCGCGTGACGTATTCACCACCACTGCATGGTCGGGAAGCAGCGAAATCCGGCGTGCGTTGAGCAAATGGCGGGTATCGGGGGTCGCCGGGCAGTTGATGGAGAGAAACTGGCAATGCGGCAGCATCTCGTCCAGGTCTGCGTGGAAGCGCGCCCCCTGCTCTGCAGCGGCGTCCAGGGGGCGGCGATTGTGGTAGTGGATGTGCATGTCAAATCCGCGCGCCCGGCGTGCAACAATCTGCCCCACCCGCCCCATACCCACAATTCCCAGGCGTTTGCCGGTTAACTGCAGGCCAAGCTTGTAGGTCGGACTCCAGTCTGCCCAGGTGTCGGTACGCACCAACTGCTCGCACTCGTAGGCCCGCCGCGCAGCCCCGAGCAATAACAGCATGGCAATCTCGGCGGTCGCGTCACTCAGGACATCCGGAGTATTGGTGACCAAGATACCGCGACTGCGCGCTGCGTTCAGATCGATGTGATCAAATCCCACGGAAAAACTGGCCACCATCCGAACGCTGTCCGGCAGCAGGGCAAACACATCGGAGGTGAGTTTTTCGGTGTGACACACCAGCAGGGCGTCCGCACCTTCGGCGGCGGCAATGATCTCTTCGGACTGGAAGATTCGATCGTCTGGATTCAAGCGACCATCGAATTGTTCCGTCAGGCGCCGCTCCACGGCATCCGGGAGTTTACGGGTCACGACGATGACCGGTTTTTTTTTATTCATTGTTGTCACAACCCGTCATATTCACCCTCAAGGTTGATGCGGCCGTGAAAAGTACCGACACCTTACCCCCATCTGTTATCATTTCACAATACATAACTGTTGCCACATTGTGAAACGATGCGCGGCCATCTGACACATCACTGGATGGACACTCGTTCAGCCCCCACCCTGCTGTCGTCCACCCGGCTTGAAGGGTGTTTGCATGACTGAAATCTCATTGGCAGTCGCGAACCAATTGATTCACTCCGTGCTGGTTAAGGCAGCTGAAATGAAGCTGCCACCACTGGGCGTCGCGGTGGTGGACGCGGGCGCCCACCTCAGGGCGCTGCAATGTCAGGACAATCTCACTTTCCTACGCGCCCGCATCTGTCAGGCCAAGGCGTGGACCGCCATCGCCATGGGGGTGGACACTGCCGAAATTGCGGCGCGATTTGATTTGAATGATCGCCAAAAGGGTTTTATCGGCGCCCTCAATGCCATGACCGATGGTCAGATCATCGCCCTGCCGGGTGGCATCCTGTTGCGCAACGCGGAGCGCAAAATCGTGGGCGCTCTGGGCGTGGCCGGCGCCGCCTCCGAAGAGGATGAAACCTGCGCTCTCTTCGCGGCGGAAACCATCGGCCTGCGTCCGTCCTGACGCGCGCACCAGGGTCGACCACACCACACACACCGTTAGACGGGAGCATGCCAACATGAACCATCGAGTCGAAGTCTCCGGGCTAAAGGTGGCGCAGCCACTGCATCAGCTGGTCGAAAATTCCGTACTGCCCGGAACGGGAATCTCTCCGAAAGATTTTTGGGGCAGTCTGGCAGATGGCGCGACGAAACTGGTTCCCATCAACCGTGCTCTGCTGGCTCGGCGCGACGAACTCCAGTCGATGATCGACGCCTGGCACAAAGCCAACCCTGGCACCGATGCGAATGCCTACAAATTATTTTTGACAGAAATCGGGTACCTGGTACCGGAAGGCGACGCTTTCCAGGTGAGCACCGCGGACGTCGATCCGGAAATTTCTGAAATTGCCGGCCCTCAGCTGGTAGTCCCGGTCATGAATGCGCGTTACGCCCTGAATGCAGCCAACGCGCGCTGGGGTAGCCTCTACGATGCGCTCTACGGCACCAACGTCATTCCGGACGACAATGGCGCCAAACAGACGGTGATTTACAATCCGGTTCGTGGCGCCCGGGTGGTCGCCCACGCAGCCAGTCTACTGGACGAATTCGTGCCGCTTTCACGCGCCAGTCATGGGAGCGCCACAGGATACCGGGTCGATTCCGGTCAGCTCACCGTTGCGGACGGGGATGGTGGGCTGCATGGTCTGGCCGACCCGAACCAGTTCGTCGGCTATCAAG
Organism: Gammaproteobacteria bacterium; assembly: GCA_050302415.1. Taxonomy (GTDB): domain Bacteria; phylum Pseudomonadota; class Gammaproteobacteria; order JBNLBB01; family JBNLBB01; genus JBNLBB01. Next base: position 490 of record JBNLBB010000048.1, on the reverse strand, counting down.
GCGAGGCGAATGATCCCAAGGCGATCCTAATGCGCCACCACGGACTGCACCTTGAACTGCAGTTTGACCGAAACCACCCCATCGGCCGCACCCATCCGGCGGGTCTCAAGGATGTGTGGCTGGAATCGGCGATCACCACCATTCAGGACTGTGAGGATTCAGTCGCGGCGGTGGACGGGGCGGACAAGACCCTGGTCTACGCGAACCTGCTTGGTCTGATCAAGGGCGACCTCTCCTTCTCTTTCCGCAAGGGGAATCAGACCGTCGAACGCCGTCTCAACCCCGATCGCGAGTACACCGCGGCGGATGGTTCATCACTCACGCTGCCCGGGCGCAGCCTGCTGTTTATCCGCAACGTAGGACACCTGATGACCAACCCGGCGGTCTTGCTTGCCGACGGCAGCGAAATCCCTGAAGGCATCCTGGATGCCTATCTGACCGGGTTGATCTCCATCCACGATTTGAAAGGCGGCGGTCACTTCCGCAATTC
>JBNLBB010000047.1:0-17942 GCA_050302415.1 Gammaproteobacteria bacterium | reverse complement strand
TGGCGGCGGTACATGCGGTAGACCCGGTCCACCTGCTGTTCCAGCGTGTTCACCTGGGGCGGCAGCAGGCCATCAATGCCCAGGCTGACCCGCTCTTCATGGGTGAAGGCGGTTCCCTTGTTGGTGGCCACCAGACGGAGCAGGGCGATGCCGTCGAGAAAGACCTCCATGTACTCGCGTCCATTCTCATCCTTTTTGACGTCGAAATACTGGCTGACCGGCTCGCGCGGTCGCTCATCGTCGCCGTCGTGCGGCGGTTGCGCGCCGCTCGATCCGTAGGCTGCAAACTGCTTGGCCACTTGAACTGCTCCTGGCGGGTGACGCCCCCGATGAGGCGTTGCTATTCAATCGCAGTCTAGAGAACTCAATTTTGCGGCGCAACAATCGGCTGGAAATTGGTTGACCCAGGTCTATCTTTAGCTCCACCAAGGGAGAAACCGGTGTCTACCGTAGCCGCGATATGTTCAATTCATGATCTTCCCGGTCTGCTCCACGACCGGGTCGATACCATCCTGGTCCGCCTGGTCGAGTACGCCAAGCAGTCCGGATATGCGCAGTACACCTCTACCCTGCCCGAAGCGTGGCGTCTCTCCGTGGATGGCCTCAACAGTGCCATCGAACAGGCGGTTGAGCTGTACGGCGAGCAGGTGGATTTTGGACCGGATACCGATTTCAGCAGCGACCCGGTGTGCAGTTTTGCCATGCAGGAGGCCCGCCTGCACCGCGAACGGGGAATTACCCTGGAGATGTTTCTGGGTTTGATGAAGTACTACGCCCAAACCTACGACGACGTGCTGGTGGAGTACTGCCCCGGTCACCGGATTGTGGAGGAGATGCGGCGCTATGTGGCCCGGGTGTTCGACCGTATTGAGATTGCATTCACCCGGGAGTGGAGTTCATTGGCGCACGGGGTGTTGATCTCCGAGCTGCAGAGCCGCAACCGGGAGCTGACCAACGAAAAGAACCTATACCTGGCGGTGGTGGAAAGCCTGGCCGAGCCGGTAGCGATATTCCGGGCCGACGGCAGCGTACGGCACCTCAACCGGGCAGCCATGGCGTTGATGCCGGGAGCAGGGGAAGATCCTGGAAACTACTACACCGGATTGGGAAATACCCAGCTGTTTACCCAACTCTACGCGCGTTTTCGTGGCGGCGGGCAGGCCCCGGAACTGGTGATGCTCGAAGTCAATGGCAGAGAACGGATTTTTGAATTGCGTCTGAGCGACGTGCTCGACGTGTCGGAAAAATTCACCGGCAGTGTCATGTATTTGCACGATGTCACCACCCGCCAGCAGACCCTGGCGGAGGTGGAATCGCAAAAGGAGGAGATCCAGATCGCCAACGCGGAACTGGAAGCGCTGTTGCAGAAAACCACCGAAATGCAGGACCAGTTGCTGCAGTCTGAAAAATTGGCTTCCATCGGGCAACTGGCGGCTGGGGTGGCCCATGAAATCAACAACCCGGTGGGGTTCGTCAAATCCAATCTGGGCACGCTGTCCGAGTATGTGCTGCAGTTCCGGCAGCTGGTAGACCAGCTGTCGGAAAAGGTTGCGGATCGCAGCGAAGTGGCAGCGATCCAGGAAGCGAGTGACTACAGCTACATATGCCGGGACGTGACCGAACTGCTCCATGAGTCCCTGGACGGGGTGGCACGGGTGCAGAAGATTGTGGCCGATCTCAAGAACTATGCACGCCCTGACAGCGGCGAGGATTTCGACTGGTTCGATCTCAACGAAGTGGTGCGCAGCACCCTCAACATCGTGTGGAACGAACTGAAATACAAGGCAGACGTGGTGACCGAGTTTGCGGACCTGCCGCGGGTGCGTGCCAACACGGTGCAGATCAATCAGATTCTGGTCAACCTGCTGGTCAACGCGGCGCAGGCCATCGAACGGCAAGGGACGATCACGGTGACCACCCGCCTGGAAGAGAGCGGGGTCGCGGTGGACGTAAGCGACACCGGCATCGGGATTCAACCGGAAAACCAGTCCCGGCTGTTCGACCCGTTTTTCACCACCAAGCCCATGGGCAAGGGTACCGGTTTGGGGTTGGCGATTTCGCAAAAGCTGGCTGCCAAGCACTATGGGCGCATTGCGGTGCGATCGGAACCGGGCGCCGGCAGTACCTTCACCCTTCACCTGCCGCTTGATCCGGCTACCGGCAGCAACCAGTACTGAAGTGGCGGCGGTCAGTCGACAGGGGCCACTCCGGCTGCAAGCTGGCGGTACTGCAGTCCGTAAAACATCTCCAGGTAGCGCCTGGTTTCGGCGCGTTCAAGATTGGTGACGTATTTCCAGAATCCGTATATCCGCGACAGGGTCATCATGCGCTCCGCATAGAGTTCCCAGGTGTAGCGTGTCTCGACCCGGTGCACGCCATTGCGCGATATGGTCTCCCAATAGTCAGGCTCATTGCCGCAGCGTTCAAAGAAATCCGCCAGCTGCACGGCGGCATCGGTACCGTGATTCGGATCGATGTGAAAGCCTGATACGCCATCCTCGATGATCTCCAGTGGGCCACCGTAGCGGGTGGCGAAGGTGGGCAGTCCGGAGACCATGCCTTCAATCACGGTAAGGCCGAAGGCTTCAAACAGAGCGGGCTGGACGAAGGCACCGCGCCGGTCGCCGATGCAGCGGTAGAGCTCGCCGGCCATCAGTTTGTCCAGACGTTTGCCCACCCAGCGGACCGACCCGTCCAGTTGATGCTCGTTCATCAACTGGTGCAGGTACTCGATCTGCGCGCGCTCCTCCGCATCGCCGGAGTGGTCCGGATGGATGGAGCCGGCAATGATCAGCAGATTGGCCCGTTCGCGCAGCGCGGGGTTCTGCGCATACCAGGCGACCAGACCGGTCAGGTTTTTGATTTTGTCGAGCCGGGCCATGGAAAAGAGCAGCGGCTTCGTGGTGTCGACAAACTGGCCTCGTGATTCGTCGTCCGGCGGGCCATCAATCAACGTATTGATTTCGCCATGCAGGCGGGGCAGGCGGCGTGCCTGTTCGTACCAGGGGAAGTAGACATCGGCGTCCGCCCCGGGGGAGACGATATTGAACTTGGGATCGAACACATCAACGCCGTTCACCACCCGGTACAACTCAGGCAGGGTAAACGCCTGATAGCTCTCGTACTGGCCGACACTGTCCTCGTGTCCGGCAATCTCTTGGTAGGTGCTGGTGATAATGAAATCAGCGGCGTTCATGGCGATCAGGTCAGCGGTGAATTGGGTGGCGAAGTGATACTCCGCATCGTTTTCGCGCCAGTACAAATCGGAGTAGAGGTATTTGGTCTTCTCCAGGGCATGCGCAATATTGCACTGGGTCACCTTGAGCTTCTGCGACAGCAGGGTTGCCACCAGGTTGCCGTCGGAATAGTTGCCCACAATCAAGTCGGGTCGACCCCCCAGTTCGGCGGTCAGCTCCCGTTCCACATCGAGCGCAAACTGCTCCAGGTAGGGCCAGATCTCAAAGCGGGAAATCCAGTGCGGCATCACTTCGCCGCTGGGGCTGCGGAATGGAATGCGCAGGATATGCGCGTGGGTGGTACCCACCACCTGCTCCAGCCGTTGGTCGCAGGTGGTTCCCTGCGCCTCGGGAATCAACCGGGTGACAATCAGGATGCGCGGTTCAATCACCAGTCCCTGTTCACTGAGCCGCCGGCGCATCACCTTTTCCAGCGCGCGAACCTGGTCCAGGATGTAGACCACCTGGCCACCCGTATCCGGCCGGCCCAGCACGTTGGCCTGGCCGAAAAAACCGTGCGGACTGAGAATGACGATGCTGAAGATCATGGGTATCCGGCTGAGGAAGGTTTCCAGGTTCCCGGGTTCGGGCGCCTCCAGAATGTCGGAGAGCAAACCCAGGGTGTCACGCATCCGCGTGACCGAGTCCCCCCAGCCCGGAGCGAGTCCCTCGCGTTGCAGATGCGTGCCCACTTCGTTCCAGGTGTCCGCCGGATTTTGGGCGGCCAGAAATTTCTCCACCCGGCGCAATACGCGCCGCAGAGTGTCCACACTGTCGATGGCGGCACTGAGCATCAGCTGCTGGCCCTGGACCTGGTGCATGCGCAGAAACGCCAGCAGCTGCTGGTTGCCCTTGTCGGAATCCTGGAAGAGCTGACTGGAGAGACGGCGGTTGAGGAATTCCACACCGCGGCCGATGGAGCGGGCCTCGTGCATACGGGGGAATTCGCGGCTGAACGGTTCCAGGTCGAATTCGAGTGTCCATCCGGTCTGGGCATGCTGTACCAGCCGTTCCTTGAAGGCCAGGAACTCGCTGACTTCCACTTCGTTTTGCTGCAGGGCATCGACATGAAAACAGAGGTAACGCCAGCGGCCAGGGCGCGGTCGGAGCGCCATATAGATCCAGGGGGGTTCGACTACCGCCTCCTGTGAGCTGCCAATGAACTTGCGCAGTGCTTCCCGGCTGTCGGGTGGTGTGTCATCGGAAAGAAACTGTTGCAGTTCATCATTCAGATCGGATGAGAGCAGCAATCTGCGATCCAGGTGCAGGTAGTGACGGAGCAACATAAACAGCTCGTCGCGATAGAGTTCGACCGCGTCGTGGACTTCGTCAATCACGCTTCAGAAACCTCCCCCGGGACACGGATTTTTCCCAGGAAGTTGTAGTGGTCCATGGCCTCGACAATGCCTTGGGCGTACTGCTGTCCGGCAAAGTAGATTCGATCTCTGCCGCGCAGCTTTTCCAACTCTTCGCTGTAATTTCCGACCACCGCGCCGAGGGTGTTACCCGTGAGCATCTCCTCGTCGTTGCCGGAGTCGCCGGCCACCAGGATGGAGCCGGTGTCCATTCCCCAGCGCAGGGCCAGATAGCGTACCGCCAGTCCCTTGGAGGCGCGCAGCGGTAGAAAATCCAGATAGGCGCCGTGTGAATAGATCAGCCTGGCGCGCAGGTCCCGTTGGCGCATCAGTTTGCGGATTTCCGGCATGGGGGGGCAGCGTTTGGGGTCAACAAAGTAGCTGAGCTTGAAACGCAGCTGTTCGCTTTTGGGTTGCAGGCGCAGGCCGGGTACCCCATCCAGTTCGGCGCGCAGTTTCTCGGGGTGCCAGCGATGGTTGATGTGCTTCTCCCAGGCGTGATCCGTAATCAGACCGTTGCCATAGTGGATCTCACTGCCGACAGCGGTGATCAGCACATCAGGCACGGGCACCTTCCATTGACGCAGAATCCGGATGGCGCTTTCCAGACGCCGGCCGGTTGCGATACCGAGACCCACTTTCAGCTCCGCTGTCCGAAGGCGTTCCAACAGCTCGTGGAGTCCGGCAGCATCCCCCAGCAGGGTGTTGTCGATATCGCAGACCAGCAGCCGGTCGACCGTGACCATGCGGCTTTTCTGCGGCCACTTCCGTTTCCGTTTGCCCCGCCCGGTATGTTTTCGGGTGAGTTCCAGATAGCTCGCCACATGGCCGTCCCAGGTGAAGTGGCGGCGCACGCCCCGAATGCCGTCGCGTGACCATTTTTCCCACTGTTTCCGGTTCGCCAGGGCGTCAGCGATGGTGGCGCCCATCGCGTCGATATCCAGCGGGTCGATCAGTTGCCCGTTTTCACAGTGCCTGATGATGTCGCGCGGCCCGCCGTCGTTGGTGGCGACAATCGGCAGACCACTGGCGGCGGCTTCAATGAGGGTGAGACCAAAGGGTTCGGTCAGCGCCGGATTGACGAACAGCCCCCTGCGAGTGGCCGCCCAGCGGTAGAGCAGTGGCACGTCGTCAGGCTGATGGTGTTTGGGGTAGGCGACCGAGCCGTACAGATCGTAGCGGTCCACAAGGTAGAGCAGTTCCCGGAGTACCTGCTGCGACCCTCTGTCCATGGTGCTGACATCGTCGCGATTTCCGGCCACCACGATGAGGTTGGCCTGTTCGCGCAGTGCCGGGTGCTGTCCGAAGGCATGCACCAGGGATGCGATGTTCTTGCGTTCATCGGGTCGCGAAAGCGCGAGGATCGGCGGTTTGTCCGGGTGGCGCAGGAAACGCGCCAGATCGCCGGCAATGGCCGGTTTCTGGTCCTTTTTCCCGGGCGGCTGGAAGCGGCTGACATCGACCCCAGGTGGAATGACAATCATCCGGTTGGGGTGGTAATTCTCGTACTGGCTGTACTGCTCCTCCACCTCCTGGTTGGTGCTGGTGATGATGCCCGTGGCATTGCCCAGGGTGATCTCCTCGGCCTCGATGCGCCTGGACATGTTGTACTGTTGTTCGATGCTTTCCGGTTTCTGGCCCTGGTCCAGCAGGCGCTGCCGCTTGACCCGACCCAGCGAATGACCGGTGTGGAATAGTGGTACACCCAGCAGTTGTGACAGCCTTGAGCCTACCAGTCCCGCGTCGGCGTAGTGGCTGTGCAGTAGGTGCGGTAGCCGTCCCTCGCGGCGCAAAAACTGCAGTGCGGCGTCGATATAGCCATCCAGATGCGGCCAGAGTGATTCTTTGCGCAGATACCGGCGCGGGCCGCAGGGGAGGCGGATGATGCGTGCTTTCTCTGCCAGCGGTTCGATTTCGCGGGCGTAGTCCCTGCTGACTCCGGGGTCGATCACCTGGCGGGTCAGCAGGTCGACACTGACGACTCCCGGATGGCGAGCCAGTGCCCGGGCAAGTTCGAGGACGTAGAGTATCTGTCCGCCGGTGTCCGGATCGCGTCCCAATTCAGGGTCTTGGGCGCGTATCAGGCCGTGAATACTGATCAGTGCAATATAAATTCCGTCGCGCTCATGCACGCCACTCCTCCAGGGTCCGTTCGTAGAGTTCGGGGGTGTTGGCGGTTGCACCACGCTGCGAGCAGATGCGCGACGCGAATGCGAGTGCCCTTTCCAGGGTGACCGCTAATGGCCAATCACGCAAGAGACCGGAAATACTGACTGCGCTGAAAGCGTCGCCGGCACCGACGCTGTCGACAAAAGCAACCGGCGCCGGGGCCGGCCGCCGCAGGGTCTGATGGGCATCGATGACACTGGCGCCCGCCGCACTGTCGGTAAGCCAGATTCCCTGCAGGCGGTAATCGTGCAGCAGGCGTCGTGCCGCGTCCGATGAATAGCCGAGTTGCACCAGTTCGTCGGCGTTCAGCTTGAGCCAGTCAGCCGCACCTAGAATCTTGGTGACGGACTCCGCCTGCCACCAGGGGGCGCGCAAATTGAGATCGACAAACGCGACCCCGCTGAACATGGCGCAGAGTGTCTGCAGGGTGGACTGCGAGCGTCCGCAGCGGCAGGCCAGGGAGCCGAAGTAGAGGACGTCCCGGGCGCTGGTATTGAGATTTTCCGGGACAGTGATGTAGTCAAAAGCGCGTTCGGGGTGAATGGTGTAGCTTGGTTCGCTCTCTTCAAGTTGGACATCGACCGCGCCGGTGGCCCGCGCCGGATCGATTTGCACGCCTTCCATTTTCATCCCCCAGCCCTCCATGGTGGCGATGATGGCGTCGCCTTCCCGGTCTTCACCGACACGGGTGATCAGTACGGGATTGAGCCCGAATCCATGCAGGTGCCAGGCGACGTTGAAGGGCGCTCCACCCAACACCCTGCTGCCATCGGGGAAGTGGTCAAAAAGCACTTCCCCGAACACTACAGGTCGTCCCTGGCTTTGGCCCGTGGTGGTCATCGGCACCCTCCAACAATGTTCGCGCGCTATTAGTATAGCGCCCGCCTATGGGTGCGCCCTGGCCAAATTCGGCGTGTATGCCGGGCGGGTGGGAGAGGGTGTCGTTTGACGCCAGGTGGCGGCTAATCAGCGGATTTCTGGATCTTGTCGCCCAGGGTCTCGATGTCTTTCCCCAGCCCCTTCATGGTCTCGCAGCCCCCAAGAGAGAACAGGATCAACAGGGCAAACAGGATTGTGGTCACGACACTTCGCATGGCATCCCAATTCTGGCAGTCAGAGCGGTGGTTTTGGGGATTGGAGCGGGTGATGGGAATCGAACCCACGTCATCAGCTTGGGAAGCTGAGGTTCTACCATTGAACAACACCCGCATCGGTACCCCGCTGGAGCGGAGGATTATAGCCTTGACTGAGTAGGGATTCCCAGCGTTACGGTTCGTTGCGTTCAGTTGGCCTTGGCGTAGGGAAATCGGTTGCTGACGGCTCCAGTAAGCCGTTTGGCGTGGTTTGCTGCCTGAACCCGGTTTGACACATTTAGTTTTTTGAAAATGTTGTACACGTGGGTTTTGACGGTGTGCTCACTTAGGTGCAGGTCAACGGCGATCGCCGTATTGGACATCCCGTTTCCGAGTAACGAAAGAATGTTGAGCTCACGTTTGGTGAGGTGGGCCGACGAAGGAAAGTCAATATCCGTAGGCGCCCGGTGGGTTTCAATAAATCGTGCCGTGACATCCCGGGGGAACCAGTATTCGCCTTCGAATATGTGCTGGAGGCCTCTAACCAAGAGCTGCTCGCTGTGGTTGTGCAGAAAGAGCCCGCGGACCTGAGGCCAATCCAGCAAAGAGACGTTCACTTTGGCGGCTTCAACGTTGTAGAGCGCGATCTGGCAGTGGCTGTGCCACTTGCAGATGAGATCAATGTATTTCTCCAGCGACCAACGCGTGGCGGTGGGTGCCTCCAGCAACACCAGTGTTTCTGGGTCGGAGCGAAACAGGTTGCCAAACGAGGTCTCACTGTCAAATAGCTGGCTGCTGCAGCCCAAACAGTCAGCCAGGTAGTTTTTCAGGAGCGAGTTTTGAACACTGTCCCGACAAATGAGGATTAGTTTCTTCTGGTTCATCCGGATCACCTTTATCTGCCCACGCGAGGTTTACCTGCACCGACGGCAAACCAGCCTTTCGGACAACTGGCAAAACAGCCGGCATTCCAAACAGGCATTTGACCCTTCGGGAGTCTGTGATTGTTATTGACGGTGGCGAGCGGGTCACCGTACTCCAACGCTAGGCCACATTAAGCTCAATTGCAATGTGTCTTTCGCATGAATACAGGCGATGCTAGCACCGAAGTCTTAAGACTCCGTTTAGCGGGTAATCAAGCGGTGGGTTTGCTGATTCGGAGTGCTTGTACGGTGGCTCCCTGCGGTACTCAGTTGATAGCGTATCGCGCCCTGGGTTGCTGCGCAGGTACCGCCAATACCTTTTTCGCCTGGTTGGCTGCCTGCACTCGGTTGGTCACGTTCAGTTTGCGGAATATGTTGTAGACGTGAGTCTTCACCGTGTGTTCGCTGAGATTCAGATCCACCGCAATGGCCGTATTGGATAGCCCATCGCAGATGAGGGTCAGGATCATCAATTCCCGCTTGGTCAGCGATACCGTCTGTTCCGTGAGTTCGGTGACCGGACGCCGGTGTGAATCGATGAATTGGGTCATCAGCTTGCGGGGAAGCCAATACTCTCCACCAAATATGCGCTGCAGGCCACAGACCAGCAGGCGTTCGTGCTGGTCTTGGGTGAATACGCCACGGATCTGGGGCCAGTCGAGCAGTTTATGGCTGATGATCTCGTCGGTGGCGTTATAGAGTGCGATCTGACAGTTGCGATGCCACTTGCAGATCAGGCTGATATAGCTGTCGATCGGCCACTCTTTGTTGCCGGGGACCTCCAGCAGCACCAGGGTGCCATCGTCATCTGCAAACTTCTGGCGAAAGGCGGTGACGCTGTCCAGCAGGACGCATTCGCATTCGAGCTGTTGTTTGAGAAAATTGCGGAGCAGCGAATTCTGGATGCTGTCCTGAGCGATCAGCACAAGGTTCCGTGACTGTTGCATGCCTGCAACTCCTTTCCTACGCGAGCTGTCTGGTGCCTGTTGGCGACACCTTGTTGGTATGTCCGCAGGGTGGTTTCTTATCGGCAAACTGCGGTTTATCAAGAGTGCTATAACCTAGCACTCCGATCGGTAGTTTTACCTGACCTTAAGGACAAGGGGCGCAAAGAAAAGGGGCAGCCCCTAATGCTTTAGTACCAGAAATGTGACTGTCCGAACCGGGTGGATGGTGTTTCGTGAATATCCGGCGGGCTTGTGGGGAGCAGGGGAATCGGTAGAATCACCCCCTTTCCAGAACTTGTCGGGGCGCCGGCCATGCAGATCACAATCAATGGTGAGCAGCGCGAAGTACCTGCCGGTACCACCGCCGAAGCACTGCTGGAGCTGCTGGGCATGCAGGGGCAGCGGTTGGCCATGGAGGTCAACCGGGAGATTGTCCCGCGCAGCGGTTACGCCAGCTTCGTGCTTCCGGAAAACGGTGAGGTGGAGATCGTGCGGGCCATCGGTGGCGGCAGCGGCATGCCCCAGCGACCAATCAGGTAAATGATCATGAGTGACAGAGATTCTTCCGATGTGTTGACCATCGCGGGCAAGTCCTACCGGTCGCGACTGCTGGTTGGCACCGGCAAGTACCGGGATATGGCGGAAACCAAAGCCGCCACCGAAGCGAGCGGTGCCGAAATTGTCACCGTCGCCATCCGCCGTACCAACATCGGTCAGAATCCGGACGAGCCTAATCTGCTGGATGTGATCTCGCCGCAGCACTACACGCTGTTGCCCAATACCGCAGGCTGCTACAACGTGGACGATGCGGTGCGGACCTGTCGTCTGGCACGTGAACTGCTTGACGGGCACAAGCTGGTCAAGCTCGAAGTCCTGGGCGACGACAAGACGCTCTTTCCCGATGTGCTGAACACCCTGAAGGCGGCCGAAATCCTGGTGACCGACGGTTTCGACGTGATGGTCTATACCAACGATGATCCCCTAATCGCGCGCGAGCTGGAGCAGATCGGCTGTGTGGCGGTGATGCCGCTGGCCGCGCCCATCGGTTCCGGCCTGGGGATCCGCAACCCCTATAACATCCTGGAAATTGTGGAAAACGCCAAAGTGCCAATCCTGGTGGATGCCGGTGTCGGCACCGCCTCCGACGCGGCGGTGGCGATGGAACTCGGCTGTGATGGTGTACTGATGAATACCGCCATCGCCGCGGCGCGCAACCCGGTGTTGATGGCCTCGGCCATGAAAAAGGCCATCGAGGCCGGGCGCGAAGCGTTCCGCGCCGGGCGCATGCCCAAGAAGCGGTATGCCTCGGCCTCTTCTCCCATCGACGGCACTTTTTTCTGACCCCCTGTTTCCGGTGACCGGCGACGACAGGCCGCTGCGGCGAATCCGCAGCTTCGTGCGGCGTGAGGGACGGCTGACTGCCGGTCAGGCCCGATCGCTGGAGCAGTATTGGCCCCGCTATGGCATCGAATCCGATGCGGGTCCCGTCGATCTGCCCACTCTGTTCGGGCGCGAGGCGCGGCGGATTGTCGAAATCGGATTCGGTATGGGGGATTCGCTGGCCGCGATGGCGGCAGCCGATCCGCAGACCGACTTCATCGGCATTGAGGTGCATCGTCCGGGGGTGGGCCGCCTGCTGGGGCTGGCGGGAGAAGCCGGGCTGGACAATCTGCGGGTGGTGTGTGGCGATGCAGTCCCCTTTTTTGAATCCTGCCTGCCTGCCGACTCCATCGATGGAGTACACCTCTTTTTTCCCGATCCCTGGCACAAGAAACGGCACCACAAACGGCGCCTGGTGCAGCCCGAATTTGTCCGGGCACTCTGTCGCCCGCTACGCGATGGTGGTTACCTGCATGTGGCTACCGATTGGGAAGACTACGCACGGCACACGCTGAAAGTACTCAGCGCCGATCCCCATCTCCAGAACACGGCAACGGACGGCCTGTGGGTGCCGCGCCCGGCGTACCGGCCAGAAACCAAGTTCGAGCGGCGTGGCCAGCGTCTCGGTCACGGCATCTGGGACATTGTCTTCAGATATGCTCCGCCAGGAACCGCTCCACCCGACGCGAGCCCGCGTTGACCTTGGTGCACTCGGAAAAAACCACCTGTTCGCAGTTGGCACAGATGGACTTGTCCAGTTTTTCGAGCACGATATGGTTGAGGGCGGCAGTCTTGGATTCGAACAGATTGTTGGTCCCGATCTCGTCCAGATACCCGCATTTCTGTAGTCGGGATTTCACCACGTCATTCACTTCGTAAAGGTAAAGGTCGCCACCCTTGCGCTTGCGGCGGTGAGCTTCATGGGCGAGTAGCTCCGCTCCGGCAAGGTCCACGAAGTTGATGCCTTTGCAGATCACCATCTGGTGGATCTGCCGGGGATAGGTGGTGTCCATCTGCTCGAACACCCGCTGCACATGGTCCACCGCGCCAAAGTAGAGGGAGCCATCAATCTGGACCACCCGGAACTGGGGGCAGGTCGGTCCCTTGGATTTGGCGGAAAAGGCCCGCTTCGGGCTGTCGGGATCGGGCACCAGCAATTGGGTGCGCGGACGCGACGTCTTGTGCAGGTAGGCCACCAGGGAGAGCAGTACGCCCATGAGAATAGCCACTTCCAGCTCCAGCAGCAGCGTACCGAAAAAGGTCACCAGACCAATGGCGATCTCCATGCTTCCGGCACGGAACACCTGGCGGATCTGACCGATATCGATCAGGCTCGCGGCTACCAGGAACAGAATGGCCGCCATGGCGGTTTTTGGTAGAAAGGCGATGACCGGTGCGATGACCGGCACAACCAGCAACAGCAGCACACCGGCAATGGCGGCGGCCAAGGGTGTTTTGGCGCCCGCACTGTAGTTGACCGCGCTGCGATTGAAAGAGCCGGTGGCGACGTAGGCGGAGAAAAAACTCCCGGCAAGATTCGACAGCCCCTGGCCGACGAACTCCTGGTTTGCGTCCACCCGGTAACCGCCGCGGGAGCCCAGGGTGCGCGCTATGGAGACCGCTTCGGTCAATGCCAGGATGGTTACCGCCACCGCCACCGGGGCCAGATCCCGGAATTCCGATAGCGAAAAATCGGGTGCCGAGATAGGCGGCAGACCGGCGCTCAGTGAGCCGAGTAATTCAATGCCGGTGTGTTCCTGACCCAGCAGTCCGGTCAGCAGCAACGCCACCAGAATGCCGGTGGTCATGGCGGCAATCATGTACGGAATCTGTGGCAGGCGGCGCTTGACGAGCAGCGAGACCGCCAGCGCTGCGAACCCCACCGTCACCGCGTAGAGATTGATCTCATCGGCATGCGTGATGCTGGCGATGAAGATTTCGTATACGTGCAGTCCCGATTCCAGATGCAGACCCAAAAACACGGGCAGTTGTTTGGCGGCAATGAGAATCGCGGCGCCGGAGGTGAAGCCGATGATGACCGTGTGCGAAATCAGATTGACCAGGGTGCCCAGGCGCGCGATCCCCATCACCAGCTGCAGGACCCCGACCATGAAGGTCAGCGTGATCGCCAGCTGCACGTAGTTGCCGCTGGCGGGCTCCGCCAAGGTGCTGAGAGAGGCGAACAGCACCACGGAAGCAGCGGTGGTGGGGCCCGATACCAGATGGCGTGAGGAGCCGAACAGGGCGGCAACAATTGCCGGGATCATGGCCGCATAGAGCCCATAGGCAGGTGGCATGCCGGCAATGGTGGCAAAGGCGACACCCTGCGGCAGTACGACAATGGTTCCGATGATGGCTGCCTGCAGGTCTGCTTTGGCGGATTTGCCGTCCACATCGGGCAGCCAGCGTAAAAACGGCAGCAGCCGGAATATCCAGAGAGGGCAGTGACTGTAGAGGTAACCTAACAACTTGGTACTTTCGTCAAATAGCGGGGGCGACGCGAAACGCGTGTCCCGTGGGTGGTGGGTAACGGAGTGGTGTTCCTGTTCAAGCCGTGGACCGTGAGTGAAGCGGAAAGGTGGGTGATGTGTCCGCCGCCATGGAGATCAGTTCACGGATCAGATCGTGATGTTCTCCCCGTACCAGGTAGGCTGCGTAGGATTGCAATTCGATGAGCGGTGCGGTCGCCACCCGGTGTAATTTGCCCGATTTGAGGTAGGGCGCAACCATCCCTTCCGGGAGATAGGCAGCAGCGCTGGATTGCAGCATGATCCCCAATGCCAGGCGTCCGGTATTGACCCGGACCTGGGCGATGGGTCGCTGGGGGAAATGGCTTTCGTGCAGACTCGAAAAGGTGGTGCCCCACTCGACACGGATGTACCCGGAACCGACTGCTTCAGCAGGAGAGAGTCCGGGCTGCGATGAAACCAGCACCAGCGGAATGGTGCGCACGGCTTCCACGGCAATTTCCCTGAGCTTGGGGGGTTCATACAGAAACCCGAGATCGATCACGCCGCGTCCCAGTTTTTCGGTGACGCGCTTGGACGAATTCTCTTCGACCCGCAGTCCGAGGTCGGGCATGCGTGCATAGACCCGGTTCAGCCAATCCTGGAGAAAGATATCCCAGAGGCTGGTGACACCGGCAATCACAAGGCGGCTGTGTTGGGAGGTGCTCAACGCCACCTCTTCGACAGCGCGCTCCCAGGCACCGACCAGAAACTTGGCGTGGCGCCACATCCGCTCGCCGGCAGGGGTGAGACCTATTTTGTGGTGACCTCGGGTAAACAGCGAGAGACCCAGTTGGGTCTCCATTTGACGGATCCGGGCGCTGACAGTGGAGGGGGATACGCAGAGATTTTCTGCGGCTTTGCCAAAATTGCGAACGCGGCAAACCTCAATAAAGGTATTGAGCTGTTCTGTGTCCATTCAATGTGCGGAAAATTTGTTCAAAGCGGCTATTTTTAATCGTTATTCAGAATATCACGAACTGTTTAATATGAACCGTGATGAATAACACAAATATCAGAGACATCAATTAATTGATTGAAAAACATAGAAATGAACGAAACAACAGGGCGTACTGTAGAACCCATTGATCCAGGGCTGGATTTCGAGATAGCTCCATCCTCTCCCACCTTCAAGGTGGATGCCCTGTTCATCAAACGGGTGATCGCCGCTGCGCTGTTTGCCGCAGTCGGAATCTGGCTCGCCACCCTGGTACCCACCACCGAAGTGGCCTGGGTGACAGCCATACTGTTGGTGACTATCTATTTGTTTGCCTTCGAAATTGTGGGCGTGGATGTGGCTGCCGTGTCGGTTATGGTGCTGCTGGGACTGACCTCCCTGCTGGCTCCGATCATGGGGTTGGAGAAGGGTTTGGTGGACAACCAGCAGCTCTTCAACGGCTTTTCCAGCAACGCGGTGATGTCCATTATTGCGGTGATGATCATCGGAGCCGGACTGGACCGGACCGGCATGATGAGCAAGGTGGCTGCCACCATTCTGAGATATGGTGGCAGCACGGAGAAGCGGATCATTCCCATCGTCTCGGGAACCGTGGCGGTCATCTCGTCATTCATGCAGAACGTGGGCGCCGCTGCGCTCTTTCTGCCGGTGGTGAGTCGCATCTCCGCCCGCACCGGGCTGCCGATGTCGCGCCTGCTGATGCCCATGGGTTTCTGTGCCATTCTGGGTGGCACGGTCACCATGGTCGGTTCCAGTCCGCTAATTCTGCTCAATGACCTGATTCTCAACTCCAACAAGGCGCTGCCCGCCGAGCACCGGATGGAAACCTGGTCGCTCTTTTCGGTCACGCCCATCGGTCTGATGCTGGTTGCGGCCGGTATTGCCTACTTCATTTTCGCCGGTCGTCTGGTCCTTCCGGGTGCCAAGGGCGACAGCAGTCGCCGTTCCGGCAGCGCCATGACCTATTTCAAGGACACCTACGATCTGGACTACGACCTCTTCGAGATTTTCGTGCCACCCGAGAGCCATCTGGTGGGCCTCGCACTCGAAGAGATCGAGGCCCCGCACAAGATTCGGGTGATTGCCGCCAAACTCCCAAACAAAAGCCTACGCATCGGTCCGGGCGGGTTGGCACGTGATATCGGTATTGATGCCGGTACCGTGCTTGGTGTCATGGGTTCGCCCGATCATTTGCGCGCCTTTGCCGAGACTTTTGGCCTGAAGGTGCGTGGTGATCTGGAGACTTTTGCCGAGGCCTTGGCCGCAACCAAAGCGGGGATTGCCGAACTGGTCATCCCACCCAGCTCGAAGTTGATCGGGCGCAGTGCGCGTGATGTCTGGTTGCGTAAACGCTATGGGGTCTCACTGGTGGGGCTGCATCGCGGGGGAGAAACAAAGCGTGAGGGGGACGGGATTCGTGATATCCCATTCCAGGCAGGCGACGTGCTGGTGGTTCACACCACCTGGGAGACGCTGCACCGCCTGCAGAAGAACCGCAACTTCGTCATCATGACCACCGAGTATCCGCACGAGGAACTGCGGCCACAGAAAGTGGGCTGGGCGCTCGCCTTTTTTCTGCTGGCACTCTCCATGGTGCTGTTCAGCGACCTGCGTCTGTCGGTTGCGCTGCTCACTGGTGCGGTGGGTATGGTGCTCTCGGGCGTCCTGAGTATCGAGGAGGCCTACAAGGCGGTGAGCTGGAAAACCGTGTTCCTACTGGCCAGTCTCATCCCCCTGGGGTTGGCCGTGGAAACTTCAGGAACGGCAGCCTGGATCGCCGATCAGACCCTGAGCCTGCTCGGCGAAGTGCCCGTCTGGGTGCTGCAACTGACCGTCGCCGTACTCGCCACTTTCTTCACGTTGGTCATGTCCAACGTGGGTGCCACAGTGCTGTTGGTGCCCCTTGCGGTCAACATTGCGGTGGGGGTCGGTGCCAATCCGGCAGTCTTTGCACTGACCGTGGCGCTTGCCACCTCCAACTCCTTTCTGATCCCGACCCACCAGGTCAACGCCCTGATTATGGGTCCGGCCGGCTATCGGGTTGCCGATTTTATGCGCGCAGGCGGTATCATGACCGTGCTTTTCCTGAGCGTACTGATGGTGATGATCAATCTGATCTACTGATATCGCCACATCACTTGGCTGGGCAACCATTGTTCCCGCAGTTCGGCCGATGGCCGGTGCGGGTGTTTGCGTGCATCGGGTGGGAGGGGAATGGATTTATGTCGCTGTTCGGCAACCTGAGGGGTGATCTGTTCGGCGGATTGACCGCTGCGGTTGTGGCACTGCCACTGGCGCTGGCCTTCGGGGTCTCTTCCGGCGCGGGACCGGTCGCCGGGCTCTACGGAGCGATCTGTGTCGGTTTTTTTGCTGCGCTGTTTGGGGGCACCCGCACCCAGGTCTCCGGGCCTACCGGGCCCATGACCGTGGTGATGACCGCCACCTTCATGCACTACACGGCGATGTTCCCCGACGATCCGGGTCGTGCGCTGACCATCGGCTTTACGGTGGTGATCATGGGTGGTGGGTTCCAGATCCTTTTTGGCATCCTGCGCCTGGGCCGCTACATCAATTTGGTCCCGCACCCCGTGATCTCCGGTTTCATGAGCGGCATCGGAGTCATCATCATCCTGCTGCAGATCGCCCCCATGTTGGGCGCCCACGGTGACGGAGGTCCGCTCGCCGCAGTCAAGCATCTTCCCACGCTGATAGCGGAGATGGAGCACCAGGCAGCAATTTTGGGAGTGGTTATGCTGGCCGTCCTCTATCTGGTGCCGGGGGCGGTGACGCGCTGGATACCTGCTCCGTTGCTGGTGCTGGCCCTGGGTACCGGTGCGGTGATGGTGCTGGGTTTGGACCAGGTGAAGGTTCTGGGCGACATACCGAGCGGTCTGCCCACTCTGCAGTGGCCGGATGTGCCAGTCGCGCTGCTCCCTGACATGATCAAGGCGGCACTCACGCTCGCCGCGCTGGGCGCGATCGACTCCTTGCTCACCTCCCTGGTGGCGGACAGCATCACCCGCAGCCGTCACGATTCCGACAAGGAACTGGTGGGGCAGGGCATCGGCAATCTGGTGGCCGGGCTGCTTGGCGGGCTGCCGGGCGCAGGGGCCACCATGCGAACGGTGATCAACGTCAAGGCCGGAGGCCGTACGCAGCTTTCGGGCATGCTCCATGCCCTGGTGCTGTTGGCCATTGTATTGGGTGCCGGTGGGTTGGCCTCTCACATTCCCCATGCCGTGTTGGCCGCCATTCTGGTCAAGGTGGGCACCGACATCATCGATTGGGATTACCTCAAGCGCCTGCGCACCGCGCCGCTGGATGGCGTACTGATGATGTTCACCGTGCTGTTCATCACCGTATTCATCGATCTGATCACAGCTGTGGCCATTGG
>JBNLBB010000046.1:0-18059 GCA_050302415.1 Gammaproteobacteria bacterium | reverse complement strand
TCAACCTTTGCTGGTGCTGTCGCGCATCCGGCAGTTAACACTGAAATCCAGCAAACCAGCAAAACCTGCAGCGCACGAAACATGTCACCTTGGGGATGAATCACAATAAATTCTCTTTATAATGCTTGGGTTACGGTATTTTCTGGCTAATTAATCAAGATAAACGTCATAACTAATCAAAAAATAATAAAATTTCCTGGAAAATGGTAATCCCCTGTATTACCCTTGCCGAAGGATCGGATTTTCAATCCGTCCACACAATCTGGGGTTTTCCAAAAAGGGGACACACAAGATGTTGGCATTCCAGAAAATTGATGAAGCTCGCTTTTTCAGTGAGCGTCGTTCCTTTCGTCGCATGGATGTAGCGTGCCGGCTCCTGTTTTCGGTATTGGGGTCGGAGAAGTCAAAAGAAGCCACAACCATCAACCTCAGCGGTTCCGGGATGCTGTTCCATGCGGACAAGCAGCTGCGCGAAGGAACCCGTCTTCAAATAGAAGTCCAGCCCGAGTCATCCGTGATCCTGCCACTGCGCGCGGTGGTTGAGGTGTTGCGCTGTTCCAAGCAGGAACAGGGCTACGAAGTCGGATGCCGGATTCTTGAGGTGGTTAGCTAAGCAAGCCATTAGCTGATCGTCTTCCCCTTCCTTAGTTTCCACGATCGGGATGTGACGCATCCCGATCGCTGGATTATCCTCCCCTACTCTTTCGCGAATGTTAACGCAGGATCACCAGGCGATGACAGTCGACTCTCAACTTGCCCAGGTGGTTGCCTCCTTCAAGGCGGCCCAGGATCAACTCTGCGACGCGCTTCAGGCGGCTGATGGCAGCGCCCGGTTTGCCGAAGATTCCTGGCAGCGAACCGAAGGGGGCGGTGGGCGCTCCCGGGTGCTGCGCGATGGCCGGGTATTTGAACAGGCGGGTGTCAATTTATCGCATGTGCGCGGTAAAGCACTGCCGGAATCGGCGACTGCCAGAAAGCCGGAGCTGGCCGGGCTGGCCTACGATGCAACGGGCGTGTCACTGGTGGTGCATCCCGCCAATCCTTTTGTACCCACCAGTCACATGAATATCCGCTATTTTCAAGCCAGCAAACCGGATGGTTCACCCATCTGGTGGTTTGGCGGGGGCTTTGATCTGACACCGTACTACGGCTATCTGGAGGATGCCCGCCACTGGCACACGGTAGCGGCAAAACTTTGCGGCCAAAGGGGCGACCAGGTCTACCCGCGATTCAAGGCCTGGTGCGACGACTACTTTTACCTGAAACACCGCCAGGAACCCCGGGGGATTGGGGGGATCTTCTTTGATGATCTCGCAGAATGGGGATTTGACGCGACGTTCGATTTCGCACTGGGTGTGGCAACCGCCTATCTGGATGGCTACCTGCCCATCGTTAGTCGGCGCAAGGATGAGCCATACGGAGAGCGCGAGCGTGCGTTTCAGCTCTATAGGCGCGGACGCTACGTGGAATTCAACCTGGTTTTCGATCGGGGCACGCTGTTTGGCCTGCAGTCCGGCGGACGTACCGAATCCATTCTCATGTCACTGCCCCCGCTGGTCCGTTGGGAGTACGGTTACCAGCCGGAACCCGGCAGCCGGGAGGCAGAGTTGACCGAGACGTTTCTGGTTGCGCGGGATTGGTTGAACACCTAGTTTCCGTTGCCCTTTTTTCGCCGCGCCCTTGGATGGGCGGCATCATACACCTTGGCCAGGTGCTGGAAATCGAGATGGGTGTAGACCTGGGTTGTGCCGATGTCCGCGTGTCCCAACAGCTCCTGCACGGCGCGCAAGTCGCCACTGGATTCCAGCATGTGGGTGGCGAATGAGTGGCGCAGCAGATGGGGGTGGACTCGGCGCGCCAGCCCCTGCTCTTTCGCCCACTTGTCCATCCGCGCCTGCACGCTTCGGGTGGATATCCGATTGCCGTCGCGGCTGACAAACAGTGCCTTTTCTGCACGGCTACCCAGCAGACTGCTTCGGCAGCGCAGCCAGTCGGTGATGGCGCTTACGGCGTGCCGACCGAGGGGGATGATCCGCGTCTTGGCGCCTTTACCGGTCACCCTGACGCTGCCATCCTTCAGATCTGCGTCCACGCAGTCGATGCCCACCAACTCGGCCAGACGCAGGCCCGATGAGTAGAGCAGCTCCATCATGGCGCGGTCCCGCAGTACCAACGGGTCCTGGGAATCCAGGGAGACGAGGCGTTCAATTTGCTCAATATCCAAGGTGGACGGCAGCTTGCGTGGCGCCTTGGGGGCGCGGATGGCCAGGGCCGGATTGCTGGTGACCACCTTTTCGCGATGCAGATAGGTGAAAAAGGTCCGTACCGCCGAGAGGATTCGTTGCAGTGACCGGCCGCCCAATCCCTGACGATGGCGCGCGGCCACGAAGGCGCGAATGGTGTGTCCGCTTACCGTGTTCCAGTCAAAATCAGCTTCTGCGCCCAGGTGACCGGCCAGAGTCGCCAGATCGCGCCCGTAGTTGCTTACGGTGTGGGGTGAGAGGCGCCGCTCATGCTTCAGGTGGTCGAGAAACCGCGTGCACCAGGGATTGCCGCTGTCGTCTCTCATGAGGTGGGTGTCAGGCGTTTCGATTTCCGGAGTGGTGGTGGATCAGGGCGGCGAGCAATTCACCCAGGTGGGTGAGAAATACGGTGCCCATGTCATGCTGAAACTTGTCCGGATCGCTGCTGCCCACAGCCAGTATGCCCAGCAGTTCAGCCTCACCGACGGGGACCAGGACCGCGGATCCGATCTGCTCGGCACGTTCCGGTGAGAACAGGAATCCCAGTTGGTCCTGCGTCAGCCGCCCGCACAGGGGCTTGCGGGTGGTGATCAGGTGATCGAAGTGAGACACCAACTGCCGGTCATCGGCGGACGAGGTGTTGCAGTAGTCGGGCAGATCAGCGGGATGCGCACCGATCAGGCGCAACGCTATGGCGTCGGCTCCAAAGCTCGCGGTCATCACATCGCGCAGAATGGCCAGCAGATCCCGCAGATCGCCCGCCTGCATCAGGGCAATAGTGAGTTTCTGCATCCGTTCCGAAAGGGTGTCGTTGTCGCGGGCGACGGCCATCAGCTCGAGCATGCGCTGCTGCAGATGGTGGTTCTGTTCGCGCAGAATGCGGACCTGCCGCTCGATCAGGGATGCAGTACCGGGATCGGCCTGTTGGCTGAGTTCCAGCTGCAGCAGCACTTCCGGGTGGTGTTCAAAGAAATCGGGATTCTGGCGCAGATATTCAGCGACAAGAGTGCTGTCGAGTTCCAACAGGGAGGTGTGTCGCTCGGTGCTGACGCTCATAATTCGATGTGGCCTTCAAATACGGACTCTGCCGGTCCGGTCATCCAGAGTGAATGGCCTGGACCGGGCCAGCTTATCACAAGATTTCCACCACGCAGTGCCACGGCAACCTCCTGTTCCAACAGTCCCCAGCGGCGGCCGATTGCTACGGCGGCGCAGGCACCGCTGCCACAGGCCAGTGTCTCGCCGGCACCGCGCTCATAGACGCGCAGCCGGATTCGGCTGCGGTCCACCACCTCCATGAATCCAACATTTACCCGGTTGGGAAAACGGGCATGCGGTTCGATCTGGGGGCCCAGCTGAGCCACCCGTGCCGTGTCTACGCTCTCCACCTGCAATACCGCGTGAGGATTGAGCATGGCTACCGCCCCAATTTCCACGGTGTCTCCCTCCAGCACCAGGGTGTAGCGGTCCGCTTCCTGGTCGGCGGTAAACGGGATGTGCGCTGGCGCAAACTCCGGGACCCCCATATTCACTGCCACCTGCTGGTCGCTGAGCACCCGAATCGCGATTTCGCCGGCTTTGGTTCCGACCTTGATTTCGGTCTTACCGGTCAGCCCGCGCTCCCGGACAAAGCGCGCAAAGCAGCGGGCGCCGTTGCCGCACTGCTCCACTTCGGAGCCATCGGCATTGAAAATGCGGTAGTAGAAATCCTGGTCGGGATGGCGGCTGGGTTCGACGAGCAATACCTGATCGCAACCCACACCAAAATGGCGATCGGCGAGACGCCGGATCTGCTCCTGATTCAGCGCTACAGGGTGGCTGACCGCGTCAAAGACGACAAAGTCATTGCCCAGTCCCTGCATTTTAGTGAATGGATACAGCATAGGTTTGATTTAACCTCTCGCGGCGGTGAATTGCCAGTCTCAGTCCAGTGCGGGCAGCTGCTCGGTGCGGAACAGCTCCTCCACGGTTTCACGCGGGCGGAGCAGGTGTATCCGATCACCGTCCACCATCACCTCCGCAGCCCGTGGGCGGGTGTTGTAGTTGGAACTCATCACCATGCCGTAGGCACCGGCAGAACGCACGGCGAGCAGATCGTCCCCGGCAAGCGCCAATGCCCGCTCCTTGCCCAGGAAATCTCCGGTTTCGCATACCGGTCCGACAACGTCATAGTTGCGCTCCGGTGCGTCGTTCGCCTGGTTGACCGGAACAATCTCCTGCCAGGCGCCGTACAGCGACGGGCGCATCAGATCGTTCATGGCGGCATCCACAATTGCGAAGTGCTTGTAGCCATTGTCTTTCAGGTAAAGCACGCGGGTCAGCAAAATACCGGCATTCCCTGCAATGGCCCTGCCGGGCTCCAATACCACTTCAAGATCGCGCCCTTTCAGTTCGGCATTGATGGCGGCGGCATACTGTGCCGGCTCGGCGGGCGTCTCGTGGCGGTACCGGATACCCAGACCGCCACCGATATCCAGGTGGTGGATCGGAATGCCCGATTCTCCCAACCGGTCGCAGAGGGTAAGCAAACGGCGCAGGGCGGAGACGAACGGCTCGAGTTCGGTCAGTTGCGATCCGATATGGCAGTCAATGCCGGTGACTTCCAGGTGGGGCAATGCGGCGGCCCGCTGGTACACCGCCAGGGCTGAGTCGACATGGATCCCGAATTTGTTCTCACGCAGGCCGGTCGCGATATACGGGTGTGTTTTGGCGTCCACATCGGGATTGACGCGCAGGGATACCGGGGCGACACGCCCCATCTCACCGGCAATCCGGTTCACCAGTTCCATCTCTGCTTCGGACTCCAGGTTGAAGCAACGAATGCCCACGTCCAGAGCCCGCCTGATTTCATCTGACCGTTTACCCACACCCGAAAAAATGGTGCGCGCCGGATCTCCGCCCGCGTGCAGTACGCGCTCGAGCTCGCCGATGGACACAATGTCGAACCCCGAACCCAGGCGCGCCAGCAGGCTGAGCACCCCCAGGCTGCTGTTGGCCTTGACCGCGTAGCAGATCAGATGCGGAACGGCCGCAAACGCATCGTCAAATGCCCGCCAGTGCCGCTCAAGCGTGCGGCGAGAATAGACATAGCAGGGAGTGCCAAACTGCTCGGCAATGGCCGCAACCGGCACCTCTTCGGCAAACAGTTCGTTTCCGCGGAAATTGAAATAGTCCATGGTCAGTTACTTCTGGCAGGTGAGCTCTGGTCGGTTTCTGGAGCCGGCAGGCGCAAAGGCCCCATTTGTCCGCAGGCGTGCAAGACCCCGGCGCACAGAGCGGCCAACAGTAGGGTGCGCCACATTTTCGGTATCACAAATCCAGACCCCACGCATCCGGGAAAAGCGCAAGTATATACATGCAGCCAAATGAAACCCATTGGGCAGGGGGTGTGAGCTTGGGCATAATCGTGAGATTCCAAGGGGGTGTCTGCATTGCAGCTACGTACAGCCATTTTTTCCTGGGTGGTGCTCACCGCGCTGCTGCCGCTGGCGGTGGTTGTATGGCTGGTGGTGGATTACAGCGAGAGTCAGTTTCTGCAGCAGACCGAGCGCGCATACCAAAAGCAGCTGACCGCGCTGGGCGCGGAAATGGGGCGCTGGATTGCGTTTGAGAACGAACTGGCATTGGGACTGGTCGCATCACCCGCCCTGCAGGAGTTCGGCGGGACGTTGCTGCGGGCCCAGGAAGATGCGTCGCCGCGGAACAGGGAGCAACTGGCTGAGCGGTTGCAGCGGGTCCAGCAACATCTCGAGTCATTCCAGCGCACGGTATCGGACGTGAGCATGGTTCGGGTCCTGAATCTCGAGGGCAATACGCTGGTGAAGGTGCGCGGTGGACAGCACATACCCCCGCACTTTGAAAGTCTTCAATCGCTTGCGCTTGTTGAACAGGAGCAGCTTGATCCGGCCTACCTGGAGACACTCGCCGCGCTCAGGGTGAGGGAAGTGGCACGCCTGCTGTTGCCACAGAATCGTGACGAAGGATTTGCCCGCGTCAGTTTTTATGATCTGGTGACACCGCTGAATGTCGGGGGCGAGCGCGCCGGCTATTTGGCCATCACAGTTTTTGGCCGTCCGCTGGACCGGATTCTGGAGGGTGCAGCGCGATTTTTTGGTGAATCGCTGCTGGTGACGGAGCTGAATCCGGATCAGCCGGCGCGCAACGGACTGGTGCTCTACGACGAGCACTTCAACATCACCTTCGCCAATCTGCGCTCACCTCCCGTCCATCTGGATGGCCAGCAACTGTCCGACATGCAGGCTGCGGTGGCAACCAGGCCGTTTGCCCGGCAACCGCAGGACCGGTTCGAGTCCGTGCTCTACTTTTCCGAGTTCCATCCCTACGCTGACCAGCTGATCAGCTGGCTGGTTGCGGTGCGCGTACCTGTCGCTGCCCTCTCGGAGCCGTTTTCCCGCATTCGCGAGTACATGCTGATCCTGGTGTTGCTGGTGATCGTGCTCAGCCTGGTAGTGGCAGGTTTTGGTGCGCGCCGGTTCAGTCGGCCGATCGCTTCGCTGGCCGCGGGTATGCGGCGTTACGCGGAGGGAGATACGCGGCTGCGCGTTGAACCCCAGGGTGGCCCCGAATTGTGTCAGCTGGCGGAATCGTTCAATGCCATGGCGGAGCGTCTTGGACAGGTTGAACAGGAGCGGAGCAGGGCCCATGCGGAGCTCCTGGAACAGGCGAAACTGGCAAGCATGGGGCGCATGGCGGCAGGGATCGCCCATGAAATCAATAATCCGCTGAACAACATCCTGGCATTCGCCAAGCTGCTGGAGCGTGCCCTGCCGGAATCGGCGGAAACCCAGCGTCACGATGTGGAGGCCATCCGTTCCGAAGCGCTGCGCGCCTCGGAGATTGTCTCCAGCATGCTGGGTTTTGCGCGTGAGGCGCCGACGCACTTTCGCCTGTTTTCACTGCACCCCTGGATCGAGGAGACGGTCAAGCTGGTGCGCAGCGAAGCGGACGATGCCGGTGTGGAAATTGATTACCGCTGTCCAGAGGGGGTCGAAATGGAGGGCGACCGGGCGCAGTTGCAGCAGTGTCTGATCAATCTGTTGCGCAATGCCGTACAGGCCAGCGAGCGGGGCGGATCGGTGGAATTGGGCGTGGTGCAGTCGGGAGATTCAATCGCCCTGGCAGTCAGTGACCTGGGTGTGGGCATCACCGAGGAGCAGTTGAACCAGGTCTTCGAACCGTTCTTTACCACCAAGGAGGTGGGGGAAGGGGCGGGACTGGGACTGTCGGTGAGCCTCGGTCTGGTGCGGCGGCATGGCGGTGAAATCACTCTGGCGCGGCGCGACCCGCAGGGGGTGGTGGCCACCATTCGGGTTCCGCAATTCCAGCATGTCCGAGAGGCTGATCGGAGAACGGGATGAGCGAGCAGCCACGAATCATATTTGTGGATGATGACCCGCGGGCAGGCGAATTGTTTCTACGATTCATCGCGGAAAAGCCGTTTGATTGCCGCGTGTTCCGTCGGGCGGAGGAGGCATTGGCCTACTTCCAGGCGGAAGGGGCGGATGCCGTTGTATCGGATATCCGCATGCCCGGCATGGACGGCATCGCGTTGCTCGAGGCGGTGCGCAAGCTGTCGCAGGACGTGCCGTTCATTCTGATTACCGCACATTCATCGGTGAACAGCGCCATCGACGCTCTGCGTCTGGGCGCCACCGATTTTGTCAAAAAACCCTACGATGCGGACGAACTGCTGTTGCAGTTGCAGCGGGTGTTCGACACTCAGCAACTGCGCAGCGAAAACCGCCTGTTGCGCCGCCAGCTCGACGATTCCGGCCGCCGCTTCGGCATGATCGGATCCGGTGCCGCGATGCGCCAGCTCTTTGCGATCATCGACAAGATTGCGGACATCCGCTGCAACGTGGTGATTCAAGGTGAGTCCGGTACGGGCAAGGAGCTGGCCGCCAGGGCGATCCATTTCCAGGGCCAGTACCGCAGTCGCCCCTTCATGGTGATTGACTGCGGTACATTGAGCGATTCGCTGCTGGAGAGCGAACTGTTTGGCCACGAGCGCGGAGCCTTCACCGGCGCCACCCAACAGAAAGCCGGCCTGCTGGAGGTGGCGGATGGCGGCACCGTCTTTCTGGACGAAATAGGCAACATCTCCACTGCCATGCAGAGCCGGTTGCTGCGGGTGATCCAGGAGCAGGAGCTGACCCGGGTGGGCGGTGTGGCCAAGATCGGTATCGACGTACGCTTCATTGCGGCTACCAATCGCGACCTGGAGGCGATGGTGACGGAGGGCACTTTTCGCCACGATCTCTATCATCGGCTCAACGTGGTGAAGCTGGCTATTCCGGCCTTGCGCGATCATAGGGAGGATATTCCCGCACTGGTGCAGGGATTTGTGGATGAATTTGGCGCCAAATTCCATCGGGAGGTACGCGGTTTCGACGCCGAAAGTATGGATCGACTGATGGCCCATGACTGGTCGGGCAATGTCCGTGAACTACGCAACGTGGTGGAGCGGCATATCGCCCTGGCTGGCGGCCCGGAGCTGCACCTGGAGGAGTTGGGGGTGGCGGGAGGGCGCACCGCCATCGACGCGGACGAGCCAACCCTGGCCGAACTGGAGCGGCGCTATATTCTGCAGATGCTGAAACGCTCAGGCGGTAGCCGTGAAACGACTGCCGCCAAGCTCGGGATCAACAAGAGCACGCTCTGGCGCAAGCTGCGCCAGTTTGGGGAAGTGGCCGAAGACTAGGCGGCTTTTCTTCCCCAGGCGGCACGCGCCCACGCCTGCCGCAGACGGTCGAACCAGATCTCCATCTCCGAATGGGTCAGCATGGCCACCTGGACCGCGTCCGTGGCCTGCGCACTGACGAGCTCGCTGCACTGACGGGTCCACTCCTGGGGCAACTGCCAGGGCTGATCCGAATCCAGCAGTTCCGGGGTCACCCGGGGTGCCAGATCCAGCAACCTGCCGGTCCGCGTCTGGGCGCTGCGTACACCGGCCCGGCTGAGCTGCCGCATCCGGTCCAGAAACTGGTCCATGGTCGCTCCGAACTCTGTCCAGCGCGCCATCGATTCATGAAAGTAGGTACTCATGGCGAGGTACTCGAAAAAGTATGGATGTTGCGCTGCAGCATGATCCTGTGTGTGTGTTTTGTCAATGACGTGGTTCACACTTTGCCGGTGTTCAAAGATCTGGGGTGTTGGCTAATTTAACTTGTAATATCAAATAGATAAATCTTTGTTGGCTGGTGGTTCTGACCAGATCATGCTAGTTTTCACGGCTGCCAAGCGGCAGAGCCGCCACATCCTGGAGTGCAGACGTGACCAGCTCGACGATGGAGTCCATTGAAATCACCGAACCGGGTGGGCCCGAGGTTCTCAAGACGGCCAGGAGACCGGTTCCCGGGATTGGCCCGCAGGAGGTGTTGATCCGGGTGCGCGCCGCGGGTGTGAACGGCCCCGACCTGATGCAGCGCAAAGGTATGTATCCCCCCCCGCCGGGCGCGTCCGATATACCCGGCCTGGAGATCTCCGGCGAAGTGGTGGCAGTCGGACCCGACGCGGCGTGGCCCACCATCGGCGAGCAGGTCTGTGCGCTGGTGAATGGCGGAGGCTATGCCGAGTATTGTGCCGCCCACGCGTCGCTCTGTCTGCCGGTGCCCAGGGGTGTGGATCTGGTTGCGGCGGCCACGCTGCCCGAAACCTATTTCACGGTCTGGAGCAACGTGTTTCAGCGCGCCGCGCTGCAGCCGGGGGAGACGCTCCTGGTGCACGGGGGGGCGGGGGGGATCGGTTCGACGGCGGTTCAACTCGGGCGCGCATTCGGCGCCCGTGTCCTGGCGACGGCGGGGAGCGATGACAAATGCGCTTTCGCCTGTGGTTTGGGGGCAGATGCGGCCATCAATTACCGAGACATGGACTTTGTTGCCCAGGTCAAGGAGCTGACCGATGGTCGGGGGGTTGACGTGGTGCTGGATATCCTCGGCGGCGACTATTTCGGCCGCAACGTGGACTGCCTGGCGCCCGATGGGCGGATGGCATTGATCGCCGTTCAGCGCGGCCCCAAATCCGAAATCCACCTGGTCAAGTTCATGCTCAAAAGGCTCACATTCAGTGCATCGACGCTGCGCCCGCGCTCCCTGGCGGACAAGGCGGCAATTGCCGAGCCCCTGCGTCAGCGGGTCTGGCCGCTGTTTGCGGACGGCACCCTGAAACCGGTGGTGTCACAGCGCTTTGCCCTTGCCGATGCGGCACAGGCCCACCGCACCATGGAGGCGGGCGCACATAAGGGGAAGTTGGTGCTGGTGATGCGAGAGTAGGCCCGCCGGGCGAAGCCGACGGGCCTGGAGGGTTCGCGTTTTAAGCGCGTTCGAAAATTGCGGCAATCCCCTGGCCGCCACCGATGCACATGGTCACCAGCGCATACCGGCCGCCAATGCGCTGCAGTTCGTACAGTGCCTTGACGGTGAGGATGGCGCCGGTGGCGCCGATCGGATGGCCGAGGGCAACCGCGCCGCCGTTCGGGTTGGTCTTGGCCGGATCCAGATCCAGGCCCTTGCAGACCGCCAGGGCCTGGGCTGCGAACGCTTCGTTGGATTCGATCACATCCAGGTCGGAGACCTTCAGACCGGCACGTGCCAGCGCGGCGGTCACCGCCGGGATCGGACCTTCACCCATGTAGGCCGGATCGACACCCGCGAAACCGTAGGAAACCAGCCGGCCCAGGGCCTTCAGCCCCTGTTTTTCGGCGATTGACGCTTCGGCCAGTACCACGGCGGCTGCGCCGTCGTTGATGCCGGAGGCGTTGCCGGCGGTGACGCTGCCGTCTTTCTTGAACACCGTGCGCAGTTTGCCCATACCCTCGACCGTGGCGTCGCCACGGACATGTTCGTCGGTGTCAAACAGGGTCACACCCTTGCGCGACTTCAGCTCCACCGGAACGATCTGGTCCTTGAAGTAGCCGTTGGCGATGGCATTGGCGGCGCGCTTGTGGCTCTCGACCGCAAATTCGTCCTGCGCTTCGCGGGAGAGATCCCACTTGGCCGCCACGTTCTCAGCGGTGATGCCCATGTGTACGGTGTCGAACGGATCGGTCAGGGCGCCGACCATCATGTCCACCATGCTGGTGTCACCCATGCGTGCACCCCAGCGGGCACCCGGCATCAGGTAGCCGCCGCGGCTCATGGATTCGCAGCCACCGCCCAGGGCAAAGTCGGTATCGCCGAGTTGGATAAGCTGGGAGGCGGAGATAATGGCCTGCAGGCCGGAACCGCACAGACGGTTGACGGTCAGGGCCTGAGAGTGGTGGGCCATGCCGCCGTTCACGCAGGAGACGCGGGAGACATACATGTCCTTGGCCTGTGTGTGAATGACGTTTCCGATCACGCCATGGGCAATCTGCTCAGGATCGACCTTGGAACGGCTGATGGCTTCGCGCACGACCAGGGCACCGAGATCGGTGGGGGCGAAATCCTTGAGGGCACTGCCGTAATCACCAATTGCGGTGCGGGCGCCACTCAGGACAACGACATCTCTTTTGTTACTCATGGATTCGTTTCTCCGTCAATGAGAAGAAGGCTCAAATTTATGGGAGGGTGTGGGAAAGCGAGCATGATGCTGCGATTTGACCCTCAACGCAATTGTCACAAGCCGCAGGGTGCAGCTTGCAACGGCAATAATTGCAAAATGCAATTGCTGCATCGCAGCATTGTCGGATTATGACTCACAACTGCTTGATTTTCAAGTTACGCAGAGTTGGTACGCCCCGTGCATTCCTATCTGGACACAAATTATTCCGTTGGAGGGACAATTCATGCAGGGTAAAAGACGCCTGTTCCTACAGGCCGGTATGGCTGCCGGCTCATTCGCCGCCGCCGTCGGCGCCGGTCTGATTCCGCGCGATGTGTTGGCCGCCTGGCCCAAAGCGGCCTTCGAAGCCACCAAGCTGGAAGAGACGCTGAAAGCCATCGGCGCCACCGGTGCGGCCGAAAACGCAGCCATTCAGATCAAGGCACCGGAAATTGCCGAAAACGGCGCGGTGGTGCCCATCGAGGTGTCCACCGACATGCCGAACGTCAAGTCGATCAGTATTCTCGCCGTCAACAATCCTTCGCCGCTCGCTGCCCGTTTCGAACTCACGGATGCCAGCGAGCCAATGGTGTCCACCCGCATCAAGATGGGCAAGACATCGGACATCGTGGCGGTGGTGGACACCGGGAATGGCATCTA
This sequence comes from Gammaproteobacteria bacterium, assembly GCA_050302415.1. Classification (GTDB taxonomy): domain Bacteria; phylum Pseudomonadota; class Gammaproteobacteria; order JBNLBB01; family JBNLBB01; genus JBNLBB01. Next base: position 5,616 of record JBNLBB010000046.1, on the reverse strand, counting down.
TACGGCCAGCCGCGAAATCAAGGTCACCATCGGTGGCTGTGGCGGTTAACGGGGAGTAAGTGACATGGCAGGTATCAAAATTCGTGCGAAAAATTCCGGCGGTGTAACCACGGTCAAGGCGCTCATGAACCACCCGATGGAGACCGGGCAGCGCAAGGACAGCAAGACCGGGGAGAAGATTCCCGCTCACTATATCCAGGAGGTGAAGTGCGAGCATGCCGGCAAGACCGTGATGATGGCCTACTGGGGACCGGCGGTTTCCAAGAATCCCTACATCTCGTTTGCCTTCAAGGGTGGCAACGCCGGCGATTCGGTGACCCTGACCTGGACCGACAACCAGGGTAAAAGTGAAACGGGCAGTGCGCAGATCAGCTGATTGCACCTGAACGGTCACTGGAAAACCGGCCTGCGGGCCGGTTTTTTTATGTACTCTCTACGGTCAAACCCTGAACGAGCTTCAGCGCATGACAGATTCCCTGGAATTCATTGATACCGGTGCCCGCGGTGAACATCGGGGGACGGTGGTCTGGATGCATGGACTGGGCGCCGATGGCCACGACTTCGAGCCGGTCGTCGACCTGCTGGGACTGCCGGCCGACGCCGGTATCCGGTTTATTCTGCCGCACGCGCCCTTGCGGGCGGTGACTGTCAACAACGGCTACGTGATGCGGGCCTGGTACGACGTTCTCAGCATGGAGATCGATCGGCGCGCCGATATCGAAGGAGTGCAGCGATCGGTGGAGGCCGTGCTCGGGCTCACCCGTACCGTTGTTCCTCCGCAATCCGATCATCCGGTGGTGTTTGCCGGCTTTTCACAGGGTGGGGTCATTGCGCTGCATGCCGCGCTACAGGCGCGGAACCTGCAGGTGGCGGGGGTGATTGCGCTGTCGACCTACTTCCCCACGGTGCCGGAGTCCAATCTGGCCAGGCTGGAAGGTTTGCCCGTCTTTTGGGGTCACGGTCAGTTTGATTCGGTGGTGCCGTTGGAACTCGGCAGGGCCGCCCGGGACGCGCTGGTGGCGGCGGGCGCGACCGTCGAGGGGGCGGTCTACCCCATTGATCACAGCGTCAACCTGGAGGAGATCGCAGCGATCGGTGTCTGGCTCCGGCGCAGGTTCGACGTCTGAAGGTGCTATCCGGCGGTGTTGAGCAGCGCTTCGAACCGCTCCTTGTGCCGGAGATAGTGGATTGTCTGGACCCGCTGTGCCGGCTTGTCGCTCAGCAGTGAGGGCGACATGTCGATATCCGTGATGTAGATCGGGTAGGGCTGCCCGCTCGGACGGCGCTTCAGCACATAGCTGCTTACGGCGGAAAAAAGGCTGTCGCCGTGCTGCAGTGAGGAGAAATCGCGGTCTTCCACATAGACCGTGAAATTGGCCTCTCCCGTGTCGCCCGCCTCGGCCAGCACCTGAACATTGAAATAGCCCCCGCTTCGCTGAAACTGTTGCCTGTCGAGTGGTATGACATGGTAGTTCATGCCTTCGCGTTTCAGGTGGAAGAACTCCATGAAATCCGCCTGCAGATCGTCGTCGACATTGGGTGCCGCCAGGCCGCTGCGCCAGGCGACGGCCTCAAAAAAGAGGGCGTAGTGGTTCAGCAGCGGATGGGTGTCATGGTAGGGCTGGGTCCGCACGTAGAGCGCACCTGCCTCATCGAGGACATGGATGTCCACCTGGCCACCCCGCACCTCATAGAAGAACTGGATGACCCCCTCCCGGTTGTACTCATAAATGACGGGCAGAATGCCGTTGGGCAGCGCGTGGCGGTCGAAGGAAAGGGGGTGGAAGTCGCTGTCTGGTTGGCCCAGATACTCGATAAGTGCCGGGTAGTCCCTGCAGTAGTGATGGGCCAGCCGGTCATCCTCCGGCTGCAGCACGTAGAAGCTCTGTTCGGTCTGGACCACGTAGCGCCGATGGAGCTCACCATCCCGCCGGTAGAAGGTGGCAAACACGTCGCTGAAGAGCGTTTCGATCCGCTGCGCAATAAAGCTGGCGCGCATGGAGCTGAAACAGTAGGTCTTGGGTAGCGGCGGCACTCCCTGGCTGAGGGGGGCCATGGTGGTCATTTCACAGAGGCAGTCCATCAGTCCGCCCACTTCCCGATACCGCAACACCACCAGCTCCTGCCAGCTGTTGGCAACGAGCAACTCGAAGGAGTGAGCCAGGTTTTTCGCCATGCCGCCATAGGCCAGCGCATCGGTGCGGTCGGAGACCAGGTGATGGCCGTCGCGCCCCAGTTTTTCCATGGGATCGATACCCAGATTGACGTAGAGGGCGGTCTTGACCAGCCGCGCCGCACTGGCGAAATCGGCCATGGGACGGTCGTCCATACGTTCCCGCGGAAAGAGATGGCGCAGGCTGTCGCACATCGCCTCCACGTCGCGCTCCCGCAACTGGCTCTCGCGGGTATAGAGCGCGATGCGCGTATTGCGGGTGATCAGCCGGTTGAAAAAGCTCCAGGCGACCATTTCCAGAATGTTCAGGGTCCGTTTCAGCGGGGTCAGGTGGGCTGCTTCGGTGGGATTGACGTTGCCCCGATAGAGGGCCCATCCTTCGCGCCCCTCGGGTGAGCGGCTTTCGTGAATCGACAGATAGAACTCGCTGAGGTTGGTGGAAATACCGGGATTGATCAACTCAATCTTGCCCGCCTTGCGTTCGAAGGCCGAGTAGAGGCGGCGTCCCAGCACATTGAGTTCGCTGGGATCGATGCGCGCCTCCTTGGCCTGCCTGCGGGCAAAATCTGAGAGGGCGCGATAGCTGTGGGTCAGCTCGTGAACCAGTGTGGCGCGCTCCTCCAGCACCCGGTTGATCTTCCAACTGGAGCGTGAATCCATCACCAGCAGATGGGCCCGGTCCCAGCCCCATTCGTGCCCCAGCTCTTCAAGCAAATCACGTCGCCACTCCAGGCCCCGCTTGAGGGGAGCCTTGGTCAGCCGTTCGTCCACCTTGAAGTAAAAGCAGCGGCGGGCCAGCTCCAGGCGCCGGGGTTCGTCGCGGCGGATCAGGTAGGACTCCACCCGGTGCATCATCATCACGTAGGGGTCCAGCTGGGAGATCTGGGCGTCGCCGCGGAAGATGATCTCCTTGAACTGGGTGCTGAGCAGCTCGATGTCCGGATACTCCGCCGCGTAACACTCCAGCAGCATGAGCTTGAGTACCGATTTGTAGGGCGAATCGATGGCCTTGTAGAGCTGCCATACGGTGGCGCCGAAAAACTCTTCAGCCGGAATGCGCGGCAGTCCCCCGAAGTCGATGAACTCATGGTCGCGCACAATACCTCGGCGCACCAGTTGTTCGACCACGCGGGTGTAGTCCGACTCCAGCGCCGGAGGAACGAGCCACCAGGCGGGGTAGCGCCCGGCCAACAGCAGTGCCGTGCGGTAGAACTCGTCGCGCAGCAGGAGATTCTGGCTGCTGCCGCTGCTCTCGTGGGAGAGCGAATCGAGCTTGCCGAGGCGGACATCGTCTGCGGTCAGGACGAAGAAGTGGACCTCCAACCCCAACTCCCCGCCCCACGCGGTCAGCAGCTCGCAACGGGTGTTCAAGGCGGCCACCGCGTCTGCCGCCAGCGATGGGTCCCGGCAAACCCAGATGTCGAAGTCACTGCGCTCGGAGTGGGCGACGGTCCCCGCGCTGCCCATGAGATAGATGCCCAGAATGCCGTACTGGGGCAGGGCGCGGCGCTGGTACTTGAAACTGCGCGCCTGTCGCGCGGCCAGGGCCAGGGTGGTTTTGGAGGGCTGGTAGTCGGAGATGCCCTGCGGCACCCCCTCCTCAATGTAGGCGGGCAACAGGGGATGGTTGCTGTGAAATATCAGGGGTAACAGGTCAAAGAAGGCCTGCTGCGGGGCAGAGAGTGTGTCCTGCATGCGCTGAAAACGGCCCCGATTGAGTGCCGCGAACCGGCGCTTGACGGTTTCGGCGGTACGGGCGTCCAGTTGTGGAGCGTCAGAAAAATCCAGATTCTGCATGCGTGTTGTGCTGGCCCGTCCCCGGCAGGCGATCTTGTTCTGCGCAGCAAGTATAGCCGCCGTCCCGGCAGGCGACGGACAGGATCAGTTCGCGGACCGTTTCCCCAGCGATTGTCGGGCGTCCGTCACCGCCCGCCGGACCTGGGCTGGTGCCGTACCACCGAAGTGATTGCGCGCATTCACCGAACCCTCCAGGGTGATGACGGCGAAGACATCCTCCCCGATGACAGCGGAGAACTGGCGCAGCTCATCGAGTGTGAGCTGATCGAGTTCACGGTCGTGATCGATACAGTAGCGGACGGTTTTGCCCACCACTTCGTGGGCATCGCGAAACGCCACGCCCGCGCGCACCAGGTAGTCGGCCAGATCGGTGGCAGTGGCAAAACCCTGGCGGGCCGCCGCGAGCATCCGTTCCTTCTTGGGTTTGAGCTGGGGGACCATGTCGGCAAACGCGCGCAGGCACCCGGCCAGGGTGTCCACGGCGTCGAACAGCGGTTCCTTGTCTTCCTGATTGTCCTTGTTGTAGGCCAGCGGCTGCGATTTCATCAGTGTGAGCAGGGCCACCAGGTGGCCGTTCATGCGGCCTGTTTTGCCGCGCACCAGTTCGGGGACATCGGGATTCTTTTTCTGGGGCATGATCGATGATCCGGTGCAGAAACGGTCCGGCATGTCGATGAAATCAAACTGCGCGGAGGACCAGAGCACCAGCTCTTCGGAGCAGCGCGACAGGTGGGTGAGAATCAGCGCGCCGGCTGCCAGAAACTCGATGGCGAAGTCGCGATCGCTGACGCTGTCCAGCGAGTTGGCGGTGGGAGCATCAAATCCCAGCTGCGCTGCGGTGTAGTGGCGATCGATGGGGAAGCTGGTCCCCGCCAGGGCGGCGGCACCCAGGGGCAGCCGGTTCATGCGCCGCCTGCAGTCCTGCAGCCGGTCATAGTCCCGGTCCAGCATCTCGTACCAGGCCATCAAGTGATGGCCGAAGGTCACCGGCTGGGCCACTTGCAGATGGGTGAAGCCGGGCATGATGGTCTCTGCCTCGCGCTCGGCCAGATCCAGCAGCCCCTGCTGCAGGCGGGTGATCTCGCTGCACAAGTGGCCGATCTCATCGCGCAGCCAGAGGCGGATATCGGTGGCGACCTGATCGTTGCGGGACCGCGCGGTATGCAGCTTTTTGCCCGCATCGCCGATCTTCTGGGTAAGCCGCGCCTCGATGTTCATGTGCACGTCTTCGAGTGAGACCGACCAGGCAAAATCGCCCCGCTCGATGTCCGCCAGGATTTCATCCAGGCCGTTGAGAATCGCCGTGCATTCCGTTTCGGTCAGCAGTCCGGCGCGGGCCAGCATGCGGGCATGCGCGCATGATCCGGCAATGTCGTGGGCGTAGAGACGTTTGTCGAACTGGATGGAGGCGGTGAAGGCCTCGACGAAGGCATCGGTCGCTTCGGTAAAGCGGCCGCCCCAGGGTTTGGCGGATTCGTTCTCTTGGCTCATGACACAGGTCCGGTGAGTGATGGCGCGGGAGTATATCAGGGAATAGTGGCCGATTCGGAGGGGAAACCCGAGACCACCGGCGCGGGTGCTTGCACGTGATTGGCGCAGGCACCAAACTCTGGCGCATGGAAACGCAGCGGGAGTGGCCATCGGGA
>JBNLBB010000045.1:0-18096 GCA_050302415.1 Gammaproteobacteria bacterium | reverse complement strand
GATATGGCATAACATCTGCTAGATAAATGTCAGTTTGAAGTCTGGATTGCGGCAACGGCGCCGCGAGCAACGGGCAGACCCAGTACGGGTCTGTTGGTTCGGACTTCTGAAACCAGATACTGTTGCATGGGTAACGAAGCCCTGAGCGTTCACGACCGGTTCGGTTGTGGAGCTCAGGGCTTTTTTGTTGTGGGTATCGGCAACACTTCGGGCGCTGATAACGGCACCCATCGTCTCCCTGCGGCAGGCCGGATTTTGCAACCTGAGAGGAAGTAACCAATGTCGTATTTAGAACCTACCGAGTTTGTCTCCAAGATGGTCGATCAGGGAGAGTCCAAGGTGTACATGTCCACCAAGGACACGTTGATCCGTGCCTTCATGGCCGGTGCCATTCTTGCCCTGGCGGCGGTGTTCGCCATCACCGTGGCCACCCAGACCGGGTCGCCTCTCTTAGGCGCAATCCTTTTCCCGGTCGGATTCATCATGCTCTATCTGATGAAATTCGATCTGCTCACGGGCGTGTTTACTCTGGTGCCGCTGGCGCTCATTGATCGTCGGCCAGGTGTGACCGTCGGCCAGGTGCTGCGCAACTGGGGGCTGGTCTTCGTGGGCAACTTCGCCGGCGCGCTGGCGGTCGCCTTCATGATGTCGTTCATCCTGACCTACGGCTATTCGACTGATGGCGGTGCCATCGCGGCGAAAGTGAGCAAGATCGGTGAATCGCGCACCCTGGGGTACCAGGCTCATGGCCTTGATGGTTGGATCACCATTTTCATTCGCGGCATGCTCTGCAACTGGATGGTTTCCATGGGCGTAGTGGGTGCCATGATTTCCAGCTCCGCCAGCGGCAAGATGGCAGCCATGTGGATGCCGATCATGCTCTTTTTCTTCATGGGCTTCGAACACTCCATCGTCAACATGTTTCTCTTCCCCTTCTCCATGATCATGGGAGGTGGCTTCACCTTTATGGAATACATTGTCTGGAACGAGCTGCCCACTGCGCTGGGCAATTTTGTGGGTGGATTCGTGCTGGTGGGGCTGCCGCTCTATTACACACATGTACGTACCAGCCCGGAGCGTATGCTGAAAGCGCGTGGTCAGAAAGAGGCTCCGGCAGTAGATTCGGTTGCCCCGGAAAACAGTCTGGCGGCACGTGTCTGATGACTCCTTGCGGTGGCTTTGTGACTGTTGTCGGTAGTAAGCCGTGAGTGCCGAACTGCACGAGGCTACGGATCGACGGGAGGTTCAGGTGGTAGCGCCACCTTCCGTCGATCCGGCCCAGATGAGCCAACGGCCGGTGGCCACGGAAAACCTGGTTCGTCCGCAAGTCTCGCTGGGCCACTATTCCGACAAGGGTCGAAAAGCCCTGAATCAGGATTTTCATGGTGCATTGGTACCCCCGGCGCCACTGATTCACTCCAAGGGGATTGCAGTCGCCATCGCAGACGGCATCAGCAGCAGCGACGTGAGTCAGCAAGCCAGTGAAACGGCAGTGAAGGGATTTTTGGAGGACTACTACGCGACTTCAGAAGCGTGGTCGGTGAAGACCTCTGCTCAGCGCGTCCTGCAGGCCACCAACTCCTGGTTGTACGCGCAGACCCGAAACGGGCCACATCGGTACTCACTTGAGCGTGGTTACGTGTGCACTTTCAGCGCTCTGATTATCAAATCCGCCACGCTGCATCTCCTGCATGTTGGCGATTCCCGAATTTACTATCTTGCTGGCGACCGGCTGGAACAGCTCACCCAGGATCACCGCTTATGGGTCTCCTCCGACAAGAGCTATCTCAGCCGGGCGCTGGGGATGGGAGATCGGCTGGAGCTGGACTACCACGCGTATCCGCTGGTACGTGGCGACACGTTGCTGTTAATGACCGATGGTGTCTACGAGTTTGTCGACGATGCGCTGGTGGTTGGGACGCTCGCCCGCCATCCTGACGATCTGGACCAGGCGGCGCGGATCATCGCCCAGGCCGCTCTCTCGCGGGGCAGCGGCGACAATCTGACCATTCAAATTGTACGCATCGACGGTTTGCCAACGCGCACCATTGATACGCTTCAACAGGAGGCGGCCAGTCTGCCGTTTCCGCCACCACTCAGGCCGCGTATGACTTTCGATGGTTACGAAATTGTGCGTGAGCTGCACCACAGTCACCGCAGCCACGTCTATCTGGCCGAGAACCTGGAGAACCGGCAGCAAGTGGTGCTGAAGGTACCCTCGGTTGACCTACGTGGTGATGCCGCCTATTTAGAACGGTTCCTGATGGAAGAGTGGGTTGCCCGTCGGATCGACAACGTGCATCTGCTGAAATCCGCAGACAGGACGCGCGCGCGCAACTATCTCTACATCGCCACTGAATATGTGGAAGGACAGACACTGCGTCAATGGATGGCCGACCATCCAACCCCTGACCTGGAAACAGTGCGCGGCATCGTCGAGCAGATCGCCAGGGCATTGCAGGCATTGCATCGCCACGAAATGCTCCACCAGGACCTCCGCCCCGACAATGTGATGCTCGATAAAAGCGGTACGGTGAAGCTGATAGATTTTGGGTCCGTGCGTGTGGCTGGTATCGCCGAGACCTCGGGCAGGGAACAGAACCAGATATTGGGAACTGCCCAGTACACCGCTCCGGAGTATTTTCTTGGCGAACAGGGTAGTGTGCGCTCGGATCTGTTTTCCCTGGGCGTGATCACCTATCAACTGCTCTCGGGACGCCTGCCCTACGGGACCGGCGTCGCGAAAGCGACCAGCCGCGCCGCCCAGCATAAACTTGTCTACCGCTCGGTGCTGGATGATGAGCGCACCATCCCGGCGTGGGTGGACGGTGTAATTCGCAAGGCGGTAAAGCCCGATCCGCAGCGCCGCTATGACGAGCTATCCGAATTTCTCTACGATCTGCGCCACCCGAACTGGAGTTTGGTCGACCGGAGCCGCCAGCCTCTGCTCAAACGCAATCCCCTGCTTTTTTGGAAAGGTCTTTCGCTGGGTCTTTTCATACTGGTCCTGGTGCTGCTGGCTACCCACCCGGGTATCGGTTCCTGAGTCCACTTAAAGTTACTGACAAATCCCTCAACCACACTGATGGAGTTATCGACATGAACAAACTTGAAATGACCGAGACCATTCTGGCAGCCAAGCAACAGTCCGGTCTGGGCTGGGAAGCCATTGCTGACAAAGTCGGTTTGGCACCGGTGTTTCTTACTTCTGCCTGCCTGGGCATGAACAGCCTCAAGGAGGAGTATGCGGACCGGTTGTGCCAGGCACTTGATTTGCCCGCCGACGTTTCGGGTGCGCTGCAGGCATTTCCACACAAGAGCTGGGATAAGTCCGTACCCACCGATCCGGTTGTCTACCGACTTTATGAAGTGGTTGGCGTCTACGGCGATACCATCAAGGAGCTGATCCACGAGAAATTTGGCGACGGCATAATGAGCGCCATCGATTTCTCCATGCACATCGACAAGGAGGAGAATCCGGCGGGTGACCGGGTGAAGATCGTGATGAACGGAAAATTTCTCCCCTACAAAAGCTGGTGATCAATTGCCCGACGGAGGTCACTGACTTTGGGGTTGTGTTGCGATAGTGTGTGCGACGCATCCATCCCGCCGAACTTGCTGTGCCAGGGGTGGAAACTGGCGTCTGAAAAACCGTATCGGCGGCACAACTCCTTCAAAAGCGAACAAGGATCAGAACTCTCTGACGGAATGCTATGAGGTGGGCGTGCTCAGGCCCGCGTTGAACCGGCGCCATCCGCTTGAGCAAACCGCAGAGGCTTTTCGGTATCTCAGGCCAGGGTGTTTCATAGGGAAGATTGTCATAGTAATGGGGCCACCATAACCGCTACTGGGCCTGTTGGGCCGCACAGGTTGAAAAAACAATCAATCTACTTCACATCAGTTGAGCAACTCTCTGACCATACAGACCGCCGTCACTTTGCCCCGGTAGTAACCGGGAATGCGCTTGTCCACCCGAAAACCGACCCGCTCATAAAACCCCAGCGCATCCGGACGGTCCGCGCGCACCTGCACTCGGACGACGCCGATCCCCGCAGTTCTGGCCACCTTCTCGTGCCATTGCAGCAGCCGTCGTCCGACGCCACAGTGCTGGTAGGAGGGGATCACGCCAAGCAGGTCCAAATTTGCCTCATCCATGCCGTAGCGCATGATCGCGAAGCCGGATATCCGGTGGCCATCCCGGGCGACGATCACCAGTGTGTCATCGCGTGCCAGGCTGTGGGCCACCCGCCCGGGTGTCCAGGTCCAGCCCAGGCCGTTTTCGATGAGTTCGCGCGACAGCGTGGCGATGGTTGCCACGTCGGCGCGTGTTGCTTTGCGGATCTGTAGCGTCGTCGCCATGGTTCCGATCTTTCGCCTTTGCGCGGTTGGGGTCAAGTCGGAGCGCCCGGTCGGGGGCTGGGCGGCGAATTCGACGCCCAGCTGCCGCCCCGGCCTTGCCCCGAGTGAGGGAATCTCCCAAGTGCACTGCACCGCAGGTTTGCGACCATAGCCGCGGAAGCGGTGCGATGCATGAATCGCTGCGGCAATTGACCTGAGTCGGTTGCCAACCGTCAGCGGGCGCGGGAAACTGCGCCCAGACGCAGTGTGCCTGCGATAAAAATATTCAGAACCCTATCAGGCTTGCCTGATGAATGTACGCGCAGTGCGGCAGGATGGGTTCACCGTGGTTGGATGAGGTATGCCTCGAAAAATTTATACCCCGCTGATGGAGCAGGCTCGCTCCGATCAGGTTCGGATGCTGTATGACGCCATACCGCTGAATCTGATCAGTGTGTTTGTCGCCAGTACGCTCCTGGCTGTGCTCCATTGGTCGGTGATCCGGCATGAGGTGGTTGTGAGCTGGCTGGCGGTGGTCTGGATGATCAGTGCCATCCGCCTGGACGGCATGCTGCGCTTCCGCCGGGCCCAGGTTCGGGGCGGCAGCCTGGAGCGTTGGGCCCACCTGGCGCTGGTGGGTGCCGTGCTCTCGGGTCTCAGCTGGGGGGCGGGCAGCTACTTTCTGTTTGCGCCGGAAAGCATCGCCCACCAGGCATTTCTCTCTTTTGTGATTGCGGGCATGTCCGCCGGTGCGGTGACCACCCTGTCGTCGCGCCGCTGGGCAGCTATCGGCTTTGTGGGGCTGGCGACCCTGCCGCTGGTCTACCGCTTCTTGGAGGTGGAGCATGAATTCGGCTCCCCTATGGCGATGATGACCGCGCTGTTCGCAGTGACGATGCTGCCGGTGATCAACCGCTTCTACCGCAATCTGAGTGACCTGCTCTCCGAACGCTACGAGCGGCAGATGGCGCAGCAGCGCGACCACATCCGCAGCCGGGTGCTTGAGATGGTGGCCAAGGGGGCACCGCTTGATCAGATTCTGCAGGCCATTGTGGCCAGTATCGAGGAGGAGAATCCGCAGTTCCGGTGCGAAATGATGGTACGGGGTGTGGGTAACGAATCGGCCATGGAGTGCCTGATTCGGCCTGGTGCGCCGGAATCGAAACAGCTCTGGCTGGACGCCGGATACGCCTCCTGGTCGGTGCCCATCCTCGAGGTCAGCGGCGATTTGGTGGGTGGGATCACCGTCCATCACGATGCCGCCTACCAGCCGACCGATTCCGAACGGGTGGTCATCGAACAGGCGGCCCACGTTGCGGGTATTGTGATTGAACGGCGCAACTCCGATGAGGCGCTGCAGCTGGCGTCGCTGGTGTATGAAAACTCCAGTGAAGCGATGATGGTGACTGACGAAAACGACTGCATTCTCACCATCAATCCCGCCTTTACCGACATGACGGGTTATACCCTGGACGAGGTGTACGGGCGCAACGCCGGTCTGCTCAACCCCGGGCTGATGGATACCCCGGAGATCGGCCGCAGCGCCACGGGGCCCTGGGTGGGTGAGGCCCACCGCCGGCGCAAGAGTGGTGAGGAGTTCACGGTGTGGATGACCGTCAACACCATTTACGGATCGGGTGGTTGCGTGCACCGCCGGGTGACACTCTTTTCCGATATCACCGACAAGAAAGAGGCGGAGGCGCTGATCTGGCACCAGGCCAATTTCGACCATCTGACCAGGCTGCCCAACCGGCGCCTCTTCATGGACCGCCTGGACCAGGGTATCCGCTTCGCCCACCGCGAAGGGAACCAATTGGCGATGCTGTTTATCGATCTGGACCACTTCAAGGAGGTCAACGACACCCTGGGCCACCAGGTGGGCGATCTGCTGCTGGTGGAGGCGTCACGGCGGATAATCGGCTGCGTGCGGGATTCGGACACCGTGGGCCGGCTGGGCGGCGATGAGTTTGTGGTGCTGTTGGGCGAGCTGCGGGATGCCAACAGCATCGACCGGGTATCGCAATGCATTCTGGATACCCTGAGTGCGCCCTACCAGCTGAATGACGAACAGGTCTACCTGTCGGGCAGTGTCGGGATCACCATCTACCCCAACGACGCCGGGTCGGCGGAGGAGTTGCTCAAGAATGCCGACCAGGCCATGTTTGCCGCCAAACAGGCGGGACGCAACCGCTGCAACTTTTTTACCCGCTCGCTGCAGGATGCGGCGCAGCAGCGGATTCACCTGGTGCGCGATATCCATCGCGCGCTCGACGAGGCACAGTTCACGGTGCACTTCCAGCCTGTGGTGGAGCTGGCGACCGGCCGGGTGTGCAAGGCCGAAGCCCTGCTGCGCTGGGCGCACCCACACCGGGGAAACGTCAGTCCCGCCATTTTCATCCCGATTGCGGAAGACACCGGCGCCATCCACGAAATCGGAACCCTGGTGTTCCGCGAGGTGGTGGCTCGGGTCAAGGAGTGGCGGCAGCGCTTCGACCCGCAGTTCCAGGTGAGCGTGAACAAATCGCCGGTGCAGTTTCACGCCTCGGGCGAGGAGGGGCACGACTGGGTGACCTATCTGCAGCGCCAGGGATTGAGTGGCGACAGCATTGTGATTGAAATCACCGAGGGGGTGCTGTTGAAGAGTTCCGCGCAGATTGATGCGCAGCTCCTGCGCTATCGCGACGCCGGAATCCAGGTGGCCATCGATGATTTTGGTACCGGCTATTCGTCACTCGACTACCTCAAGCGGTTTGATATCGATTATCTGAAGATCGACCGATCCTTCATAAGTAACCTGGAGTCCGACAGCAGCAACCAGATCCTCTCCGAGGCGATGGTGGTGATGGCGCACAAACTGGGATTCCGCGTCATCGCTGAGGGGGTGGAGACGGATACGCAGCGCGAACTTTTGTTGCGCATGGGTTGCGACTACGCGCAGGGGCATGTCTATTCCGCTGCGGTACCGGCCGATGAGTTCGAAGTGTTGCTTCTTCGGCAACAGGATGGTCAACAGTTGTCCGGTCGTCGTTGAATCTGGTTGACACCAGTCAATGGAAAGGCCGGAAGGTTTTGCCACCTCCAACGGTATCTGCCACCCTACCTGATACACCATCCGGAATCCGTGAAAAAATTGGAGAAGATGGTGTGAATTCTGGGAACGTTAATCCTGGAAACCAATGCATTGGTCTGACGTTTGACCTTGGTTGATGTGCATTGAGGGGGTAGGTCGCATGGAGGAAGCTGCCTATGTTGTCCCAGATTCATATCCGATTGGATACCCTCGCCGATGTTATGCGCCAAAGCGTGGCAGCGCAGATTGCCCGCATCGCGTTGCCGGACGCGGTCAGTGGTGGTTTTTCGGCACCCTATCCCAGGATCTTAGATCCATCGACAGACTGCGTCCTGAATCACATCACCCTGGACGACATCACTTTTCACAGTGGGCCTGTGGACACGCGGGTAACGTTGCGACATGCACCATGGACGCCCGGTTCGCCAACCTTCAATTTTGATACCAATCGCGTGAACGTGCGCGTCGTTATCAATGCGCCCTACCTCAGTATCGATCAGCTGGTTGCCAACGCAGGTTCCGCCTCCGCAGCGGACCAGTGGGTCAACCTGAAGATTGTGCTCTCCGCAGTGGTGCGCCAACCGGTGCTGGACGGATCGACCATCCGAATTGCCATCGAACCCGTGTCCATCGAGCTGGCTGTTGATCGGCTGACCGTGCCCAGGGGGCTGAGCCCGTCGATAGATGAAGTGATCGATGCGTTGAATAGCCCTGAAATTTTGGGTGCCCTCAGTGTTGATCCCATAGGCATCAATCTTCAGGGTTTGGCGGATGTGGGTGAGTCGCTGGTGCGTAATGCGGCGGCAAAGATCACCGAGGACAGCCTGCTGCTCGCAATTGAATTTCAACCGCCCACGGCTGCTGAAATGGCAACCACCGGATACCGTGCTGGTGTGATCCCTTCCATGGCAGAGGTCAACGCGCTGTGGCGCGCGTTTTTTGATTCGGAAAGCGAGCGGTCATCCGCCAACACCGTCGTACTGGTGGCCAAGGAACTGCTTGCCAGAAATGTGGAAGGAACCATCCAGGATCAGGTGGCGGGTGAGCCGGATTTGAGATTCGATGGCGGCCTGCCGAGAAGTGACTGGAGTGTCCCTCCGCCGACTATGGATGGCGCCGTGTGCAATCCGGACGTGTCGGCGGGCATGCTGACCCAGTTTGAGGTCACCGCCATCGATGCCTGCCCACCTTTTGATATCGATATCGATGCCGACATCGACCTGGCCATCACTTTTGCGCTGAGCCGACGCGGTGCGCTGCGGGTGGAACTGCGTCAGGACATGCACGTATCGCGCTGGGATTCCTTTCGCTGTGGCCTGGCCAATTCACATCTGGCCTCGTTTGCCGGTTTTACCATTGGTGGCGTGATCGGGGGCTGGATCGGCGCGGCCATCGGTGCGGCAATTCTTGGCGTGGCCGCGGGCATTGGCACGGTTGCGTTGGTGCTTGGGCAGGATGCTCCCTCGCTCGAATCCGGATCGATTGTGCCAATCGAGGGTGAAGAGGACGCCTATTTTACCGAGGTCGCCATTCCACTACCGAGTGGTGGACCGCTGGGTGGTATGCGGGTGAATGCCCTGACTCCCTGCCCGGATGGTCTGCTGCTGAATCTGTCGCTGACGCCGGTCACTTTACTGCAGGGGTTGTTACGGGATTTGGCTGATTCGATTCCGGACTTTTTTGCCTACATTCAGGATGACCCCGGGTTCAGACCGACCGGTCCGGGTGTGGAGTTTCCGGACTACGAAGTTCAGGCCCGATTGGAATTCAGTATCGATCATGATCCGCGCAATGTTCCGCTTGCCCTGTTCGATGCCGCCATTCTTGGTCCTGCTTCGATGATTGCTGAGGATATTCAGCTCATCGCGGTGCAGCGAGGCCGCGGAGTCCGCCTCACGGTGGTGGCAGAGGAGGTGGCCGCCAGGCGGTTGATCGCCAGCGGTGATCGCAACGCCGTTCAACTGCGCTTGCTGACCAATGCGGGTGCGCGATATCTCAGTCTGCCGGCAATCGCCAGCTCGCTGACCTTGACCGACCTGGACCGGCTACGGACCGACGAGGAGCGTCGGCGTGATCGGATACGCGATATTGACCGCCGCTTCCGCGACCGGTTTGAGGATATCGGCGAGGCGATCTCGCGGATTCCCCAGCCGCCCCCCCGTTTGCCGGTGCCGCCATTACCAGAGCCGCCCGCCGTCGATCCGCTCCCACCCATCGTCCGTTGGTCGATCGTCGCCAGTCGGCTACCTGCCAAAGCGGTGCTCGAAGTGGCAGCGCTTAGCCGGAACGGAAAGCCGAAAAAGCTGCATGCTGCACAGCGGGTAATCAATAATCAGGCGATGTTCGAAGCCTGGGAGGCATCCGGCTCAGCCCGCAGCAAACTGGCCGTTCGTCTCCGGGACGTGGGAAAAAAGAGTGATTCCCAGTTGCGGGTTTTAGGTGCATGGTACGAGCCGGTTGCCGAGTTGGCATTGCCTGCTGACTGTGAATCCATCGCGCTGGAAGTATTCCAACGGACACCATTACTTGTTCTTCGCCGAGGCACGTCAAAGGATACACTTGATCTCACCACTCCAGGCATGCCCGCAGCGGTGCGCGGTTCGGGCGCGAGTAGCGTAGTCAAAGACCTGGTGGCAGTTGGCAGGAAACGCAAAACCGCAGTCACCGACTCGAGGGCCCAGGTTTTTGCCAGTGATCGAGACGACATCGATGTGATGGAGGATGGTGATCTTGCTGTCACAGTCAACCATCGCGACGGGCGCATAGGAATTTACCAGCTGGCGTCAGACGCATTTGGACGCGGGTAACCCTCCTGGCGGACATGGGGAGGAGGCTGTAGGTGTGAACGCCTCTTGTCAACGATCATGGGATGGTATTTTTTGCGGACGCCACTATCATAGCTCTCCATTTTCACCCGTGGTGGGGGAAGTAGAAACCAATTGGGAGCGAGGAGCTAATGGGACGCGCCTATCAAAACCGAAAAGTGTCGATGGCCAAAACGGCGGCGGCCAAGACCAAGGTCTACAGCAAGTACGGCCGAGAGATCTACGTGGCAGCCAAGGCCGGCGGCTTCGACCCCAACGGCAACCTCACCCTGCGCGGTCTGCTGGAGCGCGCCAAGAAGGACCAGGTGCCGTCGCATGTCATCGAAAAGGCGATCGACAAGGCGAAGGGCGGTGGCGGCGAGGATTATGCCCCCGCCCGCTACGAGGGTTATGGCCCGGGCGGCTGCATGGTCATCGTCGATGCGCTCACCGACAATCCCAACCGCACCATCGCCGAAGTGCGCACCTGCTTCAACAAGACCAAGGCCAAGATCGGGACGCCGGGAACCGTGGCCCACATGTTTGACCACTGCGCCATTTTCGCCCTCGCCGGGCAGGAGGAGGACGCCGTGCTGGAGGCGCTGCTGGAGGCGGACGTGGATGTGACCGACGTGGAAAACGAAGAGGGACGGATCACGGTCTTTACCCCCAACACCGAATACGCCAAGGCAAAACAGGCGTTGTTGGATGCGTTTGGCGACATCGATTTTGAGACCGACGAGATTCAGTTTCTGCCCAAGGGTTCAACCCCCATCAGTGGCGAGGACGTGGAGCTGTTCGAAAAATTCCTGGATATGCTCAACGAACTCGACGATGTGCAGAACGTCTTTCACGATGCTGAGTATTGAACACCTGAGCCAAATACGGTCCGGCCGGCTGCGATTCACCGCGAAGTGCTGACCAGACCGGGGACGTGGAGTGTCTGGGTCGGGAACGCAAATGCAACGCCCAGCTGTTCAAAGGCCTCGTGAATCCGGAAGTTGATGGACTGCTGACGATCCATGTAGAGGTTGTAGTCCGGTGACAGCACAAAGTAGACAGATTCAAACAGCAGCGCGTAGTCCCCATAGCGCATGAAATGGGCCCGGTCGAAGCGCGTCGTCTCCTGTGACTCCACGGCCTCGCGAATGAGCCGGGGAATCTTTTCCAGCTTTTCTCTGGGCGTGTCGTAGGTCACGCCAAGGGTGAAGACCACCCGTCGCTCGAACATCCGACCGTAGTTGCGGACACGGCTGTTCAGGAGATCGGAGTTGGAAAATATCAACTGTTCCCCCGATAGGCTGCGCACCCGCGTGGTTTTGAGTCCAATGCGCTCCACGCGTCCCAGCAGGTCGTCGACCATCAGGAAGTCGCCTTCCACAAAAGGCTTGTCGAGCATGATCGACAGGGAGGCGAACAGGTCTCCCAGAATGTTCTGCACAGCGAGCGCCACGGCCACCCCACCGATACCGAGCCCGGTGATCAGCGCAGTGACGTTGATTCCGAAATTGTCGAGCGCGAGCAGCAGCACCAGTGCCCAAATGACAATTCGGGCCACCAGTTCCACGGCGCTGATGGTGGTGGTGGCCGAGGGGTTGGCCTCGGAAGCGCGCTGCCGGTAGTGTTTCAGGAGCGTGCTCATGAAGGCGTTGGCCCAAATCCCCGCCTGGACGAGCAACGCCACCAGCAGCGCCTTGTCAAACACCTCCGGCAGCGGAGCGGGCAGGGTCAAGGTGCGGGAGGCGACATAGATCCCGAGCACCAGAAAGAAGAGACTGCGCGTGCGCACGAGAACCGATGCCAGCACATCGTCCCAATGGGTTTCGGTTCTCGCCGCCAACTGCTGCAGGCGCTGCGCAATCAGCCGCACCAGAAGCCGCAGCAGTACCGCGGTCAGGAGCAGGATGCCGATGGCCAGTAGCCACCGTTCAACCGGGTTTCCGATCAGGTTTTCCGTAAGGATGTTCATGAATAGCCAAGGTGGTCGCAAAACGATTCGGTGGGCACCGGTCCCAGTGGAGGGTGCGCACCTGCCGATATGGGGCAAACTGGAGTAGGGCCATTTACCATACGGAGATTGGCGTCCCAGGTAAAGGCCACGGTCGTCGGCTGACCGGCAGCGGTGCTGCCCGGATATGCTGGGTATCCGTTGACGGACCGGGACTGCCCGGTCTGGTTTTGCCGACCGAACGGCATGCTACTCGCAGGAGAGTCCCATGGCCTATGAACACTGGCTGGTGTACGTGGCGGCAGTCATCGTTCTGGCCCTGACCCCTGGGCCGAACAGCCTGCTCGCACTGACCCATGGTGGTCTCTATGGCGTCAGGCGGGCCTGGATAACCGCGCTCGGCAGCGTGACCGCATTTGGTGTACTGATCGGGTTGTCGACGCTGGGCTTGAGTGCGGTGCTCGCTGCCTCGAGCCATGCCTTCGAGGTGATCAAATGGATTGGCGCCGGATATCTGGTCTACCTGGGCATCCGGCTGTGGCGGACACCAGCTGCAGCCCTTGGCAATGCCGGTGGCAGGTCAGACCATCAGGTATCCTACCGCCGACTGTTCAGCACGGGATTTCTGGTGGCCATCGCCAACCCCAAGGTGATCCTTTTCTATGGGGCCTTTCTTCCGCAGTTCATGAATCCTGTCGCACCGCTGCTGCCCCAGTTCGTGGTGCTGGCCATCACCTTCATGGTGGCCGAGTGGCTGGTGGAGGTCGCGATTGCCGCAGGCGCGCACCGGGTGACGCCATGGCTGAATCAATCCGTGAATGGGCGGCTGTTCAACAGGGCGACCGGCGGGGTGTTTATCGTGGCCGGTGGTGCGTTGGCCACGGTCAACCGTTAGCGCCCCTCAGCCACGCGTTTTTTGGTCTGACGTTCAGCTCTCCGGGGTGTCGTATTCGATGGCGCCGTTGCGGTAGACCAGGCGGCACGGACCGCGTTCATCGCGGACCAGTGTGCGCAGGTGGTTGAGCTGCACGGTTGTGCCGCTGTTGAGCTGTTGACCCACTTCGATGAACACCGAGTCCTGGATGGCGGCGTGCTGCGCCAGCCGCGCGGATTCCCGCACCAATCCGGCCAGTTCGCTCTCCAGCTGGTTTTTTGTGGATTGGGCGCGCGGGGCGATCTGTTTGCGCTGGAGCTCCGGGAACTTGTGCAGCGAGGTCAGCACCCTGTCCAGTTTCTCCAGCTCCGCCTCAATGACCTGGCGGCGGGCCTCAATTTTCTGCAGAACCGCGTCGACATCTTCGTCGATGCCGACGGAAGCCTGGGTGCCGGCGCCGGTGTTGGCGCCCAGCACCTTGACGCTGATCGACTGCCCGGCGTGGGCCGTTCCCCCGAATAGATGCCCTTTGGGTGAGCTGTCGGTGCCGATCACGATGCACTGCTCCGCCTGGATATGGCTGTGGCTGGCCATATCCACAACGGCAACGTTGCCTGCTTCGATCCAGGCGTTGCGCACAAACCGCGCGCGCAGGGTCCCGGTACAGTAGATCTGGGCGATACCCTCGCCCAACCCGGCGCGGGAATCGCCCACTTCGCCCCGCCCGATGATGCCCCCGTTGATGGTGACATCACCCTCCACGTTGAGGATGGCACCCTCCACCGTGCCGGTAATGGTCACATTGCCGCGGGTGACCACCTTCATGCCGGCAGCGACATCGCCGTTGATGTGGATGTCTCCCTCGTAGTGGATGTTGCCGGTGTGCAAACCCACTTCGTGGAGCTGCAGGTCGGTGTCGATATTGACGCCGTTTTCAAAAAACTGGGGAATTCCGGCGGCGTTGGCCACCAGCAGGTTGGGGTCTTCGAGGCTGGGACCGGCATGCAGGCAGCGGGTGGAGAACATCACATCGCGGCCGTCGTGGGCGGGGACACTCAGGCCAAGCACATTGGTGCCCGGCGTGCCCTGGGTGGCCGGGATTCGGCGCAGCAGCGGTGTACCGGCGGCGACCAGGCCCACCAGGTCCATCTCCCGGTAGTCGGCCAGCCCACGGTCATCAATCGCGGGTCCGCGCTCCTTGGCCTCGGGTTTGGTGAAGTATCCGTCGGTGCCGTTGACCGGCGGGGTGCCGGCGGCCACTTCGAGCCCGGCGGCGTGCTGGGCCTGCAGCGCCGCATCGATCGCCGCATGCTGAATGCCGTATTGAACCCCGGCGGTGCGCAGGGCTTCGTCGATCAGTTCGCGGGTTGCGGGCAGCCCGCCCCGCGCCGCATCAAGCGTGAGGTGCGCACTCATGCGGTCACCGCTCACGTCGATCTTGAATTTGGCATCTTCGCGTTGACCGATGATTGCGCTGAGCGGGCCCTGGTCGGATTCGGACTGTTTCGCCAACCGATGGATGGCCTCTTCATCGATGGCCAGTTCCGCGAAGCCGGCTTGCCGGATGGCGTCGTGAACCTGCGCCGGGTTGATGGCAGGCCGGTTCGCGTCGGCTGCCAGGGTGGCGACCAACTGCCGGTTGTCTGCATCCATGCCCAGGGAAAGACCGTTCTCTGGTATCTCGGTATCGGTCACATCTGTGCAGCCATGAGCGAGGGGTGTTCCTGAAGTATTGGTGATAAAACAACCGGCTGCAAAGAACAGCTTCCGTGTCTGCCGGTGGTTGCCGGGTCAGGAGGTCGCCGTGGCGACGAACTGCAGATTGAAGGAGATGGAGATGCGCGGCTGGCTGCCGGGGTGCGGTGCCACCATGTGCAGCAGCCAGGAGGGAAACAGGAGCAGCAGGCCATCTCGGGGCGTGTAATTCAGAGTGGTTGCCTGGCGTTGGGGTGGGCCGGTGACCGGATTGAAAAAGAGGATCTGCCCGGAACAGTCGCCGTCGGCTGGTGGCTCCGACATGCCGGATTGCACATAAAAAACACCGGACCAGTCGGCCGGCAGGTGTTCGTGCGGTGCATTCCAGTCGTACCGCTCATTGATGTTGGCCCAGGACTGGGTCAGGGCGATCTGCCCGGCACCCGACTGCTTCAAGGGCTCGTGCAGCGCGGCCCGGGCGGTGGCCAGAATTTCGCGGGTGAGCCAAGCGATGGCGGGATGGTTGTGGCGGTGCAGCTCATCTTCGGAGTGCCAGCCGCCCTGGTTGCTGCGGCGAACCCCGTGGGAGGCGCCGCGCAGTGCGAGGATCAGATCGACCAGGGCCTCCCTGTGGTGGTGATAGTCCGCCAGCTCCCGTTCGTAGATGGGAATCGCGAAATACCAATTGGCGTGAATGGTCTCGCTCATGGAGCGCTCCGACAGGGTCTATGACGCTCACGCTAACCCGGAGGCGGGCAGTGGTGCTGTGCGCTGGATCAACTGACTTCCAAAACCCGTCGCACAGGCCCGCGGCTCAGTTGTAGGGCGAGATCACTGTCGAATGCGGGGTGCCGGTGCCCTTCCATTCGGGGGTGCGGGTCGCGCCGCGGGGAACGAAATGCTGGCGGATGGCGCGCAGGAAACCGGCAGCGGTGGCGACCTGCTCAGGGCCCTCCGGGATGGCCAGCAGGGTGTCGACCACCGCGCGCCGGTTGCCGCGCACGGGATTGGTGTCAACGGCCAGGCGTTCTATCAATTGAATGCCGAGACGGAAACCGGCCTCGTAGTTGACCTGGAGCGGGGTGTGTCTGGGCATGGCGAAATCTGCTTTTCCGGTTTGCGTTCATGGACGCAAATTGTTGATGGCTGCATTGAACGCCTGATCGGGTGCCGCTGACGATTGCCAGATGGTGTGGGTGGGCGGGCAATGGTGTTAATACCTTTGTTTAACCGCTTCGCGGTCCGGCACCACCGGGGTGAGCACCCGGCGCAGCGTCTGGCGCAGCTCGGTCATGCTGTAGGGCTTCTGGATGAAACCGGCCAGATTGCGCTGGTCCACCCGCGCGTTCACCTGCTGTTCCGAGTATCCGCTGCAGAGCACGATTCTTGCGGAGGCATCAATGGTCAGCATCTCCCGCATCACCTCCGTGCCATCCTTGTCCGGCATGGTGAGATCCAGCAATACGACATCGATGGTGTTGTGGGCCAGCCGGAAACGGGCCAGAGCCTCCTCGCCGGTGCCCGCCTCCATGACCTGGAGTCCCATCACCCGGAGGAGTTTGGCGGCCGAAGCGAGCACCGCCGATTCGTCATCCACCACCAGTACAGTTGCCGAATCGAAGGGCTCGCCCAGCAGATTCCCCGTAACCCGCTCCGCGCGCGGCTGGGGCTGCTCGCCCGTGGAGGGGATCAGAATGCGGAACCGCGAGCCGTGGCCCAGTGCAGAGTCCACCACGATGGCGCCGCGGTGGCCGCGCACGATACCGAGTACCGCCGCCATGCCGAGGCCCCGGCCGGTAAACTTGGTGGTGAAAAAGGGTTCGAAAATCCGGGGCATTGTCTCCGGCGCGATGCCGCAACCGGAATCCATGACTTCCAGGAAACTGAATTCGCCCGGCTCCGCCGAATCGAGGACCAGGGATCTGGCCAGGTAGGCCTGGTCGCAGACCATCACCCCGGACTCCACCACGATATCGCCGCCCCTGTCATCGAGCGATTCGGCTGCGTTGGAGAGCAGGTTCATCACCACCTGGCGAATCTGGGTGGCATCACCGCGCACCCGGGGAGACTCCTTGGCGAGGTGCAGCCTGATGCGCACACGTGGCGGCATGGATCCCTTCATCAGGTGGGCCAGATCCTCGAGCAGCTCGTTGAGCTCTAACGGTTCAATAATGAACTTGCCCTTGCCGGAGTAGGCCAGCATCTGCCGGCACAATTCCGAGGCGCGCTGCACCGCGTGATCGATTTCCGACAGATAGGTGCGTGCGGGAGAGGTGGAGGGGAGACTCACCTGGGCGAGTTCGGCATGGCCCAGGATGGCGGTGAGCAGGTTGTTGAAGTCGTGGGCAATGCCACCCGCCAGGACCGCCAGGCTCTCCAGTTTTTGCACATACTGAATCTGCCGCTCCATCGACAACCGCTCCTCCTGGGCCCTGATTCGCGCCGTGATATCGGTGGCCACCCCGAGCAGCCCCGTAATTTGGTGCAGGCTGTCGTAGAGCGGCACGAAAAAGGTCTCAAACACCTGTTTGTTGAACCGGATGTTGGCGATGGTCTCCTCGCCGCCCAGGGTGCGGCCCACGGCATCCGTGAGCTCCGGAATCTCGCCGTAGTGTTCGAAGACGGAACGGCCGATCACTTCGCCCGGGTCCAGCCCCAGCTGGTGCAGCCCCCGTCCCTCGGTGAGCCGGAACACGCCGTCCACATCCACCACAAAGGCCACGCCGGGCACGTTGGCCGCGAACTGGCGCAGCAGTCCGTCCCGTTCACGCAGCGCCTGTTCCGCCGCCGCCCGGTCACTGATGTCCCGCAGGAAGGCGCAGAAACGGCCATCTCCGGCGGAGAGGTAGCTGGCGCTCACCTCCACCTCCCAGATCTTTCCGGAGCGGTTGCGATGGCAGGTCTGGAACAGGTCCCGTCCGGTGGTCATCACCTTTTTTATGTGTGCCGCGGTCTCCTCCGGCGTCTCCAGTGCTTCCAGCTCGGTGACATGTTTGCCGATCAGCTCTTCGGGCCGGTAACCGGATTTGCGGGCATAGGCATCGTTGACCTCCAGGATGTATCCCTCCTGGTCGAGCAGCCAGAATCCGTCACCGCAGGTTTCAATCACCGAACGGTACATCAGCTCGCGCTCCGCCAGTTGGTCACGGATCCGCTGGCGTTCGGTGATGTCGCGGCCGATACCGAGCACGCCGATCAACTCTCCGGCGGGGCCGAAAATGGGGGTCTTGATGGTCTCCAGCAGCTCGCGGTGGCCATCGTTGGCAAAAGTGACCCACTCCTCGTTGGTGGAGGGTCTGCCCGCCTCAATGGCACGCCGGTCGTGATCACGAAAAAAATCCGCCAATTCGTGATCCACAAAGTCGTA
>JBNLBB010000044.1:0-18177 GCA_050302415.1 Gammaproteobacteria bacterium | reverse complement strand
AGTTGGATAGGCGTTGGTCACGCCGAAAGCGGCGGCTTCGGTCCGCACGGTGTTGGGTTCGAGCTGCCAGAGCCGGCCCGCGATGGCGGCCAGCTCGCCACCCACCCGGGCACCCGCCACGTTGGCCATCCAGAGGGCCGGGGGTGCGGGCAGGGCACGCCAGGCATCGGCCAGCCGCTCCACCCAGTCGGTGCCCCGATGCTGTTCGCGGCCGGCGTGGTGCACACCGGAGACATCGCGCCACTGCCACTTGAGCGCCGTGTTCCCCACATCAACCAGCAGCATCGCCACTCCTCAGACTCAGTTCCCCGGCGGCGTAGGCCCGCTCTTCACCATCGGCAAACAGCAGCAGCGAACCGTCGTCGGCAATGCCGCGCGCCACGCCGCTGACCTGCCGCTCCGGAAAGTGGAGCACCACCTGGCGCTCGCGGTAGGCATCGAGCTGGCGCCAGCGCGCCAGCATGGAGGCAACCCCTGACTGTTCATACTCGCGCACCATCTGCACCAGGGCGGAGATCAGATCGGCCGCCAGAACGTTGCGCGAGGGGAGCGGACCCTCTATCACCGAGGCCAGATCGACCCAGGGCCGTTCGATCACCCCGGCGGGCGGCGGTTGCATGCGCAGGTTGAGCCCGACGCCGATTACCAGATAACTGGTTCCGCCGGACTCACCATTCATCTCCGCCAGGATGCCGGCGAGCTTGCTGCTGCCGTGTTCCACGTCGTTGGGCCATTTGAGCCCCACCCCGTCCGCGCCGTGGGCGACCAGCACCCGCGCCACCGCTTCGGCGGCACCCAGGCTGAGGGCCGACACCCCGGCGGGCAGCGACTCGAACCGCCACAGCAGGGAGAGATAGAGATTGTGGCCATACGGGGAGTACCAGACCCGCCCCCGGCGCCCGCGCCCGGCGGTCTGCCGTTCGGCCAGACAGACCATGGGCGAGTTCACGCTGCCCGCTGCCGCCCGGCGCAGCAGCTCCGCATTGGTGGAATCGACCTCGGGCAGCACCAGCAGACCGGTTTCACAGATTGTGCCGGCCAGTTGCTGCAGAATGCGCTCGCGGTCGAGCAGTTCCAGGGGATCGGCCAGCCGATAGCCCCGACCGCGGACCGAATCGAGCTGCAGACCCAGCTCATCGAGCTGGCGCAGGCACTTCCAGACCGCGGCGCGGGAGATGCCCAGGGTGGCGCCCAGCGCTTCACCTGAGTGGAAGCGCCCGTCGCTGAGCAGGCTGAGCAATGCGTGAATCCGGTTCAAAATGTGTGAAAAGCTTGAAGTTCAAAGGGGCGGATTATAGCTTATCGCCCTGACCCGCCATGTACTGTGTGGCAGATACCAACAAGACGCTGTGACAAAGGGGATTGGAATGATGATGCTTGCCGGCCGCCGCCTGCTGGGATTGTTGCTGCTGCTGGTGCCGCTGTGGGCGGCCGCGGAGACGGTCTATGTGATTGACGTGATCCGGATCGGCGTGCGGCCCGACCAGCAATCCAACTCCAAACCCCTGGACGTGGTGCCCTCCGGCACGCCGCTGGAGGTGATCGAAAAAGATCGCCGCTTCTACAAGGTCCAGACCCCGGAAGGCAAGATCGGCTGGGTGGCGGACAGCTGGCTGACCACCGAGGTGCCGCCCCGCCAGCAGCTGGCCGCCCTGCAGGAGAAATACGACAAGCTGCTGGCCGACACCCAGGAGATCCGCGAGCAGGCGGGGGAATTCGAGAGCCAGCACCAGCAGATGTCGGCCCGCATGGCCGAGCTGGCGCTGGCCGCCGAGGAGCAGGGGAAGGACCGCGCCGAGCTGGTGAGCCGTGCCGAGGAAGCCACCCGGCGCGAACAGATGCTGCTGGCGGGCTGGGGCATCTCCCTGGTACTGGCCATTCTCTTCAGCTATCTGGCCGGACGCAGCGCCTACCGCAAATACGTGGAGTCCCGGCTGGGCGGCCTGCAGATCTAGGCCGCGGGCCAACCGCCACGCCGCTCACTCCTTGAGCGCCAGCCCGATCTGGTAGGCGCGGTTTTTCTTGGCACCGGTCAGGCGTGCGGCAATGGCCGCCGCCTGCTTCAGCGGCAACTCCTCCAGCAGCAGCCCCATCATCCGCTCCAGCTCACTGTCGACCTCATCCTGGTCGCGCGGCGGCGCCCCGGCCAC
The DNA here is from genome assembly GCA_050302415.1 of Gammaproteobacteria bacterium. GTDB lineage: Bacteria > Pseudomonadota > Gammaproteobacteria > JBNLBB01 > JBNLBB01 > JBNLBB01. Next base: position 16,027 of record JBNLBB010000044.1, on the reverse strand, counting down.
CACCAGGACAAATTCACCCAGCTGCTGCTCCGGGTCACCCTCCACCCACTGCTGCAGCGCGGCCAGCGTATCGCCCCGTACCGTCTCGAAACGCTTGGTCAGTTCACGCGCCACCACCGCCTCGCGCCCATCGCCGAACACGGCGCGCAGGTCGGCCAGAGTCTCCACCGCCCGGTGCGGCGCTTCGTAAAAGACCAGGGTGCGCGTCTCTTGGGCCAGGCGCTCCAGCCGCTTGCGGCGGGGACCCGATTTGGCCGGCAGAAACCCTTCGAACACAAAGCGGTCCGTGGGCAGCCCCGCCACACTCAGGGCCGTGATCAGGGCACAGGCCCCGGGCACCGGGACCACGGGGATGCCGGCGGCCCGCACTGCGGCCACCAGCGGGTAGCCGGGATCGCTGATCAGCGGCGTGCCCGCATCGCTCACCAGCGCCAGATTCTGTCCTGCCTGCAGCTGTTCGATGAGACGCGGTGCACGGTCCCGCTCGTTGTGCTCGTGTAGTGTCTCCATCCGGGTACGCACGCCCAGGTGGTCGAGCAGCACGCGGGTGCGCCGCGTGTCTTCGGCCAGCACCAGGTCGGCGTTTGCCAGCGTCTCCCGGGCGCGCTCGCTGAGATCGCCCAGGTTGCCGATAGGGGTTGCCACAATGAACAGGGTGCCGCACTCGTTTGGCATGGGTGTTGTCTATCCTTCAGTGGCCGCGACCGGCCGCCGCGGGTATCATCACCTGCCCGGCATCATAACGGACATTGAACCGCATCCATGCAAAGAACTGCGCTCCTCACCTCAGCCCTGATCCTGCTGTTGCTGGGTGGCTGCTCCCAGGTGGAGCGGCCCACCACGGAAGAGGCGGAGGTGATCGAAGCCCCGCCCGGCGAGGACGTCTCCGTGGCCCAGAGCCAGATGGCCGCCGGCGATTACGCCGCCGCCTCCCGCACCTATCTGGCACTGGCCGGCAGCGCCGCTGATCCCGCACAGCGCCAGGACTACCTGCTCTCGGCGGCAGAGGCTGCGCGCAGCGGCGATGACTACGAGACGGCCGATCTGATCCTGGGCTCCCTCCCCGCCGACACGCTGTTACCCCAGTGGCAGGTGCGCGCCATCATGCTCGGCACCGAGATTGCCTTGTGGCGGCGCGACCCGGTGCGGGCCCGGGCCACCCTGGAGCCGCTCAACCAGCGGCGGGATCTCAGCGACAGCGAGGTCAGCCGGTGGCTGCTCCTGCAGTCGCGCATTGACAGCCAGTCGGCCAACTACCTGGACGCGGCGCGCGCGCGCCTGAGCCGTGAAGCCTTTCTGCTGAACGATGCCGATGAGCTGAAGGACAACCGGGTCGCGCTGCTGGAGATCCTGCGCAGACTCTCCGCCACGGCCCTGGGCGACCTGCAGCGGCTGGCCGACCCGGATCTGCGCGGCTGGATGGAGCTGGCGCGGATTGCCAAAAGCTACCCACCCCGTTCGCCGCAGCGCACCGCCGCCCTGGAGCGCTGGCGCGGCGCCTACCCCCTGCTCCCCGATCCCGAACCGCTGCTCTCCGCCGAGAGCCGCGCCCTGGAGGCCGAGCCGGCCACCTACCAGCAGATCGCCGTGCTGCTGCCGCTGGAGGGCCAGGTGGCGGAACCGGCACGCGCCGTGCTCGAAGGCATCCTGGCCGCCTATTACCGGCAGCCCGAGGATTCGCGCCCGATCCTGCGCATCTACGAAGAGGGACCGGAGCAGACCGATATCCGCACCACCTACCAGCGGGCGGTGGCCGAGGGGGCGGACATTGTCATCGGCCCGCTGCAGAAGGGCCATGTCGCCACCCTGGCCGCAGCCGCCGCGCTCGACAAGCCGGTGCTCGCCCTCAACATCCTGGATGGCTTCCCGCTGCCGGCGGTCAACCTCTACCAGTTCGGCCTGTCGCCCGAGGATGAGGCCCGCAAGGCGGCGGAACGCGCCTGGCTCGATGGCCATGCCCGCGCCGTGGCGGTGGTGCCACGCGGCGACTGGGGTGATCGCGTGCTGCGCGCCTTCATCGACCGCTGGGCGGAGCTGGGCGGCAGTCTGGTTGCCAGCGGCCGCTACGACCTCAACGACAACGACTACTCGGGCGCCATCGAATCGGTGCTCAACCTCAACGACAGCAAGCAGCGCAACCGGGACCTGGGGCGCATCATCGGCGCCAGCCCCAAGTTCGAACCGCGCCGGCGCCGGGATGTGGACAGCATCTTCATCGGCGCCTTCCCGCGCCAGGGTCGGCTCTTTCCGCCCCAGTTCCAGTTCCACTACGCGGGTGACCTGCCGATCTACGCCACTTCTCATATCTACACCGGCAACCGACCCGCAGGCTGATGGCGACATGAACGGGATCCTCTTCTGCGATGCCGCCTGGTCGCTGCAGCCCGACACCGAGATGCAGCGCCTGCAGGCCGAGCTGGCCCGCTACTGGCCCGGCGCGGCCAAACGGTTTGGCCGGCTGCATGCCATGGGCTTTGATGCCTACCGCGTGCTGCGCTACCTCGACTGGCTCAGCGATGCCCCGTCGCGCCAGATTGCCGGATTTACCGGGGTGCTCTACATGGACGAGGAGCGGCGAATCCGCCGGGATCTGGACTGGGCCCAGTTCCGCAACGGTGTGCCGCGCCCCCGTGATTACCTGAAGCTGGGCGCCTTTCCGGTGGAGATCCGCGAAATCGGCGTTCCGCCCCGCTTCCCGGCCCTATAGAATGGTTCGCCATGGCAGGGAAGCAGGAGGCCGGACGGGCCGCTGAAGAGCGGGCACTCGCGCTGTTGCAGCAGGCGGGGCTCAGGTTGGTGACGCGCAATTTCCGCACCCGCCGCGGCGAAATCGACCTGGTCATGCGGGACGGCAACACCCTGGTCTTTGTCGAGGTGCGCTACCGCAGCCACCGGGGATTCGGTGGCGCGCTCCTGAGCATCGACCGGCACAAACGCCGGCGCCTGATCGCCGCGGCCAGCGCCTACCTGCAGCAATACGCCAGCCGCAGTCCGGCCCGCTTTGACGTGGTCGCGATCAACGGCAGGGACCATTCACCCAACTGGATCCGCGACGCCTTTGGCACTGACTGACCCACCCAATAGGGAGCTGCCCCAGACCAGCGAATTTCAGGCCACGCTGGCTGGTCTGCTGGACCGCGACGGGCTGCTGCTCGATCCCGCCGACTGCTGGTCTACGGCTACGACAACAGCCGGCGTCATGGCGTCGCCGAGGCGGTGGTGCTGCCGCGCAGCGCCGAGCAGGTGGCCGCCGTGGTGGAGGCGTGCAACCGCTTCCGGGTACCCATCGTGGCGCGCGGCTACGGCACCGCCACCACCGGCGCCGCGGTCCCCATCGAGTCCGGCGTGGTGCTCTCCTTTGAACGGATGAACCGGATTCTGCGCATCGATCCGGCCAATCGTTTGATGGTGGTGGAGCCGGGGGTGACCAATGCCGAAGTGCAGCGGGCCGCCGCCGAGCACGGCCTCTTCTGGCCGCCGGACCCCACCAGTGCGGCAGTCTGCAGCGTGGGAGGCAACCTCGCCTGCAACGCCGCCGGTCCCCGCGCCGTGAAATACGGCACCACGCGGGACAACGTGCTCGGGCTGCGGGCCATTACCGGGCGCGGCGAACAGATCCGCGCCGGGGTGCTGACCACCAAAGGGGTGGTGGGCTACGACCTCACCCGCCTGTTGATCGGCTCCGAGGGGACCCTGGCGATCATTACCGAGGCGACCCTGAAACTCACGCCGCTCGCGGAGGCGCGGCGCGCCATCCGCGCTGTCTATCGCGATGCGCATGCCGCCGCCGCCGCCGTGGCGGCGATCATGCGCCAGCCGGTCACCCCCTGCGCCCTGGAGTTCATGGACCACCGCGCCATCGACCTGATCCGCGACTACGCCGGACTTGATCTGCCGGCCGAGGCCCAGGCGCTGCTGCTGATCGAAGTGGACGGCCAGGCGGACCAGGTGCAGGAGGCGCAGGCGGCCGTGATGCGTGCCGCGCAGGTGGAGGGCGCCGTGGAGGTGCGGGGGGCCGGCGACGAACTGGAGGCGGCGACCCTGTGGCTGGCGCGCAAGGCGCTCTCCCCGGCGCAGCGCAAGGTGGCCCCCAAAAAGATCAACGAGGATGTGGTGGTGCCGGTCTCGCGGCTGCCCGATCTGATCTACGGCCTGGAGGCGCTGAGCGCAGAGCACCACATTCCCATTGTCAATTTCGGGCATGCCGGTAACGGCAACGTCCACGTCAACCTGCTGATCAATCCCGATGATCCGCGCGAGCTGGCCGCCGCCACCACCTGCCTGGATGCGGTCTTCGACCTGGTGCTGCGCCTGGAGGGGACCCTGTCGGGCGAACACGGCGTCGGCACCGAAAAGCGGGACTTCGTGGCGCGCGAAATCGATCCCGTCACCCTCGCCCTGATGCAGGACATCAAGGACCTGCTGGACCCCAACGGAATCCTCAATCCGGGCAAGAAGCTGCCCCGCCGCAGCCGCTGATGGGGTTCTGGGAGGCGCTGACCAACAGCCACCTGATCGCGGCCATGGGGATGCAGTTGCTTTTTACGGCGCTGCTGGTCCAGGCAGTCGCCCGGCTGGAGCGGCTCACAGTCGCAGTGGGTCCCACCCACTGGCTGATCACCACCCCGGTCTCCCCATGGTCCGCACCCTGAGCCTGCTGCTCTATGTCCTGATCGCCTACCCCGCGCTCTATGGCCTGGCGGCTCGACCGGCATCCACTCCTTGCCGGTCGCCTGCGCGGCGGCGGGGAGTTTTTGTTCCAGGTCATGCTGGTCACCCAGCAGGCACCGGCCATACTGGTCTACGGGCGACACCTCGGCGGCCGGCTGGGTGTCTGATCCGAACGGGTTCCGATCGCACCGCCGACTCGGCCGGCACCGCAGACAGCGGTGAGTTATTGACGCAGCGCGTTGTCCCTTTCCATTTGGATCACGCATACTATCCTTCGACTATTCAGGTGATTACACGCGATGAGTGATCCAATCTCCCACAAGGCCGGCACCTCGACCGCCCCCGCATCCCGGCGGTTCGACCTTGTGGTACCCATCGCCGGCGTCACCCTGCCGTACAAACGCGAGAACAACTACAAAAAGAAATACACCTTTCTGAAAAACGAACTCGCCTCCTCGGGCAACGATTTTCAGGCCGCCATGGAGACGGCAGAACGGCTGCTGCGCTTCGTCAACACGGTGGTCATGGAGGTGGCCGAGCGTTCGTCGATTGCCGACTCACTGGCGATCTACTGCCGCCAGTGGACGGCCCGCTGGATGGAGTTTGCGCGCCAGGAGAACCTCAACCGGCTGGTCTACGAGGAGATGGAGAAGCGGATCGCCGACAACGCCCGGGTGATGGATGCGCTGGTCAACGCCTACGCCGTCTGCTACACCAGCCTTTCGGACGGCACCCACAGTTACGCCGAGCAGGCCCCCAGCGCCTACCACTGCGCCTTCCGCGTGGTGGAGCTGATCCACAGCAAACAGCTGCTGCTGGCCCTGGTCAAGAAAACCCTGGTCACGCGGGACTGGTCACTGGCCAACACGGTAATGTTCAACCAGCTCTGTTTCGAGGATACGCAACGCAGCGTGAAAGCGAGCGTGCTCAGCTCGTTCTACGAAATCCCCGCCGAAAAATTTGTGAGCTTCGGCGCCCTGTCGCTCGACTTTGTCTACCGGACCCTGCAGTTTGCCGGCCTGGTCCGCGAGGAGGGATGGCCGCTCAAGCAGCTGCTCTTCGGCGACGCCCTGCTCTACCGCAACGAGCGCCTGATGCGGGTGGGTCTGCTGCGGCCGGACGAGCGAATCCCGAGCGATGTCTTTGTCACCACGGCGGAAGAGCAGCGTCCCGCCGGGCACCCGCCGGAGACCATCCAGAAACCCAGCATCTGTCTGGAGACCGGCGAACTGCAGGACACCCTGGACCGCCAGCGGGTGTTGTTGGAGACCAAGCTCTCCACCGGCGTGCAGGGGGACGGTTCGCTGGACCTGCTGAATCTGGTGCACGAAGATCGGCGCCTGCCGATGGTGCACAAGATCCTGGATGCCCTGAAACCCAAATCACGCCAGCACAAGCGGATGTTTGTCGGCGGCAAGACCCGGCTCAACATATTTTTTGGGTTTGCCTCCATCTACCAGATGCTCACCTACCGGCAGAGCGGCGACTCCATCGACGCCGAACAGCTGATGATGCTGGAACAGCTCTCCAAACAGTCGAGCCACATGATCTCGGAAGAGGGTTATCAGACCACCTACTGGAACGTCATGGACATGAGCTACGGCGGCCTGATGGTACAGACGCCGACCACCCGCTACAGCCTGCCGCTGCAGCAGGACGACCTGGTCGCCTTCGTGCCCGACGGCGATGAAACCACGCCGCACATCGGCTTCATTACGCGCGCCGAAATCCAGGACGATATCAGCCTGCAGGCGGGTATCGCGCGGATCTCCCAGTCGGCCCGCGCCATCCAGTTCCGCGCCTACGAGGAGCGCAAGGACCGGGCCATGCGGCCGGCCCTGCTGCTGCAGGGTCTGGAAAACGAATCGCTGCTGCTGGTGGAACCCCGGGAAAAGATCCGCCCCGGCGACCCGCTGCTGCTCTATCGCGGCAGCAAGGCGATGCCCGGCCGTCTCGGGCGGGTGGTCTACGCCAAGGAGCAGTTCACGGTCTATGTGGTGAGCTCGCCCCAGCTCAGCTATCTGGTGACCTCGGCCGACGAGGCATCTCTCGCGGAACCGGAAGCCACCTGAGCGCAGCCCTAACCTTCGCCCGCCAGCATCAACTCGTCGAGCAGCCAGGAGCCGGTCCGCAGATTGCCACGCAGCTCCAGGTCGCTGCCCACCGCCACCACCCGGCTGAAGATGTCGCGCAGATTGCCGGCCACGGTCAGTTCGCTCACCGGGTAGGCAATCCGCCCCTCCTCGATCCAGAAACCGGCCACGCCCCGTGAGTAGTCGCCGGTGACGATGTTGACGCCCTGCCCCATCAGTTCGGTCACCAGCAGCCCCCGGCCCATCTGGCGCAGCAACGCCTCCAGGTCCCCTGCGTTGCTGTCGATGGCCAGGTTGTGCACGCCACCGGAATTACCCGTCGATTGCATGCCCAGCCGCCGCGCGGCATAGGCATCCAGCACATACCCCTGCAGTACGCCACCGCTCACGATATCCCGGGCCCGGGTCGCCACACCATCGCCGTCAAACGGCGAACTGCCCAGCCCCCGCGGCAACAGCGGCTGTTCGTGAATCCTCACCCAATCGGGAAAGACCGGTTTGCCCAGGTGGTCCAGCAGAAAGCTCGCCTTGCGGTAGAGCGCGCCGCCACGGATCGCGCCGATGAAATGGCCCAACAGGGAGGTGGCCACCTCGGCGGCAAAGATGACCGGTACCTTCCCGGTGGCGGCCCGCCGCGGATTGAGCCGGCTGAGCGTGCGCTCGGCGGCCACCCTGCCGACATGCTCCGGCGTCTCCAGCTCTTCACCCAGGCGGCTGACCGTGTACCAGTAGTCGCGCTGCCGGGTGCCGCCGTCCTCCCCCACCAGGACACAGTTCATGGAGTAACGCGACGAGGAGAGGCTGCCCAGGAACCCGTGGCTGTTGCCGTAGACCCGGGTCCCGCGATGGCTGTTGACCGACGCCCCGTCGCTGTTGCTGATGCGCGGATCGACCTCCCGCCCGGCCGCTTCCGCCTGCTGCGCCAGTTGCACGGCGCCCTCCACATCCATGGACCAGGGGTGGTCCAGGTCCAGATCGGGCCAGTCGTGGGCCATTAGCGCCGCGTCGGCCAGGCCGGCGTATTCGTCTTCCGCAGTATGCCGGGCGATGGCGCAGGCCGCTTCCACGGTGGCCGCCAGGCTTTCGGGACGCAGATCGGAGGTGCTTGCCGACCCCTTGCGTTGGCCGAAGTAGACGGTGAGCCCCAGACCGCGATCCGCGTGGTGTTCGACCGTCTCCAACTCCCCCATCCGCACGCTCACCGAGAAGCCGGCGCTGGCGCTGCAGGCAGTCTCGGCCTGGGTGGCACCCTGACGGCGCGCCAGCTCGAGGGTCTGGCTGACCACTTCCTGAAGTTGTGCCTCGTTGATGCCGTTGTTCATGGCGCGTGCCTGTTCCTCTCTGGACGAAGTTCCGGATTCTACCGACCCGGCCGGTTGCGGACAAAAAGCGCCGTCGCGGGTATGCTGTGCGCCGGTTTTATGCAGTTCACAAGATCATGTCCCGTCAGCCCACCGATACCGATATCGATACCGAGTTCGACGACAACGAGCTACCGGTCAGCAAATCCCAGCGCAAGCGGGATTCCCATGCCCTGCAGGCCATGGGCGAGCGGCTGGTGCGTCTCTCCGCGCATCAGCTGACACAAGTGCCCCTGCCCGAGGAGCTGCTCCGCGCGGTGGCCGAGGCGCGGCGCATCAAGGCGCACGGCGGGCGGCGGCGCCAGCTGCAGTACATCGGCAAGCTGATGCGCCATATGGACCCCGAACCCATCCGCGCGGCCCTGGAAGCCATCGACAACACCAGCCACGCCGCAGTGGCGGAGATGCACCGGCTGGAGCACTGGCGCGAGCGGCTGCTGGCGGAGGGCGACAGCGCCCTGGGCGAACTGGCCGACCAACACCCGGCGCTGGACCGGCAGCTGCTGCGCAACCTGGTGCGCCGCGCCATGGCCGAACGGGAGGCCGCCAAACCACCCAAGGCCTACCGGGAGATCTTTCGCTACCTGAAGGAGCTGCTGGCGTCCTGAGTGACGCGCCTCAACTGGTGCCGCCCACGGTGAGATCGTCAACCCGCAGCGTCGGCTGACCGACCCCCACCGGCACGCTCTGGCCGTCCTTGCCGCACACCCCGACGCCGCCATCCAGTTCCAGGTCGTTGCCCACCATGCTGACCCGGGTCATCGCCTCCGGCCCGTTGCCGATGAGGGTGGCGCCCTTGACCGGGCGGGTGATCTTGCCGTTTTCGATCAGGTAGGCCTCGTTCGCCGAAAAAACAAACTTGCCCGAGGTGATGTCCACCTGACCGCCCCCGAAGTTGACCGCGTAGAGCCCCTTTTTCACCGAGGCGATGATCTCCTGCGGATCGTGATCCCCGGCAAGCATGTAGGTGTTGGTCATACGCGGCAGGGGCAGGTGGGCATAGGACTCCCGCCGTCCGTTGCCGGTGGAGGCGACGCCGCTCAGCCGGGCGTTGTGCTTGTCCTGCAGGTAGCCCTTGAGCACCCCGTTTTCGATGAGTGTCGTGCACTGGGTCGGCACCCCTTCGTCATCCATGTTGAGCGACCCGCGACGCCCGGCAAGCGTGCCGTCATCGACCACGGTGCAGAGCGGTGAGGCCACCAGCTCGCCGATCCGGCCGGTGAAGGCGGAGGTCCCCTTGCGGTTGAAATCCCCCTCCAGGCCGTGGCCCACCGCCTCGTGCAGCAGCACCCCGGGCCAGCCGGGCCCCAGGACCACGGGCATGGTGCCGGCCGGGGCGTCCACCGCCTCCAGGTTCACCAGGGCCTGGCGTACCGCTTCGCGGCCAAGTTCGAAGGGCAGATCGCTGCCGGCAAACAGGCTCAGATCGCTGCGCCCGCCGCCACCGGCGTAACCCTGTTCGCGCCGCCCGTTGTCTTCGGCAATCACCTGCACGTTGAGTCGGACCAGGGGTCGCACATCGGCATTGAGGGTGCCATCCAGCGCCGCCACGAGCACCACGTCGTGGCTGGCCGCCAGGCTGACAATGACCTGCTGGATACGCGGATCCTCGGCGCGCACCGCCTCGTCGACCCGCCGCAGCAGGGCCACCTTCTGCTCGGAACTCAGGCTGCCGATGGGATCGATGGCGGGGTAGAGATCGTGGCCGCGGCGCACCGCCAGGGGCGCGGCCGGGGTGGTGCCGTTGAGGGCGATGGCGCGGGCCGCCTTAGCCGCGTCCAGCAGTGAATCGAGCCGGAACTCCTCGGCATAGGCAAAGCCGGTCTTGTCGCCGCTGATGGCGCGGATACCCACCCCCTGTTCGATGTTGTGCGACCCCTCCTTGACGATCCCGTCCTCCAGCACCCAGGACTCGCTGCGGGTGTGCTGGAAATAGAGGTCGGCGGCATCGATGGCCCGGGCGCTGATCTGGCCGAAGACCTGGTCCAGGTGCCGGTTGTCGAGACCCGCCGGACTGAGGATCAGGCTGCGGGCGATGTCTATGCTTTGGCTCATGCGGATCCTGCCACCTTGGCCGGTGCGGCACAGAAGATTTTGCGGTGTTCGATGGTCGGAAAGTTGCGGCGGATCCGGCGCAGATGCTCCAGATCGATGTGCGCGGTCACCACCCCGGAGCCCCGCGGCAGCCGGTCGATGACCGTCCCCCAGGGATCGACGATCAGGGTATCGCCGTGGGTTTCGCGGCCGTTGGCATGGTAGCCCCCCTGCGCCGCCGCCACCACGTAGCTGAGATTTTCAATGGCCCGCGCGCGCAGCAGCGGCTCCCAGTGTGCCTTGCCGGTCATGGCGGTGAATGCCGCGGGCACCAGCGCCACTTCCATGCCCTGGTCGAGCAGGTCGCGAAACTGTTCGGGAAAGCGCAGGTCGTAGCAGATCAGCAGGCCCAGGCGGCCGATGGGGGAATCGACCACCACCATCTCGCTGCCCGGTTCGATGGTTTCCGACTCCACGTAGCGCTCCCTCGATTCCAGGATCTCCACGTCGAACAGGTGCAGCTTGTCGTAACGCGCCACCTCCATACCCCGTTCGTTGTAGACCAGGCAGGAAGCGCGCACCTTGCCCGGGTCATCGGCCACCAGCGGGACCGATCCGCCCACCAGCCAGACGCCATGGCGTTTTGCCTGCTGCTGCAGAAAGAGCTGGATGGGCCCGTCGCCTGGCTGCTCACGGATATCCACCTTGTCCGTTTCGCGCATTCCCATAATGGCAAAATTCTCGGGCAGTAGAACCAGCGAGGCGCCGGCCCTGGCCGCGGTGGCAATGAGGCGCTCGGCCTCCAGCAGGTTGGCGGACACGTTGGGTCCGGAGGCCATCTGGATGGCGGCGGCTATGGGCATGTTGTGACTCATGGTTGCTCTACGATCAAATCGACGGCGTCTTCGGTTTCACTGCCGGGCTGGGTGATCACGCGCTCGCTCTCCACGCCCAGGGCGATGAGCCAGTCGCGCAGCTCATCGGCCCAGAGACTGCCCATCTCGCCGCCGGGATAGCGGATGACCAGGCGTGCTCCTTCCGCCTGCAGCAGGCCCTGCACCGCGTCGCGCACCGGTTGCATGGTGGCCACGCGCAGGCCGCTGCGGGGGCTCGCCCACTCGTCGGCACTGATGCTCCAGCGTCCCGCCTCCTGCGCCGCGGCCGTACCAGCGAGCAGCCACAGCAGGGCGATCATGGCCGTTCTGGCGAACGCCAGGGGCGCGGGCGCCCCACCTTCCGGGGCACCAGTCAAATCCGTTGCGGGGCGAAGTTCAGTTGACAATTTCTCGTGGAATCGGCGCTGAGGGCTTGGTTAACTGGACCACTTCCGGCTGGCTCCAGGGTCCTGTCACTTTGTACCGGATTTCAGAACCCTCGTCCACTTGGCGCCCGAACAGTTGCTGGAAGAAGAGCATGACCGCACCCAGCGGCGTACCACCGGCCAGGGTGCCCACCAACGGCAGCGCCCCGGTGATCCGCGGTACCACCCGCACCTGCTGGTCGTAGTCCTCCGAGAGGATTCCCACCCGGCCGTTGAATTCAATCCGCGCCGACGGTCCCTCCATGAAGGTGTTGCTGCTGTAGGCGTTGCCCTCACGCAGGGCGAATTCACCTTCGGCGGTGTCGAAGGCGAATCCCTTGCTGAAGATGTCGCTGAAATCCAGGAACAGCCGCTGCGGCAGGGTATAGACGCTCAACAGTCCCAGCAGCCGGCCTGCCCCCGGATCCACCTCCAGCAGGTTGCCGTCCTCAATGGTGAAGTTGACCTGCCCGGTCAACTCCGGCCAGTAGAGGCGGGCCGGTGCGTCGGGCCATTCCAGGTTGATGGTCGCTTGGGTTTCGCCACGTCGTAGCGTATCCCGGTAGCCCCAGTCATTGAGCATGTCACCCAGGCTGTCACTGGTGGCCTTGATCGCCATGCTGGTGCGGTGGCTGCCACCGCGGGCGCTCCAGTTACCGGTGACCTCCAGTGACAGATGGGGCGCCTTGGTCCGCGCATACTCGGTGACCATGCCGTCGCGGGAGCGTACGAACTGGGCTTCCAGCGCACCCAGCGGGCGTCCCTTGAACTGAAAGTCACGGATCGAGATCCGCAGGTTGGGAAACTGGTCGGGCGACGGGGGTAGCCCGGTGGGTTTTTGCGGGTTTTCGTTGTCCGGGATAACCAGCGACAGCAGCTTGAACTGGGCGGTGGCGCCACCAGCCACGCTCAGCGGCCAGGCCACCTCGCCACGCACCCGGTCGCCGCTCACAAACCCGTGCCACCGCTGCTCATCGCGCTCCACCTTGAGAATGATTTCCCGGTCCTCGAAGCCGAAGGCCTCCAGTTCCTGCAATCGCACGTCCAGCCGCCGGAAAAAGCGCAGCGGATCGAACCTGCCGGAACCACCCGCAAAGGCCTGCTGCCACTCGCTGACACTCACCCGCGCCGCATCGCCGGCCACCACCATGCCCGGCCGCGCGGGGATGGGCGGCGCCGGAATGCCCATGCCCGCCGCGCCACGCTGGAAGGCCAGGCCGTCGCGTCCGGGTTTGAGCCGCAGATCGAAATCGAAGGGACCGCTCTTCAGGGTCAGCTTGCGCTCGTCGCCACCGGTCAGCTCCAGCGCCAGGCGGGTGGGCCAGCGCCGGCTGGCGGGTTTTCCCGACGGGTCCGGCAGGTTGATGGCCACCCCTTTGAGGTCGGTGGTTGCGGTCAGTACCGCGGTGGTCGCCTCGGGTCCCACGTCGTAGGCCAGCTCCGCGGCCCAGTCGGTCTTGCCCCGGACATGCGGCCCCACGGGCAGCGGCATCCGCTCGGCGAATGCCTGGGCATCCAGCCGCTGGCCGCTGGCCTTCAGCACGGCACCACGCGCGCCACCGTGGGGCGTATCCCGGAACTGGGCGGAGGCCTGCACTGTTCCGTCCAGAAACCGACCGGTCAGCCGCTCGGCGGCGATCCCCGCTTCGGTGAATCGCAACCGCCCCTTCAGCTCGTTGACGGTGAGATCCATGGCGTCGTAGCGTAGGGAGGCACCCTGGAATTCGACCTGGCCATCGACCTGCGGCGGACGGTGATCCAGCGGCAACTGCAGCCCCAGGCGGAAATCGGCGGGACCCGCACCGGAAAAGAGCGCCGGAACCCCGCCCAGTATCCCGTTCAGCGGCGAGTCGACCAGAAACTTCAGGCCGCTGGCCAGCTCCCCGGTGGAGGCGCCGGAGACGGTCACCACGCTGGCGGACCCGAACTCCGCAATCGCCGCCTCGGCATCGGCAAACCGAATCTCACCCAGGCTGCCGGATTTGGCGCGCACCAGCAGTCCGTTGTTGGCAAACTCCACCTCGCCGCCCAAACCGGTGACCTCAGGCCAGCCGTCGAAGTAGTGGAGCACGCCTTCGGTCACACTGAACAGCACCTGGAAACGCCCCTCGCCGCCGGCAAACGGAAAGCGGTCGGCAGGACCGCGCAGCACCATGGAACCCCGGGGAACGCGCCCGGCGACGAACGCCTTGTCCAGCCAGTCGACCAGACCCGGGGACATGATGCCGACCGGATAGTAGTCCCGGGCGTGGGTCACATCGCCATCGCGGAATTCCGCCGCCAGGTCCAGAAACAGGGGGCCGTCCGTCGGCGCGCGGACCATACCCGCCAGGGAGCCGGTAAGATACGGTGACGCCAGCTGTACCGACTCCAGGTTGAACTCAACACCCTGTGCCGAGCTGTGCCAGGCCACCTCACCGGCCAGCCGGTCGAGCACCAGGGGCTGGCGAAACAGCGGCCGGTAGTCGAAGCCCGCCTGTTGGGAATCGAGCCGCAGGCGCCCGTCGCCCCCGGCCAGCAGCAGGCTGCCGCTCACCTGCCGCAGGCCGGGCAGCCCGCGCCAGGCGGTGACACTCAGATCTTTGAACCGGGCCTCGATGCGGGCGGCCTGCAGCATGGCCGGAGAGGGCGCCAGTTCCGGCAGCTCGGCATCCAACGCCTCGATGATTCCCGTGGCACCCGCCTCCTGCCACCAGGCCGCCGCACCCGCCGGCAACCCCGGCAGCTTGGCAAACCGGCTGCGCAGTGCCCCCAGGTTGAGTCCCCGGGCGCGCACCTGCCAGTGAACCTGCCCATCGCGCAAGCTGCGCCCACCACCCAGATAGGGGATGCTCAACGCCTGCTCACCGCGCACCAGGAACAGCTCCGCCATACCCAGGGTCGGCCCTCCGCCCGCCAGGTCCAGCTGCAGTTCGCCACTGGCGGCGTCCAGCAGCAGCTTGCCGTCGGCACCGCGCAACTCGCGCAAGCGCACCGGTCCATGTGCCGCCACGGGCTTGCCGTCGCGCACCGTCAGCCACAGCTCCAGGTCGGCGTTGGCGGGCTCCACGGGCAGGGGGCCGACCGGCAGAAATGGTCGCCACTGCGTCCAATCCAGTGCACGCGCGTTGAGGTAGGCCTCGCCGTTCCAGGTGTGGGGAGCATCGAAACTGCCAGTGAAATCGACGGCGGCCTGGATCGACCGCTGACCCGATTCCAGGTGCAGTTCAAGGTCCAGCTGATGGCGCTCGCCGTCGTTGGCCACCCGCAGCAGATCCACGTGTACCGGAACCGGTGGGGTTTCCGGGTCGGGCAGCCACAGCAGCTGGCTGTCGCGGATGGTCAGTTCGGTCTGACTGGCCAGCCAGCCGAGCACCTCGTTTCCGGCGACGGCATCGCCATGGACCTGATTTCCCTCCAGGGAAAAACTCTCCGGAGAGCGTCCACGGACGGTGACATGGGCCCCACCCAGTTCGGCGCGGCCCAGGATCAGCTGCTGTCGGGCGACACTGCGCAGCAGGTCGATGGAGAGCAGGGCATTGGCAAAGCGGACGACCTCCTCGCCTGCGTCGTTCACCACCAGCACCGAGCCGAGTTGCAACTGGGGATGAAATCCGCTCCAGCGGGCACCCAACTCGCTGATTCGAACCTGGGTGTTGAGCGCCTCGCTGACCCGGCGTTCCACTTCCAGCCGATAGCCGGCGATTTGCGGAAAAATGAGTCGGGCGGCCGTCACCACCAGCGCGGCCAGCACCACGCCGACGGCGAGTGTCAGCCATCCGAAACCAATCACTCTTTTCAGAAGCCGAGGCACCTGAACCCGTTCCCCCCTGGTACATCAAAGACTGGTAAGCCGGCGTCAGCGCCGTGCCATGCAACCGGTTGTCGGGCGCCGGTCTCCCCTCTACGACACTGGCCGCTGTCCGGCGTTACATCAGGACGACGTCGTACTGCTCCTGGGTATAGAGCGTCTCCACCTGGAACTTGATCGGCACGCCAATGAATGCCTCCAGTTCGGCGAGGCTGGGCGACTCCTCGTCCAGCATCAGGTCGACCACCTCCTGCCCGGCCAGCACCAGAAACTGCTTGGCATCGAACTGACGCGCCTCGCGCAGGATTTCACGAAAGATTTCATAGCAGATGGTGTGGGCGCTCTTCATGGTGCCGCGACCGCTGCAGGCGCTGCAGGGTTCGCACAGCACATGCTCCAGGCTCTCCCGGGTGCGTTTGCGGGTCATCTGCACCAGCCCCAGTTCGCTCACCTCGCTGATGTAGCTCTTGGCGTGATCCCGTTCCATGGCCCGCTCCAGGGCGCGCAGCACCTGGCGCTTGTGCTCCTCTTCGCTCATGTCGATGAAATCGATGATGATGATGCCGCCCAGGTTGCGCAGTCGCAACTGCCGACAAATGGACTGAGCCGCCTCCAGGTTGGTCTTATAGATAGTCTCTTCCAGATTGCGATGACCGACAAACGCCCCAGTATTTACATCAATGGTGGTCATTGCCTCGGTTTGATCAATGATGATGTAACCTCCTGACTTGAGCTCAACCTTGCGATTCAGCGCCTTTTGGATCTCATCTTCAACACC
>JBNLBB010000043.1:0-18344 GCA_050302415.1 Gammaproteobacteria bacterium | reverse complement strand
ACCACCGCGATGTTGGTGTTCTCCTTGAGAATGCGCCGCAGGGTGACAATATCGCTCATCTGCTTCTGTTCCGGGTCGCCAATGGTGTGCCAAGGTTAGTGGAATCGGCAGCGGGGCGGCAACCGCCGTTCATCCGCCGCCGCGCCAGTGCTGCAGAAAGGCCAGGGAACAACCATAGTGATAGCGGATCTGTTCCCCGCTGTAACGGTGCTCCGAGCCGACTGGACAGGCTTCGCGGGCGAGGCACCGATAGGCGCAGGCTGAAGCGGGCTGCAGGCGAAAATCGCTGCAACGGGTGAGATCGGTGCCCTGAGCGCTGACCGCCCGGGCCGGACAGGCGGCGATACATGCCCTTCCCGGGCACTCACCGCAGGCACTCTGCGGCGGGCTACTGCGTGACTCGGCCAGGCGGACGGGTACCGCCAACACCGCCCGATAGGCATACCAAGTACCCCACAACGGATGGATTCCCACTCCCAGCAAGGAATCGGCATGCCAACCCAGCAGCCGTCCCAATCGTTGCAGCGCCACCTGCCCATCTCCCGGGTAGAGGATGCGGCTCCCGGCCCGGATGGATTCCGGCAGATGGGCCAGGACCCGCGCGACGGAATAATCATCGACCGGATCCGAAGAATCCGGGCGGTTTGGCACAAAGCCCTCCCAGAAACCGCGCCCGGCGTGACCTACCACCAGCAGCGACTGCAGGTCGTCACTGAGCGCATCGGATCCAAGCAGTTCCACCGGCAATGCGGCCACCTCCAGGCTCCCTACCAGGTTCAGGCCATCGCCCTGCAGGGCTGCAACGAAGTCGGGCCACCAGTGGGGATTAATCAGATTCGAATGCATTTGGGGCTCTGCGTTGCTTCAGACCAGGGGTTCGCCCCGCGGGGCGCGATTTCGTTACACTAAACTCTGAAGAGGGTACACAAACCAAGTGGCTTCCGGGTGGCGCAATGTGCTGCCGAACTGCCAACCAAAAGGATTCCATGATTACCGTCCAGGACTTTTACGATGCGCTGCTGGCCCAGGGAATCCGGATCATATCCGGTGTTCCCTGTGCTCTGTTGCAGCCTCTGATCGACTATGCCTCCGGCCACCCCGACATCCGCTACGTCGGCGCAGCCAACGAAGCCGACGCCGTCGCCATCGCCGCGGGTGCCGATCTGGGTGGTCAGCATGGTGCCATCATGTTGCAGAATTCGGGGCTTGGGAATGCCGTCAGCCCGCTCACCTCCCTCAACCACACCTTCCGGATTCCCACTCTCATGGTGATTTCACTACGGGGCGAATCGGGCGGCAGCGCCGACGAACCGCAGCATGCGCTGATGGGCGCCATCACCACCGAATTCCTTGAACTGCTGGGGATTCCCTGGTCCTACCTCCCCGCCCATGCCGACGAACTGGAGGCGGTGATGGAACGGGCCTTTGCCCATATGCGCGAGGCACGCCTGCCGTTTGCGCTCATCCTGCGCCAGGGCATCATCGAGGACTGGCAACCACCGGCGTCGCCGGTCACTCTCACCGGCAGGGCGGCGCAGGTGGGCACTTCCATCCAGCAACCTGCCGGAACCCGTCGCGCGGTACTCCGGACCATCCAGACGGCCAGCCGTGCCGATGATCTGATCGTGGCCGCCACTGGCCATACCGGCAAAGAGCTGTTTGCCCTGGGGGATACCGCCAACCAGCTCTACATGGTGGGTTCCATGGGATGCGCCCCCAGTCTGGCCCTGGGCCTCGCCATCGCCCAACCCGAACGGCGGATCATTGTGGTGGACGGAGATGGCGGACTGTTGATGCACCTGGGGGCACTCAGCACCCTGGGCCGTGAAAGGCCGGGCAATCTGATCCATATCCTGCTCGACAATGGCATCCATGAATCAACCGGGGGGCAGGCGGCGGGGGCCGGAGCCATCGATTTTCCGGCCATTGCAACTGCTTGCGGCTATCCGCAAGCCGTTGCGCTGGGGTCGTTGGGTCAACTCACAGATCTGCTGGCGACAGAAGAACTGGACGGTCCCACCTTTGCCCATGTACGGATTCTGCCGGGTACTGCCGACCAGCTCCCCTCCCCCTCAGTCGAACCCAGCGAGGTCGCCCAGCGCCTCAGGCGACTGCTGGGCACCATCCAGTAGATGTCGCCCCCTTTGTGTGTCGGCCTGCTGACGCACAGTGGTCAATTGCGTACACTACGCGCGCTTGCCGCACGCCATTGAGATCTCATGACAACGCCATCCAAAACCCAACAGTTTCGCGCACTGCTCGAGTCCCCCGATCTTGAGTTTCTGCTCGAATCCCACAACGGCCTGAGCGCGAAAATCGGCGAAGAGGCCGGATTCAAAGGGCTTTGGGCCAGCGGCCTTTCCATATCGGCCCAGCTCGGTGTGCGGGACAACAATGAAGCCAGCTGGACGCAGGTACTTGAAGTCCTGGAGTTCATGTCCGACGCCACCACCATTCCGATTCTGCTCGACGGCGATACCGGATACGGCAATTTCAACAATATGCGCCGCCTGGTGCACAAACTCGAACAACGCGGCGTAGCGGCTGTATGCATTGAGGACAAACTGTTTCCCAAGACCAACAGCTTTATTCAGGGATCAGCGCAACCTCTGGCCGATGTGGATGAGTTCTGCGGCAAGATCGCTGCAGGCAAAGATGCGCAAGGTGATGACCGCTTTGCGATTGTCGCCCGGGTGGAGGCCTTCATCGCCGGCTGGGGTCTGGAGGAGGCGCTGCGCCGGGCGGAGGCCTATCGAAAAGCGGGGGCCGATGCCATATTGATCCACTCCGCACTATCGGTAGCCGACGAGGTGCTGGCCTTCAAACGGGAGTGGGGGGACCGCTGCCCCGTAGTGATTGTGCCAACCAAGTACTACGCCACGCCCACAGACCTGTTCCGTGAAGCCGGATTTTCCATCGCCATTTGGGCGAACCACATGGTGCGCACCAGTATCGCCGCCATGCAAAACACGGCGCGACGCATATTCGAAGAGCAGAACCTTCTTTCAGTGGAAGACCGCATCGCACCGGTCACAGAAGTATTCAGACTCCAGGGAGCTACCGAACTCAAGGAAGCGGAGAAACGCTATCTTCCGCAGGCGGCCGGCGCGGCAGCTGCAATCGTCCTCGCCGCCTCGCGCGGCAAGGAACTGGGCGAACTGACCGCCGAAATCCCCAAGGCCATGGTCAGAATTGGTGACCGGCCGCTGCTGGGGCACATTGTGACCGGCTACAACTCGATCGGTATCAAACACATTACGGTGGTGCGCGGATACTGCAAAGAGACTGTTGACCTGCCGGGGCTGCACTATGTGGACAACGATGCATTTGAAACCACCGGCGAACTCACGTCGCTGCGCCTGGCCCTCAAAAAGGCCGAAGAGCGTGATCTTTTGATCTCTTATGGTGACGTGTTGTTTAACAAATACGTGCCGCAGGCGTTGACCGAGTGCGAAGACACCTTTGTGATCGCCGTGGATACCGATTGGCACAGCTCCGCCAACCGGGACCGGGACGCCGACTACGTCACCTGCACCCTGGCCAGCGGCCGCGAAGCCTTCTACTCGCCGGTCTACCTCAATGGATTTACGGGTTCCTCCGGAGGACAGGCCGTACATGGTGAGTGGATGGGATTCCTGAAGGTGTCCGGCGAAGCCATCCCCAATCTGCTCAAAACTCTGGAGAGCATCGAACAATCTGAGTCGGGAAGGGCAGCCGGCATTCCTGATTTACTGACCCACCTGGTTGCTCAAGGGCAGAAAATCCGCGTGATCTACACCACCGGGCACTGGCTGGACGTGGATTCGCTCGGTGATGTGGTCACGGCGGGTGAATTCATATGATGGATGCGTCGGCGTGTGTGCAACGTCTGCACACAGCGGGCTTTGGACTGTTCAGCGGCGTCCCCTGCTCCTATCTGAAACCGCTCATCAACCAGGTCATCGACTCGGACACCATTCGCTATGTCGGCGCCACCAACGAAGGCGATGCGGTGGCCATAGCTTCGGGTGCCGCGCTTGGCGGTCTGGGTGCCGTCGCATTAATGCAAAATTCCGGATTGGGCAATGCGGTCAGTCCACTCACTTCGCTGAACCATGTTTTCCGTATTCCCATCCTGCTGCTGATCACCTTGCGCGGTGAGCCCGGCGGCCCAGCGGACGAACCGCAGCACGAACTGATGGGCGCCATCACCACCGCTCAACTGGAGTTGATGCAGATTGCCTGGCGGTACCTGCCCAACACCATCGATGCACTGGATGCCGCACTCTCTGAAGCCACCGACCACATGCAACGGACCGGCAGACCATTTGCATTCGTGGTCCGTAAGGACACGATCGCACCCTACGCCCTCGCCGCACGGAACACCTCATGCAGGTCGCCCGGTACGGTGCCAAGTGCTTCGGATCAGGTACTCGGTTCCCGTCGGGATGCGCTAAAAGCCATCCAGTCCGGCTGTAGTGACCGTGATGTGGTGATCGCTTCCACCGGATACTCCGGTCGCGAACTTTACGCACTCGATGATCGCCACAATCAAATCTATATGGTGGGTTCCATGGGCTGCGCGTCGAGCCTGGGCCTGGGACTAGCCATCGCCCGCCCCCAACATCGGATTGTGGTGATCGACGGTGACGGCGCACTGCTCATGCGCATGGGCGCCCTAGCTACCATTGGCTACGAGCAGCCGGATAATCTGTTGCACATAGTGCTCGACAACGGGATGCATGAATCCACCGGCGGACAGTCAACGGTATCCGGCACGGTCGATCTGGTGCAGGCCGCCGCCGCCTGCGGCTACCCCGCCGTTTTCGGCGTAGACTCGCTGGAGTCACTGACACAGAGGGTCGCGTCACGTGACAACCGGCTGACTTTCCTCCATGGCCGCATCCGCCCGGGGGTGCCGGACCAACTGCCGCGTCCGACAATTACCCCTGCTGCAGTGGCCGCGCGCCTCCGCGACCACCTGGGAGTATCCGTCCTGTGAAAACCATTCTGCTCAACCCCGGCCCGGTCACCCTAAGCGATGGCGTGCGCCAGGCACTGATGGGACCGGACACCTGCCACCGAGAAGTGGAATTTGCCGACCTGACCAAAACCGTTATCCACAAACTGCTTGGCGTCTACGCACTGGAGAGCTCCTATACCGCACGAGTGTTGACCGGTTCGGGTTCCAGCGCAGTAGAGGCGATGCTGGCTACACTGGTTGCCCCCGGAGACCGGCCCCTGGTTTTGTGTAACGGGGTTTACGGCGAGCGGATGGCCAACATGCTGGCCAGGCAGGGTAAACAGGCAGAAGTGGTCCGCGGGGACTGGCTGGCGCCAATCGAATTGCAGGCGTTGGAGACCCGACTCGAATCCGACCCGACCATTACCCAGATCATCACCGTACACAACGAAACCACCACTGGCCGACTCAATGACATCGGAAAGATCGCGGCCATCGCCAAACCACGCGGCCTGCCCCTGCTGCTGGATGCCGTATCCAGCTTTGGCGGCGAAGAAATTGATTTCATCGGTTGGGGGATAGCCGCCTGCGCGGCAACGGCCAACAAGTGCCTGCACGGCGTACCGGGCATCTCGTTTGTGGTCGCGCAGGAGAGTCTGCTGGCCGCAGCAGAAGGCAATGCCCCCGGACTCTATCTGGATCTGACGGCCTACCGAGGACAGGTCGGTGACGGATATTCTCCATTCACCCAATCGGTGCAGGTTCTGTTTGCTCTCAATCAGGCGCTTGATGAATTGGCTGCATCCGGCGGCTGGCTACAACGCAGAGCAAGCTATCGCGCTCGCTCGGAGTCGATTCGCGCCCAGGCACGCGCACTGGAAATTGAGCCCCTGATTGATCCGACCGAGTCCTCCTCCATGATCACTGCCTTCAAACTCCCCACAGGGCTGAGCTACCCGATACTGCACGACCGGATGAAGCAGGCGGGATTCATCATCTATGCGGGCCAGGGGGATCTCTCGAAATCCATGTTCCGTATTGCCAACATGGGTGAAATTGGTCCGGATGATCTGGCCCGATTGAATCGGGCTTTTGCTGAAGCGGCGACCTGACCCGGAGCATCTGTTGATTCGTCTGGCTGTCATACTTGCCGCTGGCATGGGAACCCGGCTCAGGGAGACCGGCCATGTCGCGCCAAAAGGTTTCCTCCGTCTGGGTGCGGAAACCATTATCGAACAGTCCGTGGCCCGATTGCGGCTGGCCGGGATTGAACGCGTGTTGTTGGTGACCGGCCATCAGTACGCCCTGTACAACCAGCTCGCCCACGCCAATCCCGATGTGACGACTGTTCACAACCCTCGGTATGCCGATTCCGGAAGCATGTATTCGCTCTATTGCGCGAGAGGAGAAATTCGCGAACCGTTTCTGCTGCTGGAGTCCGAC
The DNA here is from genome assembly GCA_050302415.1 of Gammaproteobacteria bacterium. Lineage (GTDB taxonomy): Bacteria > Pseudomonadota > Gammaproteobacteria > JBNLBB01 > JBNLBB01 > JBNLBB01. The sequence goes on along the minus strand of JBNLBB010000043.1, from coordinate 11,959 downwards.
CTGATATACGAACAGCGGGCACTTTCCGTTTTGCAGAATGAACCGAAGACGAATGTGGTTCTGCTCTCCGGCACCACCCATGCCGGCGATGAAGTGTATGTCAGCCACCGAAACGGAAATGTTGCCGGAATGTCGAAAGACGCTTCCCACTTGTCAGATGCGGTTGCCGGTGAACTGGTGGGTATCAGCAAACTGTCGCTGCCTTTTTTCGAACAGATGGTCGCGTTCGCAGAGACCAGGTTTCGCGATTCCCTGCGCCTGGACTATGAGACCGATGCGATGGTCGCTGTAGCGCAATCCTCGCCCCTCTACTGCAGTGTGGTGGATGATCTGCTATGGTCCGAGATCGATGACGCCGCGCACCTGGAACGGGCAAACCAAACAATTTACCCCGCCATCTGTGCCCGGGATTCCCGCACCGGGTCTTAGCCAACATGCAAAGAAAGACATCCCCATGCACCTGATCATTCCCGCAGCCGGGCGGGGCCGGAGGCTCTATCCACTCACCCGCGGCACGCCCAAATCCCTGCTGGATTTGGGTGACGGATCCACTCTGCTCCAGCGTCAAATGGATCTGGCCGTGGCAAGTCAATGCATTTCGCGAATCACCATCATCACCGGTTTTTTGCATGAACAGATCGAGCACTTTGCAGCAGGATATGCAGGGCGTGTGCGGATCGACACCGTGCACAATCCCTATTTTGATCACTCCAACGCTTTTCTCTCACTGTGGTGCGCCCACCATGCCATGCAGGACGAGGATTTTTTCATATCAAATGGCGACAATCTCTACCGCAACCCGGTGTACGACGAGATGCTTGCCAATTCCATGGAAGGCATCAGCATGGCGGTCAGCCACAAATCCCAGTATGACGACGACGATATGAAGGTGCGCGCCCAACACAACCGACTGATCGAAGTGGGAAAACGGGTCGCGCCGGAAGAGGCTGACGCCGATTCTGTAGGACTGGTCTGCGTACGGGGTGCGACTGCCCGGGCCGCTTTCCGGGAAACCATGATTCGCGGTTCCAAACAACCGGCGTTTTTCAACGCCTTCTGGCAGGAATCGCTCAATGAACTGGTGCGCAGCGGCGTCCCGGTGTCATTGTGGGCGATGGCGCACGAAGACTGGGTCGAGGTGGATTTTCACCCCGATGTCGAATCGCTGCGAAAAGCGGTGTTGGACAAGGTTTTTTAGGCCAAAAGAAAGTCCACGATGCGCTTTGAGGCGGCGCCATCGCGGGGGCCGATGATGCCGTCGATGAACCGGTCACGTTCCACCTGCCTGGAATCCGGCTGTTCAATCAGACTACGCACCGTGGCCTCAAGATCATGAGGCTTCGGCACGCGCTCTGCTACAGCCATATAGGGACCGGTGGTTGCATCCATGCGCCGCCGCAGGCGGTAACTGAACGGACCGCGATAAGTCCATCTCAACCTGACGAAGTCGCAGATTGCCACTCCCTTGTTCAGTGCCGCGAACTCGAAAATAGCAGACGATGCATCTGTAATCATGACGTCCGCCGACCCCATGAACGGCAACAAGTTATATTGCCCGGGTGCAGAGATTCGAACATTCTCATAGCCCGCCCAGCGCGCCAACGCCTCTCGCTGACCTCGATAACGGGACTTACTCAGGGTGAAATCATGGGGCTTGATCACCAGATTGCAATCTGGAAATCGGATCGGCCAGTCACGCGGCATATTCTCGATCGAACTGGGATAAAAGGTCGGTGCGTAAAGCAACGTTTTACGGCCGGGATCGAGACCGAACTGTGTCCAATCCAATTCGGGCTTTGGCAGCGAACCAGAAAAAAACGGATCCAGTTTCGCAAAACCGGTAAGCACCATTTGGGTATCCGGATAACGCTCTTCCAATAGTGGCAGACGCACCTCTCCCGGCACAAACCTGACGTGGAAAGCACCCAGCCCCGGTGCCAGATTGGCGTTTTTCATGCTGGTGCCGCAGGAGTGGAATAGCAGTGCGGTCCTGCGTATCGACCGCAGTTGCTCGGCGCCACTGAACGAGTTACCGAAGATGATCCAGTCCGCCGGCTCGCGCCGATAGAAATCCGATGCCTCCGCATCATCCCTAGCGAAATGCCAATCACCCGTTTGGGGCACTGTATCGGGCAGAGCGGATGCTCCGCCAAAGCCCCGAAACTGGAACCCCACGCTACCGCCCCGCCGCAAAATCTCAGCGGCAACCGGTTCGAACTGAGGCAGATAATAGAGGTGGGGAACGTCGAAAAGGACCCGCATGTTCAGATTTGCCGCCCATCGCTGACCTGCCCGTCCTTGACCGTCGCCACAACCGTTCCGTCATCCTTTTTTCCATCGTAATCGCGGTTGGGTGTTCGCCAATCTCCGTACTTGTCGGTGAGATAGGCGTCGTATCCTGCCGGCACCTTCACCTGACGTCCTTCGTATTCCAGCAATTCATAACCATCGAAATAGCGGGCAGGCGATTCACAGATCATACCCATTCCCAACATGTGCCAGACGTAGCGGTCTCCGACCCGGTACTTGACGTTGATGTCCGCCTTGACCCTCCCCCGCAAGACCAGAAACCGCCGATTGCGCAGCTTGATCGACTGATAGTCTCCGCTCTTCCACGCCTCATGGTCGTACCAGATCTTTCGGTGACTGATCCACCAACCCCGCAACCTGAATTTCCACAACACTTTTAGGAATTTGGACAGCTCCCGATCGGGCAGCACTATATCGATATCATCATCCCAGGGCAGAATGTCCCGATCCCGGGCAAGTCCGATCAGGGTGCCGGAATCGACCATGTAATCGATTTCAGCTGCATTGAGTATGTCCACGATATCGAGCAGCAGCCGTTTGCCGATCCGATAATTTTTACCCGACAACTGGGTCTTCGCCCGGGACTTGAACAGACGTTGTTTCAGGGCGCGCAGCGGCCTTTTTTCGAGGTACGGATTGCTGTGAGTCACCAAATCACCTATAGGGACTAAACATTTGCGGACAGGTCACCGAAAATCCTATGCCATGAGTACGCTGTCCACACCCAGAGACGCTGACGACGGAACTCTCGCAGTCTGGAAGCGGCCCAATCCAACGACTGAGGACATCACATGACCGATCGCCCTTTCATACCACTCACCATAAGCGTGCTGACCGTCTCTGACTCCCGCACGGAAGCGGATGACAAATCGGGGCGCACACTGGTTGATCTGGTCGAACAATCTGGGCATGCCATCCACGAAAAGCGCATTGTACGCGATGATGTCTACCAAATTCGCGCCGCTCTGTCGGAGTGGATAGCTGAACCCACCGTCAACGTCATCCTAACCACGGGCGGCACCGGAGTTACCGGAAGAGACGGTACACCGGAAGCCACACAGGTCCTGCTGGACAAGGAAATTGAGGGGTTTGGAGAGGTTTTCCGCGCCCTGTCCTACGCCGAAATCGGCACCTCGACCATTCAGTCGCGAGCGCTGGCAGGGGTGGCCAACGCCACCTATATCTTCTGCCTGCCCGGATCGACAGGCGCCTGCAAAACAGCCTGGAGCAAGGTCATTTCGCCCCAACTCGACTACCGGACCCGACCCTGCAATCTGGTGGAATTGATGCCCCGACTGCTGGAGGTGTAACGGTTTTTCCGCATAAACCTGTATGATTTGACCATGCTTGACCAAACTCACAACACGCCCGTAGTCGATCAGTTCTCCCGCCCGCTTCAGGAGCTGCGGGTGTCGGTGACCGACCGTTGCAACTTCCGCTGCGTCTACTGCATGCCCAAAGAGACCTTCACCCAGAACTACCAGTATCTGGACCGCAAGGAGATCCTCAGTTTTGAAGAGATTGAGCGCCTGGTGCGGCTGCTGGTGGATTTGGGGGTTCGCAAGGTGCGCCTGACCGGTGGGGAACCGCTGATCCGACGCGATCTGGAGCATCTGGTGGAGATGCTTGCCGGCATTGAAGATCTGCAGCAACTCACATTGACCACAAACGGTGCCCTTCTGACTGCGCAGCGTGCACGGGATCTCAAGTCGGCCGGACTTCAACGCATCAATATCAGTCTGGACGCCATCGACAACCCGGTATTTCAACGCTGCAACGATGTGGGTTTTCCGGTGGAACGGGTGCTGGAGGCCATCGAGAACGCCGCAGCCGCGGGATTGGCGCCCGTCAAGATCAACATGGTGGTCCAGAAGGACCTCAACGAAGACCAGATTCTCCCCATGGTGCGCCACTTCCGTGGCACTGGGCATATCCTGCGATTCATTGAATTCATGGATGTCGGCACCATGAACGGCTGGCAACCCGATGAGGTGATTACCGCCCGGGAAATCGTGGCGACCATTGCCCAGGAATTCCCCCTGGTCCCGGTCACTCCCCGCACCGGTAGTGAGGTCTCCAAGAGTTGGCGCTACGCCGATGGCAAAGGCGAAATGGGGATCATCGCCTCGGTGTCCGAGCCCTTCTGTGGTGGCTGCAACCGCGCCCGCATTTCCGCCGAAGGGGTGTTCTATACCTGCCTGTTCGCCAACGGCGGCACCGACCTGCGCCCGCTGATTCGCAGCCAGTTGAGTGACGATCAACTCACCCGGTCCCTGGTCGATATCTGGAACGGTCGCCGCGACCGCTATTCGGAACTGCGGGCCCTGGGTATCCAGGAACATAGGATCGAAATGTCCTATATCGGTGGTTAGACTTAGTCGATAAAGTTATTAGAAAATCGATTTTTAGTATTTTTCTTTAATTCCCCCCTCTTCCACAATGGCCCCCAACAGCAAGACTCTGCCGGGAGGCCCAGCCCATGGGGCAAAACAACGATCACTCCGTCCTACCTCGGTTTTTGGAGGCCAATCCCGCACCGGAAGAGGTGTTGCGCACCGCTTTTGCCAGCCATGAGGCCATTGCCATCGCCTTCAGCGGTGCCGAGGATGTGGTGCTCATCGACATGGCACTCAGCATCAACCCCGACCTGCGGGTGTTTGCGCTGGACACAGGCCGCCTGCACCCGGAGACCTATCGGTATTTCGAAACCGTGCGCAAACACTACGCCATCGACATCGAGTTCCAGTTTCCGCAGGCCGCCGAGGTTTCCAACCTGGTTCGGGAAAAAGGACTGTTCAGCTTCTACACGGATGGCCACCAGGAGTGCTGCGCTATCCGCAAAGTCGGCCCTTTGCGCGCCAAACTCGCACAACTCGATGGCTGGATCACCGGACAACGGCGGGACCAGAGCCCGGGTACCCGCAACGAGGTACCCCTGGTGCAGATCGATCCCGTCTTTGCCGGACGGGGTGCGCAACTGATCAAGTACAACCCGCTTGCTGGCTGGACCTCAGCCCAGGTCTGGGACTACATCCGCGAGCAGGAGGTGCCCTTCAATCCGCTGCACCAGCAGGGGTTCGTCAGCATCGGCTGCGAGCCCTGCACCCGCGCTGTCCTGCCCAACCAGCATGAGCGTGAAGGCCGCTGGTGGTGGGAGGATGGCAAGGAGAAGGAGTGCGGACTCCACGCCGGAAACGTTCGAGTAGCAGCCAACGGTTGACAGGAAGGATTGCCACATGCCCACCATCACGTTCGTCAAAAAAATCAAATTGGACGGTGAGCCCTGCCGCAAGTGTGTAGACATAGAGCAACGCATGACCCGCGATGGTCATATGGCCAAAATCGACCGGATCGTGGTCGCCGACGAACGTGACCTGGAGAGCGAAGGCATGGTCCTGGCGGCACGCCATGGCGTGGAACGGGCGCCCTTCTTTCTGGTGGAGGACGACACGGGCGGTGTCGAGGTGATCGAGATCTACTTCCATCTGGTACGCAATCACTTCTCCTCGGCCCGTGCCGGCAGCCCCGCCGAGCCGCAAGTCGCTGCCGCCTGACCCGGATACCCGATGATCGACACGGCGTATGTCGTGGCGGGGATCATTGGTGGGTTTGCCATCGGCCTGACCGGCGTTGGCGGAGGCACCCTGATGACCCCGCTGCTGATTCTTGGGTTTGGCGTCTCTCCCGTGCTGGCGGTGGGAACCGATCTGCTGTTCGCCGCCGCGACCAAGGTGGGGGGTGCCTGGGCCTATTTCCGCCATCGGGCGGTGGACCTGCGGACCGCAGCCACCCTCTGGCTGGGCAGCATTCCCGCTGCCCTGGTCACGCTGCTGGTACTCAATCACTTGGCACCGGATACCGCCCTGCTCAATCAGGTAATCACCCAGGTGTTGGGTATCGCCCTCGCGCTCACCGCTGCAACGCTGCTCTGGCCTGGGAAGCTGGCACCGACCAGCACCCGAACGGCCCATGGGGTCGTTTGGAAAACCGTACTCAGCGGCGTTTTTCTCGGCGCGGCCGTGACCCTCACCTCCGTGGGTGCCGGCGTACTGGGGACTGCCGCCCTGCTGGTGCTCTATCCCCGGTTCGGCGCCCGGCAGATCGTCGGCACCGACATCCTGCACGCCGTTCCCCTGACCGTGGTTGCCGGTTTGGGCCATGCGCATCTGGGCCACGTCGATTGGCCCATGCTCGGCTCACTGCTGCTGGGTTCGCTGCCCGCCGTGTTCATCGGGGCCCGATTGGCTCACCGTCTTTCCGAACAGTTGCTGCGCCGGATCATCGGCACCATCCTGCTGCTGATTGGCGCCCGACTTGTGATCTAGGTTTTTCATTCGACGCACGACACTGCTATCTTTAGCCCGGGTTGGCACGGCCACCTGTTCGTCAGTTCCAATTTCGGGGGAAACCAATGGATTTCAGATCCGTGAGTCGTTGTCTGTTGCTGGCACTCTGGGCAACAGCGGTTACCGGCTGCGCCAGCAGCAGCACCATGTTCAAGGGAAATGCCACCCATACCGGGCACGCCGATGCCGACGATGTGGAGGTGGTTGAAGAACTTGCCTGGAAATTCCAGACCGGGGGAAAATCCTACGCCTCTCCCCTGATCGCCGACAACACCGTCTACTTTGGCAACACCACCGGTCTGATTTCAGCCATCAACCAGCGCACCGGCCAGTTGCTGTGGCAACACCGGTCCGACTCCCGCCTGGAAGCCACCCCAGTGATCGCCGACGGTAAGCTGATCCTTGCCGAGTGGTCAGGAGCGATTTACGCAATCTCGTTGAAGACCCGCGAGTACAGCTGGAAGGCGAAGGCACCCTCCACCCTGTTCGGCTCACTGACAGTGGCCAACAACACCCTTTACGTCGCCGGGGAGGACGGTTCGATTACCGCTTACCGACTCGACAACGGCAAACTGCGCTGGCAGTCAAAAATCGGCAACGGATTCTTCTCGTCGCCCGCGGCCACCACCGATGAACTGTTTCTGTCCAGTAACGACGGGCACATCTACTGCGTGAGCGCTGATTCCGGCCAGGAGCGGTGGCGTTTTCGCACCAAGGGCCCGGTGCACAGTTCCCCCGCCGTCCACGGTACCACTCTGCTGGTCGGCGGCGATGACGGCTTCCTGCGCGCCATCAACACTCGTACGGGGCAGGAGATATGGAAGTTTTCAACCGGTGAGCGCATTCAGTCCTCACCGTCCGTGGCTGGCGACCTGGTCTATTTCGGAAGCAGCAATGGCACCGTGTACGCGCTCAATCTGCGGACCGGCGAACGCGTGTGGCAGGCTCGCACCAAGGGAGAAATTCTCTCTTCAGCCACCATCGCCGATGACACGGTCTATATCGGCAGCAATGACGGCTTTCTCTATGCCCTCAACCGGCGCAACGGCGAAGAGCGTTGGCGCTACAACGCCGGCAGGCCGATCGCCGCAACGCCGGCAGCCGAGGGCGGCTACGTGGTCTTTGCCACCACTGACGGGGATTTGTTCAGCATCCGCTGATGTGCCATTAGGGCCGGTGTCCGACGGGTACCGGCCCGCCTCACGCCTGGGGTCGCACCGGCAGGCTCATTTCAAAGGTGGTCCCGCCCCCCGGGGTACTCTCTACGGTCAGATCACCGCCATGTTTTTTGACAATGGTATTGGCGATCGCCAGCCCCAGGCCGGTCGCCCGATGGTCCGACTTGGTGGTGAAAAAGGGCTCGAAGACCCGCCCCAGGTTCTCGGCAGGAATTCCCTGACCGTTGTCGCTGACCCGCAACCAAATGGTCGTCCCATCGCCCTCGGTTGCAATCCGGACCTCTCCGTTGTTCTCTATTGCCTGCAGGGCGTTGACCAGCAGATTGAGAATCACCAGATTGATCTGCGCGGTAAAGAGCCGGGTCCTGGGGACCTCTTTCAAGTCGACGCTCAGCCGGCCTCTGTTTTCAAACTGACCGGACACCAAGTTGACGGTGGTGTGCACGCAGTCGTTCAGATTCACATCCTCGGAGATCTCTTCCCCGCTGCCGACGAACGCACGCAGATCATCCACGATGCGGATCACCCGCTCCAGCCCGTGATTGGTCTCTCGGAAGAGCGGCGCCACATCCTCCCGGATGAAACCCAGATCGATCTTGTGCCGCAATTTCGCCAATCGGGTGACGCTTTCAGTGGCATTTTCCGGTATCGGCAGCGCTTCGTAGGCTGAAATCAACTTGAGCAGATCATCCAGGTACTCCTGCAGGCGCTGCACGTTTGAACGAATGAAGCCCATCGGATTGTTGATTTCGTGCGCTACACCACCGGCCAGTTGCCCAAGCAGTGCCATGCGCTCCGCCTGGATCAGCTGATGCTGCACTTCATTGAACTCGCTGAGCAGCTGGGTGTGCTCCCGGCCCTGTTCGACCAGCGCATCGGCAAGCCCCTTGATTTTTGAAATATCCTGGGCAATCACCACAAAACGGTTGATCTGGTGATCAGTGGCACCGATCGGTCCCACCGACATGGAGAGCCAGTGCCGGTTTCCACGCGGCCCGGTAAACTGAAATTCGGCCCGCCAGGTTGCCTCCCTCCGCACGGCGTCCACCAGGTCATTGAGCTGCTGTGCCGACAACCGCTGTCCCATCAGCGCAAGAAGGTTGTACTCCTTCAACTCCTCAAAGGGGTACCCCACCAGCTCGCTCATGCGCGCATTGGCATAGAGGAAGCCACCGGCTGAATCCACGATGCCCATGGCCAGCGGGCTGAACTCCACGGCATTCTGCAGCAGGTAGTGGTCACCGGTGAGCTCCAGGTTGATCCGCTCCAACTGCCCCATCATCTCCTTGATCTGGCGGTCGGTCGCCACCAACGTATCGTGCAGAATATTGAGTTCATCGATACCGGACCCGGGGGGCTCCTCCGCTTGCGTGTGGTCTTCGGCCAGCGGTAACCCCTTCACCCGTGACACGAGCTTCTGCAGCGGCATCGACAGATACCGGCGAATGAAAAAGATGAAGATCACCCACAGGGCAGCCGTCTTCACCACCGCTCCGGAAACGATCCAGATGAGCGTGTTGCGCACGCGGTCGATGACCACATTGGGTGTGGAGTAGAGGTAGGCGGTACCCACCAGTTGCCTGCCTCCACCGTTTTCCAGATAGAGTTTGGCTTCGGTCCAAAAAGCTGAATCGGTGTAGGTGCCACCAGGCAGGCCGCGCACCCCCAGACCAAGATCAATGGGCAGGCGTCCCCGTTCCCACGGAGCAACCAAACCGCGTTGCGCCAGAATCCTGCCTTCCGGGGAATAGATGCTGCCGCCCACAACCAGGTCGGATTTCAGGAATCCGTCCAGCATCAGATCCAGTTGTTTCAGGTCCAGATTCCAGACGCCACTGGCCATTGCCTCCTGGAAGCCCGAAAGGTTGGCCTGCATCTGGGACAGGGTGCTTTCACGTTTGTCCTGGTATTCGGCCAGCACCTGAAAAACGGTGATGGTGATGGCCACAATGCAGTAAGTGCCGAAAATGTAGCGGAGCAGTTTCAGCGCAATGGAGTTTTTCAACGGTACCGGTGGCAGTTCCGCCGCCGGTTTGATCACCGGTGCAGGATCCATGACGGCAACCCTGGATATCGGGCTTTCAATGTTCATAGGTAGTGAGTCGGTCTGCTATGCCCAGCCGTTGCAAGCGATCTGCGAGATCGGCACGGGTGCCCGGCACCATCAGCGAGCGCTGGTAGGTCTGGTGCGGTTTGGTTGAAATATGGAGTTCATCCCGCATTCCGCTTATCTGCGAATCCTGTTGTAGATAGTAGCGGACGGTGGACGCAGGCAGCAGCGTGGCGTCGATGCGCCCCAGGAGCAGCTTGATCAGGTTGGTGCGCTCGTCCGCGCCGTCGAGCCGGGTCACCGCGCCGGCAGCCACCCGCTCGTCGATCCCCACATAGCGGTGACCACGTATCCCTCCGAACAGAACGCCATCCAACACAGCGGGATTCTCGTACTCCAGTGGCCGGACACTGCGCGACAGGATCAGGTTGGCATCTGCAAACAGGGTTATCCAAAAATAGTGTTGAAGCGGCTCGCTGCCCCACCCCCAGCGTTCGTTCACCCAGGGCACCACCCAATCGTCCCGACAGCGGCTTGATGTCTCGGTGCAAGCCCCGGCAATCCACTCCTGAAGCATCAGATTCAGTCGGATCCGCGGCACTTCAACCACCGTGAACTGATACCCGTCCAGCGCCGCATGGCTGTTGAGCAGCTCGGCCAGATCGTAGGTAAGCCCCTGCTGTTCACCGGTCACAAACGGCGGGTGCACATGGTAGGTCAGCATCCGGATGGGGGTGCCCCCCGCTTCTGCGGCAGCCGCCACACAGCCAATCACGACCCAGATTCCGGCCAGTAGTTTGCCCACGCCTGCGAGCATGTATCAATTCTCATCGTTTTGGAGATGTGCTTAAGAATAGTCGCTGGAATGCGGGCAGCAACCCAGCCGGGGCTGCCCCAACCCAACAACCTCAAGCACAGATGGGGTTTGAAATGACGATGGATACGTCGTCTATACTGGTCTCAAATTCAGGAGTATTGAGAACAATGAGCTCGCCACTTGCCGACTCACTGCTGCGCGACAAGCACAATTATGCACTGGGAATCAAAAAGATTGACCGGCAGCATGATGACCTGATTCTGCTGCACGACCGAATGGTTCTCGATCTGCACCGCAACCAGCTCAACATTGATTACTGCTTTGAATCGTTGATCGCCTACTCGTCCGAGCACTTTGCCACCGAAGAGGCGCTCATGCGCGAAACCGGATGTCCGCTGCTGATGACCCACAAGCGTGCCCATGACGAGTTTTTTCGGTTTATAGACCGTCAGACCCGCGTCCACAACAAGGAGTCGAAGGTCTTCATGTCCTCACTCCTGTCGGCCGTCCGTTCATGGATTCACAGCCATCTGCTGACTCAGGACCGCCGGTATGCCGACTTTTTAATGAACCGCTATTCGCTGCTTGATCTACAGATCATCTTCAACCAGGTTGAGGTGGAATTGGGCACTCCCGAGAGCGCGCTCAGCGCCCCTTGAAATCGGGTTGGCGTTTTTCCAGGAAAGCCCGCATCCCTTCCGTCTGATCTTCGGTGGCAAACAGCAGCTGGAACGCTTTTCGCTCCAGGCTAAGGCCCGTCTCAAGTGAAGCGTCCTGACCCGCAAGCAAGGTCTCCTTGATCTGCCCCACGGCCAGCGGTGAGAAGCGCGCGATGGTTCGGGCAATGGTCAGGGCGCGGTCCAGCACGTCTTCATCCGCGACCACTTCAGAGCAGAGCCCCATACGCAGCGCTTCGGCCGCATCGACAGGTTCCCCGGTCAACACCATTTTCATGGCTTTGAACTTGCCAACAGCCCTCACCAGACGTTGGGTTCCACCCGCACCAGGCATGATGCCCACCTTGATCTCGGGCTGGCAGAAGCTGGCGCCGCTCCCAGCCACAATGATATCCGCGTGCATCGCCAACTCGCAGCCGCCACCCCAGGCAAAGCCATTCACCGCAGCCACGATGGGTTGGGGACACTGACTGATGGTGCGCCACATTAGATGTGACTGGCGCAACATCATACTCACGGCATCCTGACCGGCGAGATCGACCAGATCGGCCCCCGCGGCGAATACCCGCTCGCCTCCCGTC
>JBNLBB010000042.1:0-18603 GCA_050302415.1 Gammaproteobacteria bacterium | reverse complement strand
TGGAGGAGAGTACCACCTATGCCTGGACCGACAGCAGCAGCTATATCCAGAACCCGCCCTACTTCACCGGCATGACCCGGGAACCGGAGGTTACCGCTGATATCGTCGCGGCGCGACCACTGGCCGTGCTGGGCGACAGCATCACCACGGACCACATTTCACCGGCCGGCAATATCGGTCCAAGTTCTGCGGCCGGCACCTATCTCATCGGCCTGGGCATCAACGAAGCGGAGTTCAACTCCTTTGGCTCGCGCCGCGGCAATCATCAGGTGATGATGCGGGGCACTTTCGGCAACGTTCGCCTGCAGAACGAAATGGTGCCCGGCACCCGGGGCGGTTTCACCCGGCTCATGCCCGACGGCGGCGAGATGAGCATTTACGACGCGGCCATGGCCTACGCCGAGCGCGGCACACCTCTGGTCGTTGTTGCTGGAAAGGAATACGGCACCGGATCGTCCCGCGACTGGGCCGCCAAGGGGACCCGGCTGCTGGGCGTCCGTGCCGTACTGGCCGAGAGCTACGAGCGGATTCACCGCTCCAACCTGGTGGGCATGGGGGTGTTGCCGCTGCAGTTCCCGGCCGGCGTCACTCGCAAAACCCTACGGCTGGATGGATCAGAAACCTACACCATCGCGGGGCTGGCCGACTTGGCGCCACGCACCCCCATGGCCTGCACCATCATCCGCGCGGACGGCAGCAGTGACACCCTGGAGCTGCAGTGTCGGATTGATACCGACAACGAACTGACCTATTTCCGCCAGGGCGGCATACTCCACTACGTGCTGCGGCATCTGCTGGCGCAAGCCCGGTAACGGTCGATCAGGCGAAGAGATCGATCCCCGGTGACAGCGGGCCACTGTCCCGGTCATCAGCCGGCGTGTTCTGAATGGCTTCGTAGCTGGCGAGCGCCTGGCGCGTCCGGGGTGATCCCGCAAGGGCGGAGAGATCGCGTACCGCCTGGCGCGGGACCCGTACCACCTCCCGCACACCACCCGACTCACTGGGGGCAGCCGGTGACTGGGCGGCCTCTCCGGCGGATACCTGACGGCTGGCGGTGTTGCGCGCCGGTCCAGGCAATACGGGGAGTTGGGAAAAGGTGCCTACGGGGTACATCGGCCATCAGTTTAGACAGGAACAGATCATTTGAATATGGACTCTGACACATTCCACCGCAAGGAGACGACTGCCTATATTCTTCGTTTTTTCAGCCGGTTACTGGGTCTGTTGGCGCTGGCCGGGATTGCCGCATGCAGCAGTTCCGCCCCTCCGCTCACCCCTCTGCCGGGCGATGCCGTGGTGCTTGCCTTTGGCGACAGCCTCACCCACGGTACCGGGGCGCCGCGCGACCAGTCCTACCCGACGGTACTGGAAGGTCTGATCGGCCGCCGGGTGGTGAATGCCGGTGTTCCGGGTGAGATCAGCAGCCGTGGACTGGCGCGCCTGCCAAGCGTGCTGGCGGAACACGCACCGGGCCTGGTGATTCTGTGTCATGGGGGAAATGACTTTCTCCGCCGTCAGGACAGCAGCCAGTTGGCCCACAACCTGGAGCAGATGATCCGACTGATCCGCGAATCCGGGGCCCAGGTGGTGTTGCTTGGCGTCCCCGAACCGAAACTGATTCTCTCTGCGTCCCCGGTCTATGCAACCGTGGCGGAACGTACGGGGATATTGCTGATGGAGGAGACCCTGCCCGACATTCTGCAGGATCGAGATCTCAAGTCCGACACGGTGCACCCCAACGCGGCAGGCTACCGGCGGCTGGCCACCGCGATCTATGAGCAGCTCCGGGACTCGGGCGCCCTTTAGGCCGGTTTCGAGGCCACCTGGTCGCGCAGGTAGACGGGCAACGCCTCGGAGGCCGGAACCTGTTTGCCCTCTGCCAGTGCCGTTGCCGCGACCGCCGCCACGGCGCGCGCGCGCGGGTATCGGTCCCAAAGTGTGCCGATCAGCCGTCCGCCCAGCCGCTGCCGAAGGTGCTCAGCCTCCGGTGTATGCCAGCCGCTCCCCACGCCAAACCACTCCCCCGCCTCCGGCAACTCCGCCAATTCGGCCGAGACCACACATTCCGGTACCACCAGTGGCGCTCCCGCCCCGGACCTCAGGTGATAACCCGCCCAATAGAGCTCCCCCATGCGGGCGTCAATGGCACAGAGCAGCTGTCGGTGCCCCGTTTCCCGAGCGGCTTCCTGGGCCAACGCCTCCAAAGTGGAGACAGGCACCACCGGCAGACCGGCACCAAAGGCGGCGCCCTGGGTCACGCTCGCCGCGATGCGCACACCGGTGAACGAACCGGGCCCCCGGCCAAAAGCGAGTGCGTCCAGATCACTTAGGGTGAGCCGGTGACTGCGCAGCAGATCCTCCATCATGGCCAGCACCAACTGGGAGTGCTCGCGCGGAGCGAAGCGGTAACGCTCGTAGATCACGCCGTCCAGGTGGAGGGCGGCACTGCACGCCTCGGTCGCGGTCTCGATGGCCAACAGCTTCACTGGTCGACTGCCTCCGGCAACGCGTCTGGTAGCGAGTGCGGTTCAGCCCAGAACCGCACCACCTCCTCCGCCTCGTGACAGACGGGCATGGGTGGCAGGCTGCGCAGGAACACGGAACCATATGATTTCTGTCGCAACCGGGGATCGCACAGCATGATCACGCCCCGGTCCTCGAAATCCCGGATCAGTCTGCCCACCCCCTGCTTCAGGGCGATGACCGCCTGCGGCAGCTGGATCTCCATGAAGGGATTGCCACCTGCTTTCCGCGACGCGGTCACCTGGGCCTGCAGCACCGGATCGGAGGGCGAGGCAAACGGCAGCCGGTCGATGATCACACAGGTGAGCGCCTCACCGCGCACATCCACACCCTCCCAGAAACTGGCGGTACCGAGCAGAATGGCGTTGCCCGATTCCCGGAAAGCCTCCAGCAGGCTGGAGCGCGAACCATGCCCCTGCGCATAGATCGGGCGGCTGGTGCGCTCCGACAGATAGGAGGCGGCCTCACTCAGCGCCCGATAGCTGGTAAAAAGCAGGAATACGCCACCGGGGCTGTTGTTGATCAGCGGCATGGCCGCCTCCAGCATGGCCCTGGAGTAACCCGGATCGTTGGGATCAGGCAGCCGTCGCGGCAGGAATAGCCGGGCCTGGTTGGCGTAATCGAAGGGACTTTCGTAGCAGGCTGTATCGGCCTCCTCCAGCCCCAACTGATTCTGGAAGTGGGCAAAGCCCTCTTCGATGGTCAACGTCGCAGAAGTGAATATCCAGGCCGCGGCGTAGTGGGCCCGGCAGCGCTTGAACAGCTCGCCCACCGCCAGGGGCGTGGTATTCAGCCAGAACCCGGTCTGGCGGGTTTCGAACCAGCAGATGCGTGATTCGTCGCCCTCCTCCAGAAACCCCTGCAATTGCAGGGCAAACGCCTCGGCGCGCCGCCCGATCGCCTCCAGTCCCTTGCTCCGCTCGCCGACGGCGGCAAAGGATTCGCCCAGCTCCGCGAGGGTCTGACGCAGGCGATCCGCCGCCGCTGCAACCGCCTCCCGCCGCGCGATCTGTGGCCAACCGGCACGCTGGTCCGCCCGTCCCAACGCCAGACGGAAATCCTGGGCCGCCTTCTCCAATTGCTGGTAGCAGTCGCGCAACTCGGACATCTCGCCCGCCTCGGCCAGTTGCTCGGCTTCGGCATCCCGCACCAGCTCGAACACCTGGCGGCTGCTGAGCGTGGTGCCGAAGAACTGCTGCGCCACCCGATGCAACTGGTGGGCCTCGTCCACAATCAGCGCATCGGCTCCCGGCAGCAGTTCGCCAAACCCCTCATCGCGCAGGGCAATGTCGGCAAACAGCAGGTGATGATTGATCACCACCACATCCGCCTTCAGCGCCTCGCGCCGCGCCTTGAGCAGAAAACATTGATCGAGTTCGGGACACTCCTGACCCAGACAGTTGTCGCTGGTGGAGGTGACTGTGCGCCAGATGGGCGCATCGTCGGGAACCTGGGCCGCTTCGGCCCGGTCACCGAACCGGGTCTGCATGCTCCAGGCATTGATCATGCGCAGGTAACGCACCTGTTCGCGACTCTGGAACCGTCCCTCCGCATTGGCCGTGGCCAGCCGGTAGCGGCACAGATAGTTGGCCCGCCCCTTGAGCAGTGCGGTGGAGACACCGCGCTTCAGCACTTTGCGCACCAGCGGCAGATCCCGATCGAAGAGCTGGTCCTGCAGGTTTTTGGTTCCGGTGGAGACTATGATGCGGCGGCCCGACAACAGGGCCGGGACGAGGTAGGCGAACGTCTTGCCGGTGCCGGTGCCGGCTTCGGCGATCAGCTCGCCGCGTTCGGCGATGGCCTTTTCCACCGCGTCCGCCATGCATTGCTGCTGGCTGCGCACCCGAAAGCCTTCGAAGGCCTCGGCAAAGGGACCGTCACTGCCGAGCCACCACCCGGCACTCCGCGATTCATCGGCCATCACCGGGCAGGCCCTGACCCGTCGGCGACTCCATTCAGCACACCATCGTCCCGGGTCCACACTGCGCGGCCAAGGTGGCGGAAACGGGCCAGTGACAGCGCCCCCTTGCCACCCCGGTCACTGCTTTTGGCGCGCAGGTCCTGCTCCAGGGTTGTGCGCTCCGCCAGCCAGATCTCCTCGGCTTCGAAGGCATCGTCCAGCAACACCAGCGCCAACAGGTCCCAGGCCTTGTCCAGCTTGAGCTGGCCGATCCGCTGGTTGCCCCGCTGGCTGTCGAACACCGCACGCCCTTTGATCTGTACCCGTTTACCCGCCATGGGACCTTCGCGCCCGACCGCATCGTAGCCACCGGTTGTGTCCGTCACGGGATCCAGACCCAACAGCCGCGTGGCGTCGAAATTGGCGATCTCCCCCGTGACCCCCGGCAGTGGTTTGCCCGTGGTGCGGCGGTACTCACGCGCCAGACGGCGGGTCTCTTCAATCAGGCGTTCCAGGGAATAGGGATTGCCGGTGCCACTCTCTACCACTCAACTATCCTCCAGCTGCCGGGCACGCTCCAGCGCATCGCGCGCACCCGCAGGATTGCCACCCGCCGCCCGCATGCCGGCAATCAGGCGCCAATTGGCCGCTTTCAAGCGACGGTTGTCGCGCGCCAGCCGCGCCGATTTGAGGGCGAGCTGCTCGGCCTGCGCCAGTTCGCGCTGCTGGTAACGCAGACGCGCCAGCTGGTGCCACACCAGCGGATCGAGGCCGTCGATCCGCACCGCCCGCTCCAGCAGGCTCACTGCCTGATCCGGCCGTCCCTGCTCCTGCCGCTCCGCGGACTGCTGCAACAGCGTCTCCACGGCGGGCAGCCGCCCGTAGCCGGCCCGCAGCTGTTCTTCATATTGCTGGCGTACGGAACCCTCGGGGCCGGTGGTACTGGTGGCACATCCCCCCAGCAGCAGGGCCACCACGAGAAGGGTGCCGATCCCGCGAGCCAGGGGTGAGGAAGAGACTGTGTGATGAAGCTTCAAAACGCGCAATTCTCGGTAATTCTTGGTAAGTGATTATCGACAAACGGGACTTTCAATCCACTGCAGCGGTCGGCCCGCCGCCCGCCGCTCTGTGGATCGATGATCCCAAAACGGATTCCTTCCGGCTGCGCCAGCTCCAGCGGCACCCGGCTGATGTTACGCATCAGCTGTTCCCAGATCGGCATCGCACCGGTGGCTCCGGTCAGGCCCACCGGTTCGTTGGCATCGTTACCGAGCCACACCACTGCGGCATAGTCTCCGGTATACCCGGCGAACCAGGAGTCCCGCAGATCATCGGTGGTGCCGGTCTTGCCGGCCGGACGGAACTCGCTGCTCCAACCGCGGTTCACGCCCCGGGCCGTGCCTTGCGCCACCACCTCCTGCAGCGCCCAGTTGACCTGAAACACTGCGGCCGGGTCAACCGCCTGAGTGACGGTGAGCGGATAGCGGCTGAGCGGGTTGCCGTTGGCGTCGTGGACCGCGGTGATGGCGCGCAGCGGTGAGGTAAAACCGTCCGCCGCCAGCGACTGGTAGAGCTGCAGGATCTCGATGGGCGAAAAACCGGCCGCCCCCAGCATGAGCGAGGGGTAGGGTTGCACCGGCCGCTGCACCCCCAGGCGCTGGAGATTGTCGACGATCCGGTCCAGGCCGATCTCCAGCCCCAGATGGATGGTGGCCAGATTATAGGAATGGATCAGACCGCTCATCATTGGGATCTGGCCGTGAAACTGGTGATCGTAATTCTGTGGCTGCCAGAGGGTGCCGTCGGTCTGCGGCAGGGAGATTTCGGTATCGGAAACCGGAGTCACCAGGGAATAGCGATCAGGCTGCTCCAGTGCGGTCAGATAGATCACGGGCTTGATCAGGGAGCCCACGGGACGCAGTGCATCAATCGCCCGGTTGAAACCCCGGTAGGCGGTCTCGCGCCCGCCGACCACAGCCAACACCTCTCCCGACGTGCGTCGGGCCACGGTCACCGCCCCCTCCAGCGGCACCGATGATCGCTGAACGCGTCGAACACCCTCAACCAGCGCGCGCTCCGCGGCGCGCTGTACCTGTGGATCAAAGGTGCTGAAAACCACCAACCCCTGGGTTCGCAGATCCTCTTCCCGATAGTCGCGGCGCAGCTGCCGGCGGACCAGATCCAGAAAGGCCGGCGAGCGGTCGGTCACCAGCGACTGCACCGGTTCCACTTCGATGGGTTCACGCAGCGCTCGCTGGTATTCCGGCTCGGTGATCACCCCGCCCTGCCGCATGACCCGGAGCACCAGATCTCGCCGCTTCAGCACCCGATCGGGGTTGCGCCGCGGATCGTAGTACGAAGGACCCGGTATCATCGCCAGCAACATCGCCTGCTGATGCACCTCCAGACGCTGCGCTGAACGCCCGAAGTAGAAACGCGAGGCAAGCTCCAGTCCATTCACCGATAGGGTCCCGTTCTGCCCCAGGTAAATTTCGTTGAGATAGGCCTCGAGTATCTCCGGCTTTGCGTAGCGCAGCTCCAGCAGCACGGACATGATCGCCTCGTTGAATTTGCGCCACAGACTGCGGGTTGAACTGAGAAAAAAATTCTTGGCCAGCTGCTGGGTGAGCGTACTTCCACCCTGCACCGTTTTCCCGGCGCGCAGATTGGCCCAGGCCGCCCGGGCGATGGCCAGAGGATCGACGCCGTGATGCTCGTAAAAATGGCGATCCTCCATCAGCAGCAGCCCCTGCACGAAGGATTCGGGCACCTCCTTGAGCGCGACCAGGAGCCGGTCCTCCTGCTGGTTGGCGTAGAAGCTTCCAACCAGCACTGGATCCACCCGTACCAGGTCGATGGGTGCGGCGCTGCTCAGCAGGTGCAGGTCGACAATGCGCCCGCTCTGCACCTGCAGCGACAGCCTGCGCGCCGGTTCCACCCCGTCCCAGTAGGCGAATTCCCTGGTGTAGAACTCCAGTTGGTTCCCGGAAAGGAGGTAGGTCCCCGGCGCGCGCAGCGTGCGGTCCCGACGGTAGCCGGCAGCCTGCAGTTCGTACTCCAGATCATCCAACTCCGCCGGCCGTCCCACAAACAGTTCCAGCGGGCGGGCATACACCCGCGCCGGCAGCTCCCAGCGCACACCTTCAAACCGCTGCTGCACCACCCCGTCCAGATAGAAGGCGTAGATCAGGAGCAGCGCCGTCCCGGCCAATCCGGCGAGCAATCCCATGCGCCACAGGTAGAACCAGGTCGAGCGCCCACGCGACGGGCGCCGGGTACCCGGGCGTGAACTATGCTTGCGGGAAAGGGAGCGTTTTGTCATGAAACTATGAACAGAAGACCATCGGCAACCGGAGACTCGTCCGGGATTTCACTGCCGGTACTGCTGCGCAATCTGCAGCCGGTGGTTGCGGCAATGGAGGCGTGCAGCCGTCCGTTATGGATAGAGACGCATATTTCCTGGATCGTGTTGTGCGGCAACATCGCGTACAAATTCAAAAAGCCCGTTGACCTGGGATTCCTCGATTACTCAAGCCTGGAGCTGAGACACCAATATTGCGACCTTGAACTCACCCTCAATCGACGCTTTGCACCGCAGCTCTATCTGGAGGTGGTGCCGGTCACCGGGTCGGTAGACCAACCCCAGCTCGGGGGCGCCGGCCCGGTGCTGGAATATGCTTTGAAAATGCGCCGCATGCCGGAGGATTCGGTGCTCGGCGAACGACCGGCCTTCGGAAATCTCGAACCCGAACTGTTTGAGAACCTGGCCCACCGACTGAACCTTATCCATTCCGATTCCCCGCCACACCGGGAAGCCACAGTGCTTCAGGTATGGGAACCGGTGGTCGCCACTCTGGATCTGGTCCGTCGCCTGGGTACTTCCGCTCAACGCCGGATGGCACGCACGCTATCCGTCGCAATGGAGCGCGACTATACCACGCGCACTCCCCATTTTCAGGAACGGATCGACAGGGGTGAAATACGGGAATGCCACGGCGATCTGCACCTCGGCAACATTGCGCTGCTTGACGGTGTCCTGACCCCTTTCGACTGCATCGAGTTCAGCGCCGAGCTGCGACAGATCGACCGCATCAGCGATATTGCTTTTCTCTTCATGGATCTGTTGTATCGCGGGCAGGCGGCATGGGGCTGGCGCTTTATCAATGCCTATTTTGAAGCCAGCGGAGACTATCACGGCGCCTCGCTGCTCTGGTTTTACACCGCCTACCGCGCGCTGGTCCGCGCCAAAATCGCGCTGCTCACACCGGCGTCGAATGACAGTCGGCAACCAACACTGCCGGTGGACCACTATCTCGACATCGCCGAAACAGCCGTGCGCGCCGAACCTCGCTGCCTCATACTGATGCACGGGGTATCGGGCAGCGGCAAATCCTGGCTTGCCTCCCGGCTGGCCCAGCGCCTGGGCGCGGTGGTCGTCCGTTCAGACCGCGAGCGCCGGCGCCTGGAGAAACGGACCCGGCTCCAGGATCCCTACGGCGCCGAGGCCAACCGGCAGACCTACCTGGCCCTGCTCAGTGCAGCTCAGCACCTGATGGTAGGCCGACAGACTGCCATTGTGGATGCCACGTTTCTCAGACCGGAAGAGATCGAACCCTTTCGTGATCTGGCGGAGCGCTGTCACCTGGCATTGCGGGTCGTCCACTGCATGGCACCCGACTCGATCCTCAGACAACGGATCGAGCAGCGTCAGCAGTCGGGAGACGATCCCTCGGAGGCTACCGTGGCGGTGATGCAGGAGCAGCAACGCGAATTTCGACCTCTCTCACCGGACCTTCACGCTGTCACCGTCGACACGACCGGACCGGACCCGGTGGCCGAGGTGCTCAACGCGCTGGCAGTGCCCGGCCATTGACTGGCACCCGACATCGCGACGGCTATAGTATCTTGTATAGAATCGGGCCGTGGTGGGAATATGCCGCCTTGTCGGCATCAACAAAAACGAGCCCCGCGGCGATTCAAATCTCGGATTGCTGCGGTGTTGTGAGATCTTGCCAGTATCCATGAAGCAATTCGGCCTCCACAGGTTTCAGCATCACCGCTCCGGGCACCGGAAGCTGTTGCTTGTTTGCGTGGCCTCCCTGTGGCTGCAATCCTCCCTGGCGCACAACGAAGGGGCGGTGCAACTGCTGGTTCCCATGCCCAGCGGTTTGGGCAATGACCTGCCGGTGGCACTACAGCAACTCGAAGAACCGATTACCGCGCTGTTGCCCGCCTCCGGGCTGGACATGCGCAAAGTGACATTGGGGCGCGATCTGTTCCACAGCACCCTGCTGTCAGGCCATCGCCGGACCGCCTGCGTCACCTGCCACGATCTGACCAAGGGCGGCAGCGACGGACGGCCGCGGGCCCGTGGTCCGGACAATGAACCGGGACAGCGCAACACCTCCACCGTCTACAACATCGCACTGCACCATTTTTACAATCTGGATGGCCGCTTTCTGCTGCTGGGCGACCTGATCGACACCGCGGTAATCGATCCGGAGAAAATGGATGGCAACTGGAAGGATGTGATTCAAGGCCTGGCCCGGGACCCGCGTCTGCTGAAACAGTTCGTGGAGATTTATGGCGACGGACTGAGCCGGATCAACGTCATCGACGCGCTGGAAACCTATCTGCGGTCTCTGGTGACCGCCGGATCGCGCTTTGACCAGTTCCTGATGGGCAACCAGACCGCGATCAGCGCCAAAGAGAAACGGGGTTACACTCTGTTCAAGGAGGCTGGTTGTGTGGCCTGTCACAACGGCAAACTGCTGGGCGGCAACTCCTTCCAACGCATCAACGTGTTCAATGATCTGTTCGAGGAACATGCGGACTTCAACGCTGCCGACCTGGGAAGATTCCAGTACACCGGCCAGGAGTTCGACCGCTACGCCTTTCGGGTTCCCTCCCTGCGCAACGTTGAACTGACCGCCCCCTACTACCACGATGGCTCGGCCGACACGCTCGAATTTGCTGTGGAGGAGATGGCCGAACACCAGATGGGTATCGATCTCACCAACGAGGAGATCGATCTGATTGTCGCGTTTCTCAAAACCCTGACCGGCCAGCATCCGGAAATGGAGCATTGACCATGCGTCTCCATCCGGTCATGGTCTCCGCCGCCATTCTCGCTTTGACGGCCTTTCTGCACATACAGAGCACACTGGTAAACGATATCAACGAAAACCACTCGCGGGTGATCTCACTGCTCACCCAGTTGGACGATGCCGACCATCTGATCAGTCGGCAGGTGTTTGGAATCCGCTACCTGCGTTACCACAACTTCGATGTGCTGCGCGATGCACACAACCGTTTCAACCGCACCATGGCGGCGTTGCAGTCGCCGGAACTCGGCACGCTGTTGAGTGGCAGCACCAAATTTGACTTTTTGCTGCGCCAGCTGACTCAGGACCAGGGACGCAAATGGTTGCTCATGGAACACTTCCTCACCGACGTCGCGGTGATGAAAAATTCACTGGCCTACTTTTCCAGTTCCCGGCTGGTATCCGGAGAAATTCTACCGTTTCTGGATGAACTGCCTGTCGCCAAACGCGACCTGGTGGAAACCGATGTCCGGCGCCTGCAACGGGACATCCTGGTGTTGAGCAACTCTCTTGGCAATGAACTGTTCGACGCCGTCGACCGCTCGCTGCAGCGGCTGGCCAATACTGCCAGCCAGCTCCGGGACCGGGACAGAAAGAACCTGTTGCGTCTGTTCCGCCACGCCCGGCTGGTGGTGGACAACCGGCAGTCACTCGACAAGCTGATCAGCCAGATCGAGGCCATCAACACCAGTCGGACCGTGGATCAGCTCACCGAAGTCTACCTGGCGCGGCACGCCGATGAGGAGCACAGCGCCTCACTCTACCGTCACGCTATCCTGGCGCTGATCCTGCTGATTACGTTCTATCTGCTGACGCTGTTGATCCGCCAGCGGACCACCGGGCGCCATCTGTTGCGCGAGCGGGCCATCAGGGATTTTGTGCTCTCCGCCATCGCCGATGGTGTGATCATCACCGATGGCCGGGACCGGGTGGTGCAGATGAACCGCATTGCCGAGAACCTGACCGGATGGCCCGAGATCGAAGCCCGTGGCGAAGCGGCAGACACGGTGCTGCCCATATTCAGTGAAGTGACCCGCTCACAGCTTGAATCCCCTTCTGAGCGCGCCGTGACTGAAGGGCGTACCCTGAAATTCCAGGACCATTTCCAGCTCCGCAACCGCTCGGATGAGATACACCGCATCCTGTTGACGGCCAGCCCGATACCGGTGCCCGGCGAAACTAATCCCGGCGCCCTGCTGGTGTTCCGGGATGTCAGCCAACCGGCAGAGCTCGCGCGCGAACTCACCTTCCAGAAACAGCACGATGTTCTGACCGGCCTCTACAACCGCAACAGTTTCGAACTGCACCTGGTGGAGGCTCTGGCAAAAATTGCCAACCATCCTGGCGAATCGTTTGCCCTGTTCTCCGTCAATCTCGATCACTTCAAACTGATCAACGAAACCTGCGGCAACCACATCGGCGATCGCACGCTCAAACAGGTCGGTGCCGCCATGCACGAAGTACTGGGTAGCGCAAGCACCATCGCGCGGCTGGGCAACGACGAGTTTGCCGCACTGGTGGCGGTCGAAGATCCCACCGCCAACCTGGACATCGCCTGCCGCTTGCGCGAGACCATCAACCAGCTCCGTTTCGAGGACGCCAATCGGCTGTTTGAAGTCGAAGTGACCATCGGCGTGGTTTTTGTCACCGGCGACATGGTGAGTGTGACCGATATCCTGGGGGCTGCACGCGCCGCCGTGGAGTCCGCGCGCAACGGTGGACGTAACCGCATTCATGTCTACCAGGAGGATGATTCAGAGCAGGGTTCGGCGCGCGGTGCCATGCAATGGATTCCCATTATCCGCAAGGCACTGGAGCAGGATCATTACGATCTCTACCTGCAACCGATCATGCCGACCGAATCCACGGACAGCGTTCCGGAGCGGTTTGAGGTTTTGGTGCGGATGAAAACCGAGGACCAGGGACCGGTCTCGCCGGGAATCTTCATACCGGCCGCTGAACGTTACAACATGATGTCGCAGATCGACCGCTGGGTGGTTGCCAGGAGTTTTGCGCTACACGCGGCGGAACTCCATCGGGCACCGGCCTATGAACGACGCCACTACTCCATCAATCTGTCGGGTGCGTCCCTCAGTGAAGCCTACTTTCTGGACTTTATCCGCAAGGAGTTGGAGGCGCAACAACTGGATCCCACCCATTTCTGCTTCGAAATCACGGAAACGGCGACCATCGCCAATCTCAAGGCGGCGCTCTACTTTATCTCTGAGATGCGCAACATGGGATTCTTTTTCGCCATCGACGATTTTGGCAGCGGCCTCTCCTCCTACACCTATATCAAGAACATTCCGATCAGTCAGCTGAAAATCGACGGTAGCTTCGTCCGCGAACTGCCGGTCAGCCCGATTTCCGAAGCCATTGTCGAATCGGTGCAACAGATCAGCCGCGTGCTCAATGCCGAAACCGTGGCCGAGTTTGTCGAGAACGACGCCATCCTGCAACGGCTGCGGCAGATTGGCGTGGATTACGTCCAGGGCTACGGCATTGCCCAACCCAGGCCGTGGAACCACTTCGATGTCTAGACACCGCAGCGTGCGGGTGGCCATTCAGCGGACAGCATCGTGTCCAACGTAACCTTGATGGTTGGCAGTATCGGCAACCGGATCATAGCCGTCGTTGCCCTGGTGGTGATTCTGGGGCTGACCAGCCTGACGTTTTTCTATATCCACCATCAGCAGCAGGCCATTCACGATCAGAACCAGAGCACCATTCTCAAGCTGACCGAGAGCGTCAGCCAAAGCCTGCAGACCATCATGGTGGCCGGCTACGCCGATATTGCGCGCACCTTTGCCGACAATCTCAAACGGGTGCCCGACGTCACCGATTTCCGTATCCTGCGCATCGACGGCAGCGAGGCGTTTCGCGACAACGCCACCATCAATGCGGTCAACAGCAGACTGGATGAGATCATGTTCCTGCCCCACGAGAACGTGCAGCTGGTTCCCATACTTCCCCCCAACCATCGCGAATTGCGGGAGGCAATCCGGACCGGACGCATGGTTCACTACCAGGAGACCGGTGCAGAGGGTGAACAATACCTCACCGTGCTGGTCCCCATGTCCAACCAGGAGGAGTGCCATCGCTGCCATGGATCGGGGCAGTCGGTACGCGGCATCCTGAAATTGACCACCAACCTGTCACCGATATACGCCGAAGTGCGCAACACCGAGCTGCAGGCGATCGTGGTTCTGATTACCTCCGTATTGGCCATCATCCTGGTGGCCTGGTTCATTCTGAGAAAATCGATCGTCTCCCCCATCCACGACGTCACCCGGGCTATGATGCGGGCAGCCAAAGGGGACCTGGACATGCAGGTTCCGGTCAACGGGCGCGACGAAATCGCCGTCATGGCCCAGAGTTTCAACCGGATGACCCGGGAACTGCTCGCCACCTATTCCGGACTCCAGGAAGAGCAGGATAAGCTCACCACCATCATTCTCAGCGCGCGGGAAGGCATCGTGGTCACCGACGGAGACGGCACCATCGTTCTGGTCAATCCCGCCGCCGAAAACCTGTTGGGCAAGAGTCGCGAGTCGATCATCGCCGACGGATTTCTCAATCTGCTCGGCGACGCCCAACAGATGCACGAATGGCTGGATAACGGCCAGCAGAACGCATCCGATCCCCACGTCATCGGCTTCCGTGACCAGCTCCTCACCGTGTTCGCCTCCACCATCCGTGGCTCGGAGGGCAAGGTGGTGGGCTCGGCCTGCCTGTTGCGGGACATCACCGCGGAACGCAGGTTGCGGGACCGCCTGCTCCGCCTGTCCACCACCGACGGCCTCACCCGACTGTTCAACCGGCGCCACCTGGATCAGGTCCTGCAGAAGGAGTTCAGCCGCGCCCAGCGCTATCGCATGCCCCTCTCGATCCTGATGTTCGACGTGGATCATTTCAAACGATTCAACGACGAAAACGGCCACGAACGGGGCGATCAGGTGCTCCAGGCCATCGCCGACC
Source organism: Gammaproteobacteria bacterium (assembly GCA_050302415.1). Lineage (GTDB taxonomy): Bacteria > Pseudomonadota > Gammaproteobacteria > JBNLBB01 > JBNLBB01 > JBNLBB01. The sequence continues at coordinate 4,098 of JBNLBB010000042.1, read as the reverse complement.
GCATGCGCGAGGCGGTACGCAAAATCGATATTCCCTGCCGCTATGGTGGGGAGGAGTTTATGATCATTCTGCCAAACACCCCCATCGACGGCGCCTCCGACGTCGCCGAGCGCCTGCGCATGGCGGTGGAGTCCATGGACCTGGACGGATTGAAGACCACCATCAGCATCGGTATTGCCGAAATTCCTACACTCAGTGTGCGTGGTTCGGACGAATTCGTTGCCGCGGCGGACAATGCCTTGTACGCTGCAAAAAACGGTGGCCGCAACCAGGTTCGAAGGGCCGTAACCACACCCGTCGAACAGGTTTGATAAAATCTTCCACCGGTGTCCGTGGAGAGCGATGCGATGAGCCTGGCGACCAATCCGCAACTCAGTGATCGACTGCAGCGACTGATCGATATCGGGATTGCCCTGTCGGCGGAAAAAGACTCCAACAAACTCCTGGAACAGATTCTCATGGGGGCCAAGGAGATCACCTTCGCCGATGGCGGCACGCTTTATACCGTCGACGACGACAACAAACTCCACTTTGCCATCATCCACACCGGCAGCCTCGACTTCCACATGGGCGGCACCTCGGGCACGGCCATACCCTTTGACCCCATCCCGCTGTACGACGAAGCGGGGATTCCGAACGACAAGCTGGTGGTCGCCAACGCAGTGGTCCGGGACCACACGATCAACATTCCTGACGCCTATGCCGCGCAGGGCTTCGACTTCACGGGTACCCGGGCTTTCGACGAAAAAACCGGATACCGGTCCAAATCGTTCCTCACCATTCCGCTGAAAAACCATGAGGACGACATCATCGGTGTGCTGCAGCTGATCAATGCCCAGGACCCTGAAACGGGCGAAATCATCCCCTTCAGCAGCGAGGCGCAGCTGCTCACCGAAGCACTTGCCTCCCAGGCGGCCATCGCCATGACCAACAAGTCGCTGCTTGATGAGCTGCGCGCCCTGTTCGAGTCATTTATCCAGCTCATAGCAACCGCCATTGACGACAAATCCCCCTATACGGGTGGGCATTGCCGCCGTGTACCCGAGGTCACCATGATGCTGGCCGAAGCCGCCAATCGGGTGGGCTCAGGGCCCTTGGCCGGGTTCGCCATGTCGGAAAAGGATCGCTATGAACTCTCGATAGCCTGCTGGTTGCATGATTGCGGCAAGGTAACCACCCCCGAATATGTGGTCGACAAGGCGACCAAGCTGGAGACCATCTACGATCGGATCAATACGGTCGCCGCACGATTTGCCACCGTGCGGGCCGAGCGGGAGCGCGACTACTACAAGCGCCGGCTTGAAGCCCTCGAATCGGGAACCCCGTTTGACGATGCCAAAGAACGGGCCCAACTCGATACCGATCTGGCATCACTGGAAAACGATTTCCGATTCATCCGGCAGGCCAATATCGGTGGCGAGTACATGACCGCGGAGGCGAAAGCCCGGGTAGACAACATCGCACGGATCACCTTCCAGGGAGGCAGTGGAGAGAGCCAGCCGGTTCTTACGGACAACGAGGTCTACAACCTCTGTATCGATCGCGGCACGCTGACCCCGGAAGAGCGGGACGTGATCAACCATCACATCGTGGCCACCATCAAAATGCTGGAATCACTGCCCTTCCCCAAGCACCTGCGCAACGTGCCGGAGTATGCAGGGGGCCATCACGAACGGATGGATGGTCGGGGCTATCCCAAGGGCCTGAAGCGCGACGAGATGTCCCTGCAGGCACGAATGCTGGGCATTGCCGATGTGTTCGAGGCGCTGACCGCCAAGGACCGACCCTACAAGAGCGGCAAAAGCCTGTCAGAGACCCTGACCATCATGGGAAAAATGAAACTCGACAACCACATTGATCCGGATCTGTTCAATGTATTCATCCAGGAGGGGGTCTACCTGGATTACGCCAAAAGATTCATGGATGCGGAGCAGATTGATCACATCGACCCCCGACAGATCCCCGGCTTCGATCCCTACTGATTCCGCGCCGGTCTCTCAGGCGGCCTTGTCCTTGTGCGCCGCCACCAGTCCATCTTGCAGGACCCGGGTGGAGAATCCACGTTCACTTAACAGATAGGCTACCGCGGAGCTGCGGCTGCCCGTATCGCAGCAGACAATGTACTCCCTGTCCGCCTGCAGGGAATCCACGCGGTTGCGCAGCAGATAGAAGGGCACGTTGATGCTCCCCTCCAGGTGTCCGTTTTCGTATTCGCTGGGCATGCGGACATCCAGCCAGATCGCTCCGGCCTCCACCTGTTTCAGTGCCTCGTCAAACTTGATCCGCTTGATCATGGGCTGATTGAGCAGCTTGACGAAGTCCTCCTTTCCCAGGCGCATCAGGATCCCGTCAGTTACCATGGTGACGGTTGCATTGCGTTTTTCGTCGGATATCAACGCCTCTTCGCCGAAGCTGTCGCCCACCCCCAGCTCGGCAAGCACCGCCCCGGCGGGATTGGACCGGGTACTGCGGGTAACCCGGCATTTGCCCCGTTTGATGATGTAGTAGAAGTCGCCCTCACCGCCCTGCTCGACCACCTTGTGACCAGCGGAGACATTGATCTCCTGCATCCGCAGGAACATGGCCTGAATGTTGGCCGGCGGAATCTTGTGCAGCGATTTGGTCTGCAGCATCCGGGTCATCCAGTCGTCGTCATCGACCTCCTCATCCTGGGCAATATCTTCAACCACATAGTTTTTCGATTGGTCCCAGGTGATCATCATATCGATGGTCTGGCTGTCGATGCGCACAATCACCACCGGTTCCGCGGATACGGCGGTATAGGCCCTGGGCTGCTGGTGGACGAGGGGATGTTTGGTCTCCGGAGTACCGCTCTCGATCTGCCGCACCACGCTGCCACCGGCATCCAGGAGATCCAGCTTGCCACGCAGCAGATAGAGGGCCATGCCGTCGCTCTCTCCCTGCTTGAACATGGTACTGCCCTTGGGGTGCTCTTCCATCTTGACGGTCTTGGCAAGACTCTGCAGATGTTCGTCACTCAGTGCGTTCAACACCACCAGCTTCTTGAGAATCTCCGGGGTTACCGCCCTAGTCTTGATCATTGTGGTTTCCGCTCCTCTCCCGGGGGCTTATAGTTTAACGCCAACCGGCCGCCCGATTAAATTCTTCGTCGCCGTTGTTCCTCATCGGAAATCGATACAAAGTGACGCATCAGGATCTGCAGCGCCGCGTCCGCGTCGTCCACCACCTGGAACAGCGTCAGATCATTCTCGTCGACACAGCCCCAGGCAAGCACCCGGTCCCGGATCCAATCCACCATCCCGCTCCAGAAATCGGAACCGAACATGATGATCGGAAACTTGCGTATCTTACCGGTCTGGACCAGGGTCAATGCCTCGAACAGTTCATCGAGGGTTCCGAAGCCACCGGGAAATATCACAAAACCCATGGCGTACTTTACAAACATGAGCTTGCGCACAAAGAAATAGCGAAAGGTGAGGCTCAGATCCTGGTACGGATTGGCATGCTGTTCGTGTGGCAGCGCAATGTTGAGCCCCACGGACTGACCGGAGCCGTCGAAGCAGCCTTTGTTGGCTCCCTCCATGATGCCCGGCCCGCCCCCGGTGATGACCGAAAATCCCGCATTGGAGCAGAGACCGGCCAGAACTCTGGCCGATTCATAATAGGGATTGTCGGGTGTGAGTCGCGAACTGCCGAAGATGGTGACTGCCGGACCCAACTCGTTGAGCACTTCGATTCCATCGATGAGTTCCGACTGTATCCTGAAAACACGCCAAGTTTCTGAGGTTTTCAGATCTTCCACTGCCTGCCCTCCTGATGCCTTTGGAATTATTTATGGGGCCAGAGTGATTATAGGCCCAGTCAGAATTGATCTCCCACCTTTGGCGTGGAAATCCGCCAACGGCCACTGCGCAACACCACCCGGAATAGGCGCAACGAGTCGCCCACCACACCGTCTTCACTCAGCACCAGATGCCGTCGTCCGCCGCCCGTGGCAAAGCTGCAAAACAGGAACGGGCCCACCTCCGAATAGGCAACGACCTCGGCCTCCTGGTCTCTTCCCGAAGCCAAACCGAGGGTAAAACGGGATGCGCCAAGCCACCGGATTTGGTTGAT
>JBNLBB010000041.1:0-19012 GCA_050302415.1 Gammaproteobacteria bacterium | reverse complement strand
TTATCCGCTGGGGGCTCATTCTTCTGGGCGTCACCCTGATCGCCCTGGTGGCCACCGGACGGGCCCACTGGCTGTTTGCGCTGGTGGGCGGTGCCCTGCCGTTTGTGCAGCGCCTGCTCGGTCTCTGGCGAACCGTCACTGTTTTTCGCGGTTTTGTGAATCGCCATAAGCCCGCCCCATCAGGCAATGTCTCCAGCGTCACCACGGCCACCCTGAAGATGACCCTGGACCATGACGCCGGCGAAATCGATGGCGAGATCCTGCGCGGCGCATTCTCCGGAAAGCGGCTGAGCCAACTCGGTCTGACGGAGCTGCTTTCGCTCTACCGGGACTGCCTGATTCACGACCCGGAAACCGTGGAACTGTTGGAGACCTACCTGGATCGAATCCACGGCGCGGATTGGCGCGAGCAGGCCGGTCAATCGGGACAAACCGGTGCCGGATCAATGTCCCGGGATGAGGCCTGGCGCATACTGGGGCTCCATCCGGGCGCCAGTGACGATGAGATCATCGAAGCGCACCGGCGCCTGATGCAGCGCCTGCACCCGGACCGGGGAGGCAGTGACTATCTGGCCGCCCAGATCAACGACGCCAAGTCGATTCTGCTCGACGACCGCGCAGCCTGAACCGAAGGAGCAAACCATGCCCCATGACGCATCCTGCCCCATACACGCCATGGAACTCGGCCCCATGGAGAACTTTGTCTACCTCATCCATGACCGGGCCAGCAACCGGGCGGCGGTGGTGGACCCGGCCTGGGATGTCCCGGCGGTTCTGGCGCAGGCCAACACCCAGGGGGCCGAGATCACCGATATTTTCCTCACCCATTCGCATCACGACCATGTCAACGGCATCGACGAACTGCTGCAGGCCACCGATGCCCAGGTCCATCTGCTGAAACCGGAAATGGAGTTCTGGCAGCCGCGGCATATCCAACCGACCCTGCACCACGGTGGCGATACCATCGCGTTGGGCGACACGGAGATCCAGGTGATGCACACCCCGGGCCACACCCCCGGCTCCGCCTGCTACCGCATCGGGCAGCGGCTGATAACCGGCGACACCCTGTTTGTCTTTGGCTGCGGACGCTGCGATCTGAATGGCGGCGATCCGGAGCAGATGTTCCAGACGCTGAAACACATTGCCGCGGATCTGCCCGCTGAGACGCGAATCTTTCCCGGTCACAACTACTCGGTGACCACCACCTCCACGATCGAGGAGCAGATCGACGGCAATCCTTTCATGCATTTCGAGGAGCTGAGCGGTTTCGTGCACTACCGCATGGTGGAGCACGACCGGACCCGCAACTCGCCCTATGGACCGGTGCACCGGCATCCCTGATCGCCTTTACACCCCAGATCCGGTCAACTAGCTTTAACTGAGTGCTGATACGGCCCGTCGGCAGGTGGCAGATCTGCGCGACCTTCGGGCGCACCGCAAAGAATAAAATATGGAACTGTTTATCGCCCGCCAGCCGATCTACGATCGCGAGAATCGCGTCTACGGCTACGAAATTCTCTATCGGAGCAGTGCCGACAACCGTGCACGCTTCGACAATCCCGAACGGGCCACCTCCCAGGTGCTGATGAATCTCCTCATGGATATCGGGCTGCAGAGCTTGGTGGGCAATCACCAGGCCTTCGTCAACTACACCCGGGATTTCCTGACGGCCGACATTCCCATGCTGTTTCCGCCGGGTCAGGTGACCATAGAGATCCTGGAGGATGTGCAGGGCGACGAGCCGGTTGTGGCCGCCGCCAAACGGCTGGCCGGGCTTGGCTACGACATCGCCCTGGACGATTTCATCTACTCCCCGGAGAAGGAGCCGCTGCTTGCCATCGCCCGGATAGTCAAAATCGACATCAGCCTCCTGTCCGATCAGGAACTCGTGGCCCACGTCGATCACCTGCGCCGCCCGGGCATCCGTCTGCTGGCCGAAAAGGTGGAAACCGAAACAGACCGCCAGCGTTGCGCGGAGCTCGGATTCGATCTGTACCAGGGCTACTACTACTGCCGCCCGAAACTGTTGCAACGCCGGCGTATGGCGGCCAACCAGGTGGCGCTACTCCGTCTGATCAGCCATCTGCAGACTTCGGGAAATGACGCGCAGGAATTGCAGAAAATCATCAGCAGTGACGTCACGCTCACCTATCGGCTGCTCCGCTATATCAACTCCGCTTTTTTTGGACTCCGTCGCAAAATCGAATCGATACACCAGGCGATTGTCTATCTCGGATCCCGCAATATCGCCAGCTGGGCTTCGGTCATCGCACTATCCGGGCTGGCCGATGGACACGATGAGCGGATGCACCTCGCGCTGGTGCGCGCCCGCTTTTGTGAACAGTTGGCGCTGAAGCTTGGAGACCTCACGCCAGCATCCTGCTTTACGGTGGGTCTGCTCTCCGTCACCGATGCGATGCTGGATGTCTGCATGGCCGATGTGGTTGAAGGATTGCCACTGGCACCTGAGGTATCGACCGCGCTGGTCAGTGGCACCGGGCGAATGGGAGAACTGCTGAACTGGATCGTGGCACACGAGCGGGCGGAAGAGGTAACCGGACTACTGGCCGACGTATCCGGACAGATACTCGCAGAAACTTACCTGGAGGCCTTGCGCTGGGCCATGGAAACCGCCCTGCAGATGCACCCGGGAAATTTGTGAATCATGGGACCGTTGCCTGGTGAGACGGGGCGACTAGCGCGGCCCCACAATCAGGAATTCAATTTTCATGTCGGCCACCTGCACCAGGTCGCCATCCTGAAGCTTCAACGGCTCTCCGCCAAGGGGCTTGTCGTTGACCAGCGTCGGAGTGGCCCCTTCGGTGACCGTGCGAATGGTGTAGCCATCGGGACGGCGGGTGATGACGGCTACATGAACGCCCATTTTTCCTACAGCGGTAAAAGGTTTGCGCAGGTCCAGCACCGTGCCCTGACCCTCCCCTTCGACCACTTTGGCAACTCCGACCGGACCGCGTGACGCCAGGGTGCCTCCCTGGCCATATCCCAGGACCTGGGTGCGATCGCCATCGTCCTCGTCTTCTTCAACCTGCTGCGCCTGATAGCTGTAATTGAGCCGGTACCGGCCCATCAGCACAATATCGCCATGCGACAGCTTGTGACGTTCGACCCGGCGGCCACGGACCACCAGCCCATTGCGACTGCCCATGTCTTCGATAAACGCATCCTCGCCGACCACCAGCGCAGCATGTTCCCGGCTGACGGTTGGATCGGGCAGGTGGATATCGTTGCTCCGGCGACGGCCCAAGGTATAGCGCCCGACGCTGAGTACGCGCTCAGCGACGACGTCTTTGTCCAATGTGATCACCACCTTGTGCATGGCTTCTTCGCTTTCGTTACGGGCTGTGCACCTTGAAGTCCTGGGGCCATGCCCGCTCCTAGTCTACTACCCAGTCGTCGTCCGTCGCGTACTGGGCGAATTTCTCCCGATTGTATGCATTATTGTACGCTTCATGGCCGTTGATGATCTTGGCATCAAGCAGGCGGTTGAGCGCATTGTCCATGGTCTGCATACCCTGAAGCCCCCCACTCTGCAGCACATTGGCCAGGTGGTCGGCTTTCCCCTCCCGGATTATATTGGCAGATGCGGAATTGTTGACCAAGATTTCCATGGCCGCCACCCGGCCTTTGTTGTCGTCCCGGCGAACCAATTGCTGGGAAATGACCCCGACCAGCGAGGTGGAGAGCATGACCCGGATTCGCCCCTGCTCCGATGTCGGAAATACATTGATCATTCGATCGACCGTCGCGGCGGCTCCGTTGGTGTGGAGGGTACCGTACACCAGAATACCTGTTTCTGCGGCCGTGACCGCCAGACTGATGGTCTCGTAGTCACGCAACTCCCCCACCAGAATGACATCCGGGTCTTCGCGCAGGGCGGACCGGAGGGCGGCTGCGAATCCGCTGGTATGAACCCCCACCTCCCGTTGACTGATGAGGCAGTTTTTCCGCTTGTGGATGAATTCCACGGGATCTTCTATGGAGACGATATGCCCACGGCGGGTCTCATTGATGTGGTCGACCATCGCCGCGAGGGTGGTCGACTTGCCCGAGCCCGTCGGCCCTGTCACCAGAATCAGTCCGTTTTTGTGGTGGCACAGGTTGGTGACCACCACCGGCAGCTGCAATTTGCCCAGAGTCGGAATTTCAAAGGGAACCACCCGGAATACCGCCCCCATGCCACCCATGTGCCGGAACGCGTTGACCCGAAAGCGCGCCAACCCGTCCACTTGGTAAGCAAAGTCCAGAGCGTGGTTTTGTTCGAATTCCGTTACCAGGGAGGACGGCATGATCTCGTAGACCAGCGCTTGGGTCTCTTCGGTGGTGAGGGTCCGGTACTTGATGGTCACCACCTCGCCCCACAGCCGCATCCGCGGGGGGTTTCCCGCAACCAGATGCAGATCCGACCCCTTCTGCTTGACCACCATTTCCAGAAATGCGTCGACGCGATTGGCCATGAACAGATTCCCTAACGCCCCACCAGGTCGACTTTGGGCAAGAGGCTCGCGTCAGTGACAAATCTCTGAAAACGGGGTTTCTCGTTGGCAAACAGGTAGGCGTCATTGGGATCCAACCGCTTGCTGTTGATCGCAGCCAGCAGAGCCTGATCCATGGTCTGCATCCCCAATTCACCGCTGGTTTCGATCAGACTGTGAATCTGATGCATCTTGCCCGTCATCACCAGATGAGCGATGGCTTTGTTCATCACCATCAATTCGTGCACCGCCATTCTCCCCTGGCCATCCAGTTTGCGAACCAACACCTGGGAAAGTACGGCGCGCAGACTCTGGGCAAGACTCACCATGCCCTGGTTTTTCATTTCGTTGGGCAGGGCATCGATCATCCGATCCAGGGTCTTCGCCGCGCTCGCCGTATGCAGTGTACTGAGTACCAGATGCCCGGTTTCCGCAGCCATCAGTGCCATCATGATGGTTTCCGTATCACGCAACTCACCGACGAGGATCACGTCGGGGTCCTCGCGCAGTGCCGAGCGCAGGCCATCGGCAAAGCTGGTGACATGGGTTCCCACCTCCCGCTGGATCACCAGGGACTCCTTGCTGGGATGGATGTACTCAATGGGGTCTTCGATGGTGATGATATTGAGCTTCTGATTGCTGTTCAGATAATCGATCAGTGAGGCCAGAGTCGTACTTTTCCCGGTACCGGTGGCCCCGGTGACCAGAATCAAGCCGTTGGGCACATTGATCAGTTTGCTCATTACCTGAGGCAAACCGAGCTCATCTATACTGGGAATCCGGTTGGCAATGACCCGAAACGAGGCACACACCCCTTCCATGGTACGGAACATGTTGATTCGAAACGCACCGACCTCCTCGTTGGCATAGGAGAAATCGAGGTCGTTGCCGGATTCAAATTCCCGCTTCTGTGCCGGATTGAGAATTTCGTAGAGCAGATTCTGCATTTCGGCGTCGGTCAGGTCACGGTACTTGACCGGCACCAACTCTCCCAGCCTGCGCAGCATCGGGGGAGCTCCGACGCTGAGATGAACATCCGAGCATTTCTGCTCCCGGCCAAGTTTCAGGAACGCATCGATTCGCGCCATCACCCGATCTCCGCCTTGTACACCTGCCTCAGCGCGACAGCCAGTTCATTCATGGTCTGATAGCGATCGTCCGGATTGACCTTCATGCATTTTTGAATGACCGCTTCAAGCGCCGCTGTCACTTCGGAGTTGATGGTAGACGGCGGAGTGGCTTTGCCCTCCACGTGCTGGAACAGGATGGCCATGTGGTCCTTGCCCTTATAGGGCTGCTCACCTGCGAACATCTCGTACATCATGATCCCGAGGCTGTAGATATCGGTTCTGCTGTCCACGTCCGACCCCTGCACCTGCTCGGGTGACATGTAGGCCGGGGTACCGAGAATGACCCCACTGCGGGTCAACCGGGAGTCGCCGGCATTGGCAGCGGCGGCCAAACCAAAATCCACCACTTTTACGCGGCCCTGGTTGTTGATGAGAATATTGCCGGGCTTCAAGTCCCGGTGCACCACTCCCGCTTCGTGTGCAGCGTTGATGCCAGAGCATATCTCAAACAGCACCTTGAACTTCTGTGCCTTCTTGAGCCTTTTGTTCTTGTTGTAAACGGTCAGCGAATGACTGTCGAAAAACTCCATGGACATGGCATGGCTTCTGCCCACCGCGATGAAGTCGAAGATTCGGATCACATTTTCATGGGTCACCTTGCGTGAATAGCGGACCTCCTGGATGAACCGCTTGATCACATCGTGGTCTCCGCTCAGATTGGGCTTCAGGAACTTGAGCACGATCTCTTCGCCGACCGTCTCATCGTTGACCAGTATCACCTCACCAAAAGCCCCTTTGCCGATGTGTCGGATCACCACATACCGGTCCAGCAGGCGATCACCCTCCTTGAGTTTCGCGGCATCCAGAAATTCGGTGATCGCCGCATCGGAATCCGTGGCCACATTGCGGCTGCCAAACTTCAACTTGGGACTTTTTTTCTTCTGTGGCGCTGCTTCCACGATGAGGCGACTGGGCACTTCGCCACCGGATCCCGTGCTGCCGCTGACGATGGTCCGTTCCGGATCCACCTCGGCTGACATTTCCACACTCGGTACCTCAAGGCGGCTCTGGATGCTTTCCAGGGTTTTCGCCACTGACTGGCGCTCATCCTCATCCAGCGAATCCTGAACGCTGCGCAGAGACTCTTCCACCAGGTCCTGGTGCTGGTCATCGGTCAACTCGCGCAATGCTTCGATCGCGGCCCGTCGAATCGCTGAGACCGGATCCTGTACCCGCTCCAGGATGGCGGGCACGGCACGCGGATCACCCAGCCCGGTCAATGCCTTGAGCACAATCGGTGCAGCCTTGTCGTCCTTGCGCAGCAGCTCCATCAGTTTTGGCACGGCACGCTTGTCACCCAATGAGGCAAGCGCATCGACCGCGCGTTCGCGCACCCACCAGTCATCGTCACTGAGAGCATTGCACAAATGTTCGAACGCTCGTGAATCCTTGATGGCATTCAGAATTTCCACCGCCATACGGCGGCTGAACTCGTCTTGATCCTTGATCAGCATGAGGACTGCCGCAACCACCTTGGGACCGCCAATGCGCCCCAGGGCGTCCGCTGCCCGGACCCGAACCCACCAATCGTTGTCCTTAATCGCCTCGATCAGTTCCCGGATGGCCTCGGCATCGGCGATGGCATTCAACACCTCCACCGCAGCACGGCGGACATATTCCGACTCGTCCTGCAAAAACTCGACCAGCAGCTTGACCGCTCTGGAGTCATTCAACCTGGACAGCGCTTCGATAGCTGCCGACTGGATTGCCATATCCGTGTCACGCAGCAGCTCGCACACGGCTCCCACATCGACGGACATATTCAGTTCCGGTAGCGCCTGCAATACCGCCTGTTTCACAGACTTGTTGGGATCTGCCAGCAGACCCATCATCATTTCCCGGACCTTTGGCGACGGAAACCGGGCAGCCGTCTTGATCAACTGCGCACGCAGGGCAGCGTCACCATCCTGGATCACCGCCACCAACTCCCCCACATCCTTCTGCTGACAAACCTTGTCTATCAGCCGCATCAGGGCAAACCGCGCATCCTTAGGTGCGGTTTTGACCGCTTGAAGCAATCCCGAAATCTGCAGAACGTCCGGGTGCGCACTCAGCACGCGGTTGAGTACCGAATTGGGTACCTCCTTGTCCTCGTAGAGCTTCAGCAGGCGATTGGGATCATACCGCTTGCTTCGGATCAGGATGTTGGCCGCCGTGTGCACGGTGTATTGGTTGTTGCTGGCCAGCGCCTCCATGAACGAGGGCAGGGTATCGTTGCTCAACAGTGTGCTCAGCACATCCTCTACGGCCGGAACCGGATAGGGGGTTTGCAGGGCCCGGATCAGCAGCGGTACCGCCACCGCCGGCTTTGCCCGCAACGCTGCCGTGGCATGCGCGCGCTGCGCCGGATTCACCTCTGGCGTTGTCAGCACCTCCACTGCCTTGCTGAGTTTGGATTTTGCGAACATGGGGGTGTGATGTTCTTTTCGGCTCTCTTATTCCGCAGGGACTAATCAGTTGATTTTGCGCGCACGACGTATGCCTTGTTGACGAGACACACGTGCTCGTCATCCAGGTGGAGTTTGATGAAAGACTCTTTAAGGCTTAGCAAATCATAGAGGCGCCCATGTTCAGGGGACATGAACCGATGGATGGTACCGCTGATAATAGAACCGTCCATCATGTAGAGCTCGCAGGCGACCGAATTCACACCCTCACCCTCAGCCTCCAGCCGCTCCTCGTACTCAACGCGTACAATGGCGGCCTTGCTGTAAAAACGGACCTCTTCCGGTTCGCTGCGCTTCAGCACGAGAAATGCCGCATCCTGGTTCATCACATCAACAGGCTGCTCCGGCAACATATCCTCGCCGCAGTAACTCAGGAACATTGAACCGACAACCACCCCTTCCGGATGCACCCATAGCGAGACCTGGCTCATCTGCTTAGGTATTTTCAGTGATTCAAAATTCATGCACGGACACCCTTTTTTTGTTGCGACCCAGCCACCACCACCAAACTCCTGGCCTCACTCCGGTCTGGTACTCCTGCGGCGACTGCGCTCTTCAGACCGTCCGGTTTACAAGTATTGATTATGCGAGCACGGATAAACTGATTATGTGAAACATCGGCAAGAATTGCTACTGTTGGAGACCGGGAACATGGCCCAATGGCTTGATGCAGGAAGGTGTTGCTGTGGGCATGTATACTCGGGAAAGTCGCCCGTATCACCAAATGCATGACCGCTTAATGGATCAGATAAAAAAAACCCAGGCTGCTGCCTCGATCCGCATCACCACCGGACCCGACAGCGGTCACGATATCCTCCTGGAGCGGGAGTTGGTGCTCGGCCGCAAACCCACCAACCGGGAAAACGAACAGAGTTACGCCCTTAAGGACAAAGAGGTGAGCCGGAATCACGCCAAGATTCTGGTGGCCGACGATCAATTCTGTATTGAAGACCTCAACTCCACCAATGGCACCTTTGTGGACGGCAAACGGGTGGACCCCAATGAGCCACGAGTGCTCAAGGGGGGCGAGGAGATTGTCGTGGGAACCACATCGCTGCTGTTTGTGCGCCAGGCAGTGGGCGCGGAAACCGGGTCCAACTGGTACCAGAGTTTCGTCCACCCCAATGCTCCCAGTCGGGCGAAGGTGGGACAGAACACAGACAGCATCTCCCTGCGGATTGTTCAGGATAAGGAAAAACCCCCAAGACTGACCCGGGTATTGGACGCCTCCCGGTCCATGATCCTGGACCCCGAAGAAGAGGAACGCGCCAACGAAGCCGGTTACCAGGACCTGGTGAAACGCCTGCAGGCGATCTCCGAAATCAGCGTGGCGATGGGTACGGTGACCGACCGCGAACAGCTGATGCAAAAGATCGTGGAGGCCATATTTGACATTTTCCCGTCGGCGCAACGTGCATTTGTGATGCTGCGCAACCCGACCACCGACGAGTTGATTCCGGTGGCGGCACAACACCGGGAGGGTGAAGCCAACGTCAACGAGTGTGCCGTATCCAGCACCATCGTCAACGAAGTCATCACCCACAAACGTGCGATTCTTTCAGTCAATGCCATGGATGACGACCGTTTCGGGACCCAACAGTCGATTCTGGACTTCTCCATTCGGGCGCTGATGTGCTCACCCTTGCTGGTGGGTGACGAGGTCCTCGGCCTGCTCCAGGTGGATACCGAGTCCGCCAAGGACCGCTTTGGCGACAATGATCTCAAGGTACTCACCGGTCTGAGCACCCAGGCGGCCATTGCCGTTAAAAATACCCAGCTGTATACCGATATCGAACAACTCTTTGAGGGATTCATCAATGCATCGGTTATGGCGATTGAGTCGCGCGATCCCGCCACCGCCGGGCACTCGTTCCGGGTAGCCACCTTTACCGAACGCCTGGCACTGGCTGTGGATCGCAGCGATCACAAGACGCTGGAAACCGTTCAGTTCAACCGGGATGAGATCGAAGAACTCCGGTACGCCGCCCTGCTCCACGATTTCGGCAAAGTCGGCGTCAGGGAGCAGGTGCTCACCAAATCAAAGAAACTGCATCATGCCCAACTGGCACTGCTGCGCGAACGCTTCAACTATGCACGGGCCAATGTGGAACGGGAACTCTATCGCAATCTGGTGGACCAGCACTGTGAGCACAAGCTGCCCCACGCCACCTTCCTCCGCCACAAGGAGGAGCTGGACAAGGAGCTTCAGCGCAAGTCCGACCTGCTGTCGACCTACCTGCAGTTGATTCTCCATGTCAACGAACCGACGGTGTCCGCGGAAATGGTTCCGGAACAGCTGAACGAAGTGCTGGAGTTTCGATTTCTCACCGAGGAGGGCCGCGAGGGAGTCCTGCTCCACGACTTTGAGTTCAGTGACCTGGCGGTCCTGCGGGGCAGCCTGAACGATTCAGAGCGGCGCGAGATCCAGTCCCATGTCAGCCACACCTACTCCTTTCTGAGCCTCATCCCCTGGCCCAAAAAGCTGGAAAGCCTCCCGGAGATTGCGTTTGCCCACCACGAGAAACTGGATGGATCGGGTTACCCCAGGGCCCTGACCGCCGATCAGATTCCGGTCCAGACACGGATCCTGACCATAGCCGATATCTACGATGCGCTCACTTCAGGTGATCGGCCCTACAAAACCGCCGTGGATGCGGAACGGGCGCTGGACATCATGGCCGGCGAAGTGGCGGCGGGGAAAATCGATGGTCAGCTGTTTGATGTATTCAAGGGCGCGGAGGTGTGGCGCAGCACCGGCGGTGAGGAGCACTAGGGTCACGCCCAGCTACAAAGCCGACGTGACCCCATTCACACAAGGTCTAAAAGTGGTAGCGTAGGGAAACGCTGTAGAGCGTCACGCTGTAGTCAGCACTGTCCTGTCCGATTGACAGCACGTTATTGATCGAGTCTGGCTCTACGCCGTCCACAGCCCAATCAGACGACCTGAACGTCTCGCGCGTCACACCACCACTGACGGTCATATTGCGGTCCACATGGTAGTCTGCCGCCACCCCAAGCGTGGTCCACTTGATCTCATTCTCCGGGAAATCATCTTCAGTCAATGAACTACCGGTTTCCATTTCGGCTGTCTGCTTGGATTGGCTGATGGTGGCATCAAAACGCAGATTCAGCCGCCTTGGTTTGACTGCCCAGTCCACATTGAGCCCCAGGGTGTCAGTGGAGGTTGCACCGGCAAAAAACCAATTACAGGTGGTGTCGGTTTCAGTACAGGGATCACCTCCACCAATGTTCTGCTGACGGCCATCCTGATCGCGTGCGCTCTCCTGGCGGTTGACGAACAGCGTCCACGATAAAGCATCGCTGTAAACCTGGTTATAATCTACGGTGATTGAAGTGAGTTCGTCCGACTGGACGCCTATCACCGAGTCCGGATACTCATCCTTGAGCCAGTCACCGCTTAAACCTATCGAGTAATTGGTAGGCGGTGCGTAGCGCAGAGCCAACTT
This sequence comes from Gammaproteobacteria bacterium, assembly GCA_050302415.1. GTDB lineage: Bacteria > Pseudomonadota > Gammaproteobacteria > JBNLBB01 > JBNLBB01 > JBNLBB01. Next base: position 7,475 of record JBNLBB010000041.1, on the reverse strand, counting down.
CATGCGCTGGCGTTCGCGGTTCGCAAACAGAAATTTCCTCATCTCCACGAGATTCTGGTTGGGGACATCCGCTGGCGGCGTGTATTCGTCGTAGCTGCGGTCGCCCGTCTCCAATTTTAGGTTGAGAGAGGTCGCCGCCCCGATCCGGCTCTGCCAACCCAGACGGATCAGGTCCTCGGTGGTCTCTTCCACCTCAAGCCGATCGTAATCGTCGCGTTTGAATTTTTCCTGAGATAGTCCCACGCTCACGGTATTGCGATAGCCGATGCGCTGTTTGTAATCCAGATCCATGCGCTGTTTGGTCGTGCTATAGGCTTCGCTCAGCGCGCAGCGGGCTTGGGTGGGATCAGTCAAGCAATCCTGCTGGCCTACGAACGCAGCATCGTTCAGCACATAGGCCAGCAGGTTCTCTTCCCGTTTATCCTGCCGGTCATCGTACCGATACCTGGCATTGATGGTTGCGCCTCGGTATGGGCGTACATTGAAATTGATTACTGCCTGAGTATGGTCTACCTTGCCGTCCAACGATTCCGGCAGCGGCTGGGCGGCCGCATTCAAGGCGGCCGCGTTGGTCGTATAGGGAAGAATATCTTCATCCTGCTCGTTGGTGCCGGTAGACACCTCAACCGAGGTACTGGTCCGCGCAGTCTGCCAGCCGCCCTGGAATCCAAAGCGAGTGGCCGTATTGTCCGGTGGCAGCGACATCTGCCCGGTTGAACCCGCCGTAAAGGGGTTATCAACCGTCAAATCCGCATTGTCATTTTTGAACGTGGAGAGTGAATAGTAGACCCGGTACTGGGCGCCTGGTTGCTGAAAACCGATCCCTCCACGGATCAGGTCGGTGGTGTAATCCACCGGCTGAGGGACCAGTGCACCACGGAAGGTATGCATGGTACCCATGGGGCGAAGCCCTTCTTTTTCCTCGTGTTCCACACCGATATCGGCACTCCAACCGCAACAAAATAGGTGCCGGTAATCGGCCGTCGTCCGCCGGCGTTCCTTGCGAATATCAAACTCACGGAGGTTGGCGTCCAGCTCGGTCATATTTGACGTGGTGGTATTATGCACCCAGGTTCCCGGCAAGGTGAGGGTATCGCTCCCGGCACCAAGATAAGGGGTAACCGTATTGGAAGGATCCAGCTTGGTGATTTCCAGGTATCCGATCTTGACTTCCTGTTTGCCCTGCCTGCCCCAAACCCCTTCAAAAAGGGTCACGTCCGGGGTCTGACTCTCCACGTCCAGCGCCCAGTATCCGGTTTCGTCACTCTCGTGAGCAGGGCGTCCTGCCAGATGGGCTGATATTGAGGTATTGGATTCCGTCTCATCTGTCAGTCCAGTGTATTGACCATACGCCCGCTCGACATCGCTCAACCGCTGGGCGGTCACCGCGATCGAATTGCCAAATACCAACTCGCGCTCCGTGTTAAGCGGTGGCGGCGGACCCTGGTCTTCCTCTGGCCCCGGCGGTGGCACAATAGCGACCGGGGGCGGTGTTGCGGGGGCTACCGGTTGCACAGTGGGCGCGGGAACAGGCGTGGAGGTCGGCACCACCGGGGCCTGTACCGTCTGCTTGCTCTCCCGATCGCCTCCGGAAGCTGCCCGCGGGATACCCGCTGCAGCGGCCCCGGCAACCGCGCCGGCTGCAGCAGCTGCACTGGTTGCGGCCTTCGCTGCCCCGGCTGCGGGAGCTGTCGCAGCAGTAGATCTGCCTGCTGCTGGCGCCTTCACCGGTTGCGGCTGGGGAGCCGCAGACGGCTGGCGCGTCGCCTGTGGCGCCGGCGGCTGATCCAGGAAAAAGTCGTCGTTCACCCCGAGGTTGTAGTCCTCGGCCACCTGAGCCGAAGTGCCGGTACTGACGCCCCCAACCAGGCCAGCGAGCACCAAGGCGGAAATTCTGATCTCTTTACCCATGCCTCTGCCTCTGCCTCTGTCTTTGTTGTTCATCAGCGATGGAACTTGGAGCCTGAAGGATGATTCGATCCATGAATCTGCGAGTGGCAATTGGCACAGCCACGCACCATCATGCGCTGCAGTTCCCCCTGATTGTCGGATGCGATATCCCCCCCGCTGAATGCGGGACTGCGATGACTGTTCCCCATGTGGCACTGCTGGCACAGCTGGGGTGGCCGCAGAACCAACAGGGAGCCGTTTACCGAGCCGTGAGGCGTATGGCAATTGCCGCAATCCTCGCGTACCGGCGGATGCTCAAACAGAAACGGCCCGCGCCGTTCGGCGTGACACCGATAACAGGTATCGACAGTACTGATTTCCGCCAATAGCTTGTCCCCGGTCGAACCATGGGGTTTGTGGCACTCCGCACAGATGACCGAACCACTGCGCACATCGTGCCGGGAGGGCATATAGGATTGTGCACGCTGCGTACCGTGGCATTTGAAACAGGTTTCCGCCTGTTGGGTCCGCTGCTGCACTGGATCGCGTTGGACGTGGAGTCGATGACAGTCGGAGCAGGCGACTCCGGCGCTCTCGTGGGCGCTGCCCGCCCAATGTTGCCGGTTGTCGCCTTGGTGGCACTGCATGCAGATACCGTTGCGGGTCTCGGCATCGGAAACCACTTTCGGCCCAAATCCCACGGCCACTGGCGTACGTTTGTCGTCCGCACCGGGCGCCCCCATATGATCTGGGCTGGCACCGTGGCAGGTTTCGCAGTCGTTTTTTGCGAACGGCGTGCGCGCGTCGCCCGACACACCGTGGGGTGTATTGCGGATTGCCAACACAGGCCGTGGCCAGGTCTCATCGTGACAACGAATACAGGCGCGTTCACCCCGAGGATCGAATTCAGCCGATGCAGATGAAGCCGACGCAGCCATTGGCGCAGCCGCCGGACGCGTGGTTTCCGCTTCACCCTCAGCGTTTTCAGGTTTGGTTAAATCATCCGGACTGTAGAAGCGAACTCCGTCACCCTCAGCAGCCTGAACCCCCATGGCCACGAACAGCATTGCCGCCAGCAGTGCCGTTCGAGTTCCCCAACTGATCATCGCGTACCCCTCGTTATGGTTTACGGGTTACTGCCGCTCGGCAACCAGATGGGCATCATACCGGTCGCGGAAGGCGAGCATCTTTTCCAGCGACACGTAGTGATGCCGGCCTGCGGCATGTTCTTCATGAATGGCAAATCCCAGCATGTAGATCCCCTGGGGCTGCATCCGTCTCACCCCGGCTCCCGACGCATTCCAGGGACGACTCAGCTCCACGATCCACTTGCCGTTCTCAAATCGCGCATCGGCAGAGACCTGGGTCTGCTGCTGCTCATGGCGTGCTTCCAGCACATAGCCACTGGCCGGCACTGCCGGGCTGCCTGGGTTCAGGCGGGCCTGCCAGTACTCCATGAACAGATTGGCGTCGCGGATCTTGTCGATGCGCGGCAGCGGCTTGATCCGCTCGCCGCCTCCTTCGCGCGTCATGTCGGTGCGAGAGACCGGCAGGTACATGGTCACATCGGATCCGCGCTTTTCACTGGGCATATCGCGCAGGTTGTCATGGCACATGGGCCAGCAGCCTGCCCTGCGGGCCAGGCGCACACTCTGGTCGCCGATCATCACCGTCACCTTGGTCTGGTGGTCGGGATCCAGTTTCTTGCCGGAGGGGACGTAACCGGTCGGTTTCCACTCGATCCGGAAGTGAAGCCCCTGGGCGTCATAGGCGGATTGGACGTGGGCGCGAATGGTCTTCGGCTTCTGGGCCGGATCACCATAGGTATCCTTGGGCGCGATGTTGGAGAGAATGTTCGTTGCCAGCTTGGCTTCGTCTTCGTCATGGCACTGATTACAGTTCTTACTGCCGCGAAACCGGGGAGCTCCACTGTGCTCACCGCGGGTCAGAACAAACTCCCAGGAGCGCTGACCGGGATAGAAGAGATTGAAATCCAGCCCCTGCACGCCGCTCCAATCTATGGCGTAGGCGGCGGGAATGGAGAGGTTGATGAGCGTGAGCAACAACAGGGATTTCAGGATTTTTGGCATCATGTCTGTTCTTTGTCTGGGCAATCTGGCGTCCGATCCACGGGCCTGCCTGCCTACTATGTGTAGTTCAAAACTCGCCTCCGGTCACCCACAAGGCTACCCTCCAATAATCAGGGACGCTCGACATAACGTCAAGTTTGCATTGTAACTATTCATTTAGTCTATAATTTTGCGTTGCGCCACCCATCGCTTGATCTGCCAAAGGCGGTGAACTAACCTGCTCTAAAGAGAAATATAAAGTACGGATAGATCATGAAAGCTTCGATACGCAGTCTGCTGCCCCTCCTCCTGACACTCGTCCTGACCGGTGCCGGGTGTGCCAATCGGGCCGTGACCCGTACCCCGGTCAATCTTGGCCAACCGGCGGAACTGGGTGCGACGGAAACCGAAGGTTTGCGCCTCACCCTGCGGCTCTCACCGGCCCGTGAGCTGGCCCTGTTCTCGGATGGCGAATGGCGTACGGTGAGTACCGGTGAAGCCGGCGGATCACCCAGGTTTCTTCAATGGTCGGCACGAATTCAGGACGCCACCAGCGGCCAGCCGATACCGGCGGGCAACGCCTCACTGCGGCTGCACAACAGCCGCGGGGATCTGATCACCGTTCAGCCCATGTACGCCTCGCTGGGGTCGGATGGTGAGCAGTACACAGTGTTCAGTGACGGGATGCCCGACGGGACCTACAGCGCCGAGCTGACCCTGGCGCCGGCCACCATCGGACGGGATGTCGATACCCGCGCCAAGTGGACCGACCCGGTGACCGCCACCTTCCGGTTTACCCTGCAGGGCGAATCGGCCACGGCAGACCAATCACTGCCGGTGCTGAGCGTATCCGCCAATAGGGCGGTCACCGACGCCACCTCACTGGGTGTGCGGGAATCGGCGGGCTGGCAGATCGCAGCCGATCTGGACAGCCACAGCGGTTTTTTCTTCAACCACGACGGCAGTGGCTACCGGGTGGATAGCCTCCAGTCTGGTGAAACGTGGCTGCGGGTGCGCATTCAACGGTTTCTGGTCGATATTTCGGGGTTGTCGGTAGCCGCCTCGCAGGGAGGCAACCGTGTGGACCTGCAGCCTGTCTGGAGTGCCCGGGGGATCGAGTATGTGGCGCGAATGGCTGCCGCAGCCACACCCATCGAGGTATCGGTGACCCCCCCATCCTACCCGCTGCTCGGTTCTGCCGCCGATAGCCAACCCCCATCCGTCACCGCCAGTTTCCCGCTGCCGCAACCGACCGCACCTGCGCCCCCTGTCAGAAGACAGTCTGCACAGGGACGTTTCAGTGTGGTTCTCGGCGTATTCGGGAGCCGCGCCAATGTGGAGCGGATTGTCGCCAGGCTGGAAGCCAGCAATCTCAGTGCATTCGTCAACAGCTTCGAACGTCGCGGCAACGCCCTGCACCAGGTGGTTTCCGGACCGGTGCAGACCATCAGCGAAGCCGATCAATTGAAAGCGACCGTGGACCGGATGTTCCAGGTCAACAGCAAAGTGGTTCGCGACTGCCACGCTGGCGACAAACCCTGTAGTTGATCCAGAAACCGCTATAGGACAGGTAGTGAGGCAATCAACACGCTACCTGCTATGATTCGGAGCGCAGATGATCAGTCCGGTGAAAGATTCCAACAACATGGAACCGCGGAGGTTTGCGGTGTTTCGTACAGTATTGTTTACATTGATAGTCGCATTCAGTGGTTCTCTGGCACAGGCTGCCAGTCTGGAAGACTTGAGCATGGAGGATTTGTGGAAGGTCTCGCAGGGCGGGCGCCTGTATGACAACTGGTTTGCCCAGTTGCTGATCAATTCGCCTCCCATGCAGCACCCCTCCTACCCGAGTGACGGCCTTGCCCAGTTGGAACGGACCTGGCGATGTGTCGAGTGCCATGGCTGGGACTTCAAGGGCCGGGACGTGACCGAGTCCGGCAAACCGCCCATGCCGGGCATCACTCAAGCGCAGAAATATTCCAACAGCCAGATTCTCCGAATTCTGCGCAACAATACTCATCGCTACACTTCCCAGCTGATTCCCGACGAACAGGCCGAGAATCTGGCCATGTTCATCCGCTTCGGAATTGACGATTTCAAGGACGTGGTCGCCCGGGACGGCAGCAACCAGGGAAACCCCGAGCGCGGTCAGCGGCTCTTCAATTTCACCTGCCGCCGGTGTCACGGCAAGGAAGGTACCAATATCAATCTGGGCAGCAAACGGCGCCCCCGCTACATTGGCACCTACTCCCACACCGACCCGCAATTGCTGCTCCATAAAATCCGTTATGGGCAACCGGGGGTGGGGATGCTCAGTTTCGGTGAGTTTGTGGAGCGGGTACTGACCGGCGAACTGATCAACAAGCAGGATCTGGTGGACGTACTGAGTTACGCCCAGACCCTACCCACCGAGTAGCCAGGACGCCCGGAGCCTATCGCCCCGGTTACGCCCTGATCCAGTTCCACCCGCCACCCAGTGGAATCGCTGCTCATCTACCTGACCGTGGGCGCCGGTGCCGGACTGCTGGCCGGACTGCTGGGGGTTGGTGGCGGCATCATCGTGGTGCCAGCCCTGGTCTTCACCTTTGAGCACCTGCAGTTCCCCGACGGGGTTGTCATGCATCTGGCGGTGGGTACCTCGCTGGCGACCATTGTGGTCACCGCGCTGGCATCCATTCGGGCACACCACAAACGCGGCGCGGTCAACTGGCGGGTGGTCGGTCAGCTGACCCCGGGTATTGTCATTGGCGCAGTGATCGGGGCCGGAGTGGCGGACATCCTCAGCGGCAATACCCTGCGCCTCTGTTTTGGCCTGTTCGCCATGCTGCTTGGACTCAATCTGGTGCTGACCACACAACCCAAGCCGCATCGCAATCTTCCGGGCACTCCAGGGCAGACCGTGGCCGGACTGATTATCGGATCCATCTCCGCCCTGGTGGGCATCGGCGGGGGCAGTATGAGCGTGCCGTACATGATCTGGCACAACGTGGACGTACGCCGTGCCGTCGCAACGTCCGCCGCGTGCGGGTTCCCGATAGCGGTTGCCGGTGCGCTGGGCTTTGTGGTGACCGGGTGGAACGACCTGCTGCTGCCTGCCGGCAGCAGCGGCTATGTCTATTGGCCGGCGGCCTTCGGCATGGGACTCAGCAGTATCCTGGTGGCCGGACTCGGCGCGAAGATCGCCCACACCATTCCACCACTGGTGCTTCGCCGGCTGTTCGGCGTGCTGCTGATCTCACTCGGCACGCGCATGGTCTGGGGTTAGCGCGCCTCTCCGCTCAGCCGGGCGATCATGGCTTCGGGCTGCAGGTAGCCGCCGATCACTCCACCATCTTCCATCAAACTCATCGGGGTGCCGCGCAATCCCAGGGCACGCGCCAGCTCCATGTGGCGATCAACGGGATTGGCGCACTGTTTATCCTCGATCTCCTTCCCCGCTTTGGAGAGGGTCAGGGCTTCCTGTTGATTCTCCGCACACCACACGGATACGGCTTTGCTGTAGGAGGGTGAGTCGAC
>JBNLBB010000040.1:0-19345 GCA_050302415.1 Gammaproteobacteria bacterium | reverse complement strand
GGAGGTGGTGCATCTGGATACGGAAACAGACTATCGGCTGCGTGCGCTCGAACAGGCCGAGATCTATCACTGGCCGCTGGACCGGTCGGCCGACGACTCGCTGCACCGGACCTTTCGTTCCCTCTCCCCGGAGGCGGGGACCGCTGACGTTGAATTGCAGATTGAGGGACGTACCATCCGCTCCCGCTGGAAGGGTGACGGGGTGGTGTGGTTTGATTTTGCGGCAATCTGCGAAGGCCCGCGCAGCCAGAACGACTACATTGAAATTTCGCGCTGCTTCAATACCGTGCTGATCTCCAACGTGCCGCAGCTGGGACTCTACCGGGACGATGCGGCGCGCCGGTTCATCAGCCTGGTGGATGAGTTCTACGACCACAATGTCAAGCTGGTACTCTCCGCCGAAGTGGCGATGGAACACCTCTATTCGGGTGGCAATCTCGGTTTCGAATTTCAGCGCACCCTCAGCCGCCTGCAGGAGATGCAGTCACACGACTACCTGGCGCTGGAGCACCTGCCCTGAGCATTGCCCGGAGGCCGGATCAGGTGCCGATCAGCTGGACGATCACCACACCTGCGGTCAGGCAGAGGGCGCATGCGGCGAGCAGTTTGAGCGTGAATACAACTTTGTCGGACATGAGTGCGCGAACCGAATCGAGTGAACCAGGTCAGATGTTAGCCGCCTGCTGAGCGCAGGCAAAGTGATGGGTGAAGTGGATGGATATTGAAGCGCGCAAACGCACCGTATTTTTTGTCTCCTGCTCCACGGGGATTACCGCGGAAACCCTGGGGCACAGTCTCCTGACCCAGTTTGACGGCATAGAATTCCGCAATCACACCCTGCCGTTTGTCGACAACAAGGTGCGCGCCGAGCGAGCCATCCAGCGGATCAATGATGCCGCCGTGCAGGACGGCTTGCCTCCCATGGTCTTCAGCACGCTGACCAACGAAGCCATCCGCCGCGATGTGGCGGGTGCACGCTGTGTGTTTTTTGATCTGTTTGATGCCTTCATCGGACGCCTGGAGGCCGAACTCAACCAGCAATCGACGCACGCAGTGGGGCGTTCGCACGGGGTGTCCAACCAGACGGGTTACATGGCGCGCATGGACGCGGTCAATTTTGCCCTGATCAACGACGACGGGGTGAACACCAAGAACTTCAATCAGTCCGATGTGGTGCTGATCGGTGTGTCGCGGGCCGGCAAGACTCCGACTTGCATCTACATGGCCATGCAGTACGGCGTGCGGGCAGCGAACTACCCGTTGACCGAAGAAGATCTCGAACTGGATGTGCTGCCCCAGGAGCTGATGGACTGCCGCCACAAACTCTACGGTCTGACCATCAACGCCCGCCGCCTGCAGGAGATCCGCAACGAGCGGCGGCCGAACAGCCGCTATGCATCGGCACAGCAGTGCCGCTACGAAATCAACCGGGCAGAGTCCCTGTTCCGGCAGCACAACATTCCCTTCATCAACACTTCCGGTGTCTCCGTCGAGGAGATTGCCACCACCATCCTGCACGACACCGGGATCGCCCGGCGCATTTTCTAGCCGGGTATGGAGGCAATTGTCTCCGCCCGGGGATTGAGCAAAAGCTATCGCGGCCAGCGCGTGGTGGCCGATCTCGATTTCGATATTGCCCCGGGCACCTGCTTCGGTTTTCTCGGCCCCAATGGCGCGGGCAAAACCACCACCCTGCGCATGCTCCTGGGGGTCACGCCCATGGAGCGGGGTGATCTGAAACTGTTTGGCCTGCCGGTCTCCAGCAGGATGTCGCAGCTGCGCGAACGCATGGGTGTGGTGCCGCAGCTGGACAACCTGGATCCGGAATTCACGGTTCGGGAGAACCTGGCCGTTTACGGCAGCTACTTCGGGTTGTCCCGCGCGACGATCAACCGGCGGATTGCAGAGCTGCTTGAATTCATCTCGTTGCAGGAGCGGGCCGACACCCGGATCAACACCCTCTCCGGCGGCATGAAACGCCGCCTGACCATCGCCCGGGCACTGATCAACGATCCGCAGATCATCGTGCTCGACGAACCCACCACGGGGCTTGATCCGCAGGTGCGTCACATGATCTGGGGGCGGTTGCGGGACCTGGTCCGACGGGGCAAGACGCTGCTGCTGACCACCCACTACATGGAGGAGGCACAGCGGCTGTGCGACCGGCTGATGATCATGGACCGCGGTGTCCTGCTGGCCGAGGGGACACCGGCCGAGTTGGTGCGCCGACACGTGGAGCCTGATGTGCTGGAGGTGCGGCAGATCGATGCCGGATTACGCGAACGCCTGGAGGCTCTCCCTGGACTGCGCACCGAGCAGGCCGCCGACAGCCTCTACTGCTACACCCACGATCTGCCGGCCCTGCGCAACCTGTTGGACGCCTATCCCGGGGTGGTCAGCCTGCACCGGCCGGCCGGGCTTGAGGATGTGTTTCTGCGGCTGACCGGTAGGGAGCTGCGCGACTGATGAACGCCTGGGAGCTGCCCCGATTCCGCTGGCGCTCACTCGCAGTGTGGCGGCGCAACCTGCGCGTCTGGCGCAAGCTGCTCGCCGTCAGTGTGGTGATGAACTTTGGTGAGCCCTTCATCTATCTGTTGGGGTTGGGCTTCGGGCTGGGTTTTTTCATTGGCGAGATGTCCGGAATGCCCTACCTCACCTTTTTGGCGTCAGGTGTGATCGCGGCGTCGGTGATGCAGACCGCCACCTTTGAAGCCCTCTATTCCGTGTTCACCCGGATGGAGACCCAGCAGACCTTCTCGGCAATGATGAATACACCGCTGGAGCTGGATGACATCCTGCTGGGCGAACTGCTCTGGTGTGCCACCAAGGCGCTGTTCAGCGGCGTGGCGATACTCGCGGTTGCCTGGCTGCTGGGCGCAGTGACGAGCTGGAGTGCGCTGTGGGTGGTGCCGGTACTCGGGCTGGTCGGGCTCTGTTTTGCGGCGCCGGCACTGGTGGCCTGTGCCGTCTCCCCCAGCTATGACTTTTTCAGCTACTACCAGACGCTGTTGCTCACCCCCATGTTCATCCTCTGCGGCGTGTTCTATCCGGTATCGACCCTGCCGGACCTCATGCAGGTGGTGGTGACCGTGTTGCCTCTGACCCATGCGGTGGCCGTGGTGCGGCCGCTGGTGTCAGGTATGCCGGTGGACAATCTGGTGCTGCATCTCGCCGTGCTGGCGGGCTACACCCTGGTGGGTTACTACCTGGCGCTCGTGCTGGTGCGCCGACGCCTACTGGTTTGATGGGGAGCGGTCGAGGTAAGGGGTGCGACGGCGCAGCGGTGCAAAGTCGCCGCTGTTGAGCATCCGGTGCAGATGTTTCAGGTTGAGTTCGATTTCACTCAGGTAGGGATTGTTGCTGCCGAAGTAGTCCGTGATGTGGCGGTAGACGCCGCCGAGTTCCTGCTCCAGGCGCTCACGCACGAACTCAATGAATTCCGGGGTTTTGCGCAGCAGATCTTCAGGTGAGGCATAGATTACCTCGACCTTGCCGCTGCCGTTGATCCGCTTGGTTAATCCGCCTAGCTCAAACTCTTCGAACAGGTAGTCGCGACACTTTTCCAGGTAACAGCGGTCGGCGATCTGGGCCAGCAGGTCCGCGGTTCCGAGCAGGCGGCCCAGGTTCTTGTCCTTGATTCGGTGCAGTCGGATCTTCTGCAACGGAATTTCGTAGCCGGTGTAGTGCACCAGGCGACGCGCCCGCTGCGCATCATCCTCCAGTCCCATCTCACTCAGATACTCGTGCAGAAAGCGGCCGCTGCGCGTGACGTGAATCTTGGTGTATTCGGCGCCATGGGTGTGACGCCGATCCTGCTTGTGGCGGAAATAGCCCGAATCGTGGAACAGGGCGGTGATGATGCCCAGACGCCAGCGGTCGGCACCGAACACCCGGTCGCGCGCATGCGCATGGTCGTGGCCCGCCAGCAACCGGGTCATGGCCAGGGTGACGTCCAGGGAGTGCTGAATATCGTGATAGCGCGTGTCGCAGCCGTGAAAATCCCGGTACTGGCCGTTGAACAGCGCATCAAAATCACCAAACACCTTGTCGATCCAGCGGGGGCTGCGACCGGGAAATCGCTTGGCGTAGATTTCCCGGACTGCCTCGGTAACGGACCGGGTGTCGGTGACTTTTATTCTGTTTGTAACGTCGTATTGGCTACGCCGCTGCCTCATGCGTCGATCCAGCGCTGTGGTTTTCGGACATCGATTGCCCGGCTACGGGTTAACCCTATTACTATAAGTTAGAATCGACAACTGTGCCTGTCGACTTATTCACAGTGAAATATTACCGAATCGGCCTTTGGTTGATGCGCGGCGGTGTGATTTCGGCTGCTGCCTCGGTCCTATGGGTGATGCGGTGGGCGCCGCGTGCCGGCGCACTGCTGTTTATCTGCTCATGCGGCGGTGTGGTGGTTGGGGTTTTGCTGCGCAGGCGGCATTGTCCCATCCGGCAGGCGGGCCGGGTGAGCTGAATCCAGTCGTGACCGGCAACGGTCGGGGAGGAGGCACTATGCGATGGTGGCGATCCAGGCACTGGGCGGCAGCGATCAGCCGCATGGTTCTGCTCGTGGTTGTGGGTTGGCTGGGGCTGAGCGCGCTGGGCATTACCCAGGGGCAATTGCTGCCTTCACAGTCCGGCTGGAAAACCGACTTCAACAAGGCGCTGGTGGCTTTGCGTGAAATCCAGTCCGGTGGGCCGCCCAAGGATGGAATTCCAGCAATCGACGAACCTCGATTCGTCAGCCCCGACGCGGCGGCGGCCTGGATCGATGCACGCGAGCCGGTGATTGTCGTGCAGTCCGGGGCGGACGCCCGTGCCTATCCCCTGCAGATTCTCATCTACCACGAAATCGTGAACGACCGGGTGGGTGGTGTCCCCATGGCGGTGACCTTCTGCCCGCTGTGCAATGCCTCCATCGTATTTGAGCGCACGCTGGGTGGGCGGGTGTACGATTTCGGCACCACGGGCATGCTGCGCAAGAGCGACCTGGTGATGTACGACCGCCAGACGGAGAGCTGGTGGCAGCAGTTTACCGGACGCGCCATCGTCGGCGAGCTGGCGGGCACACGGCTGAAACCGGTCCCTTCCTCGATTGTGGCATTCGCGGATTTCCGCCAGGCCCATCCCCAGGGGAGGGTTCTGTCACGCGACACCGGTTATGCGCGCCCCTATGGCAACAATCCCTACCGGGGGTACGACGCGATCGACAATATCCCCTTCCTGCTGGATCAACCCGCCGATGCCCGGCTGCCGGCCATGGAACGGGTGCTCAGCGTTGCGGATGGTGACCGCTACCGGCTCTATCCCTTTGCACTCTTCCGCCAGACACCGGTGATCAATGATCAGGTGGCATCGGGCCCGATTGTGGTCATGGCCCAGCCGGGAACGCTCTCGGTACTCGACCAGGGAGAGATTGCCGCATCGCGCGCAATCTACTCCGCCGCAGCCTTCAGTCGGCGGCTGGGCGACCGGATTTTGGATTTCGAACAGCGCGATGGGCGGGTGGTGGACCGTGTCACCGGGAGCGTCTGGAACCTTTTGGGGCAGGCCGTGTCCGGACCGCTTGCCGGTGAGCGCCTGAGAATTGTGGATCGGGGTTCGCATTTTGCCTTCGCCTGGCTCGCCTTTAGGCCTGATTCGGTGATTTTTTCCAACTGAGCATTTTTTTGCCCCAGCGCCCGCAGCCGGTAGAATACGCGGTTTGACTGCTCCGCCGTCCGGCGGAGTGACCGCATGGCAGAACAAGTGGGGCATGAGTATGCAAAAGGTCCTGGTGATTGGGGCGACCGGAGTGGCAGGTTCGGCGGGCATCGCAGCCGTGCGCGAATATTTTCCCGAGGCGCACATCACAGGTGCCTGGTTCGGGCGCAAGGAGGAGGCGCTGTCGATTGACGGCGTGGATCTGGTGCTGTTCGGGGACGTCAGTGATCCAGTCTTTCTGGACCGCATTGCCGCCGAGGCGGGCACCGACTTCGACTGGTGCCTCTACGCCACTGCCTTGGGCGAAGTCGGATTTCCAGTGGCCGAAGCGAGCGCCGAGCAGATTGCCCAGTCGAACCGCCTCTCCTTCGATCCGCTGCTGGTGCTCGAACAGCGCTTCAACATCAAGTCCCTGGTGGCCTACTCCACCTTCTACAATCTGGAGCACCAGAAGATCACTTATGGCGCCATGGGACATTCCAAGGCTGCCATTGAGGCGTGGGCGTTGCAGGAGGGCAGATCGCGGCGCCTCTGCATTCGAGCGGGTGCCTTCCGTTCAGCCTCCAGTCAGGGTATCAAGCTGCTGGTGCGGCGGCGTGCCAAGGAGCTGGCCGAATCAAGCAATCCGATCCTGCGCAAATTTTTTGGCGAGAACAAACCCTCGGTGGCGGTGGAACTGATGGAGCAGGCCGTGTTCGAAGAGGAGAAGGCGGTTTACGGCGACACCCATACGGATGCAGAGGGACTGAAATTGGCGCATATCGAACTGTTCAGGGGCGCCCAACAACCCTTCGTCAATGTCTGCGGTACCCGTATCTGGCAGTCCTCCGAGGCGTTCCCCGCCCTCTGATCCATGAAACGATTGGTCGAATTTTTCCGTCAACGGCTGCAGTCGCTGGAAAATGGCGGTGTAGGCGAGACGGCGTCCGACCACTCCTTGCAACTGGCGACGGCCGTGTTGCTGGTGGAGACCGCGCGCGCCGACTATGAGTTTGATGAAGCCGAGCGTGACGGGTTGATTGAACTGCTGGGTGCGGAGTTTGAGCTGGATGCGGGGGAGACCGAAGCGTTGCTGGAGCTGGCGCATCAGCGGGCCGAGGACGCGGTTTCACTGTTCCGCTACACCCGGTCACTGACCGAATCACTCACCATGGAAAGGCGCGAGCAGCTCGTTGAGCGGATGTGGGATGTGGCGCTGGCCGATGGCCGGATCGATAAATACGAAGATCACTTCATCCGCAAGACGGCGGACCTTCTCTATGTATCCCATGCCGCTTTCGTGCGCGGGCGCCACCGAGCTGAACAGCGACGCCTGTCGAAAAGGCAATAAAAAAGGCGGCATGCGCCGCCTTTTCCAGCCTCATCCTGAAGGCCAGATCAGACGAAGTCCTTAAGTGCCTTCAGCGCAGTGACCTTGACCACTGTGCGGGCAGGACGTGCCTTGATCTTGATGGCTTCGCCGGTAGCCGGGTTGCGCCCCATGCGGGCTTTGGTAGCCGGCTTGATCACGCGACGGATTTTGACTCCGGTTTCAGGAATGGAGAATTCGCCCGAACCACCCTTCTTCATGTGCCCCTCGACCAACTGTCCGAGCGCACCAAATACGTCGGCGACCTGCTTTTTGGTCAGCGCGGTGCTTTCAGAGATGGTGGTGATGATCTGGGTTTTGGTCTGTTTGGCACCGATGGCGGCGGCCTTTTTGGCTACCGGCTTGGCCGCCGGAGCTTTTTTGGCGGCTTTCTTCGGAGCTGCCTTTTTGGGTGCGGCTTTTTTAGCCGGTTTTTTGGTCGCTTTTTTCTTGACGGCCATATATTACTCCTGTGGAAGTTTTGCTGCTGGCATCAATGAGGCGCTGACAAAAATAGCACAAAAGATTGGCAAGTGAACTAGCCCGCCAGACAAATTTGCCCTTTTTTATCGGGTGAGCGTGAATATTCCTCCCCGCCGTGGGTCACCCGCACCGGAAAAACCGGTTCGCGGGTGCCACTGCACGGCGTGGACTCCGCCAAAAAAGAGATTGAGTTCCGGCCAGTGGTGGTGTTTGTGTCCATCCCCGGTCAGCTCGCGCAGCGCTTCGTCGGCAAATCCGGATTCGATGTGCAGCGTGCCCGATTCGAGGTGAAGTCGGGGTGCCTGCACGGCGGCTTCGACGGGCAATTCATGGTCCACCAGATTGAGCGCCACCTGCAGAATTGCGGAACGGATGCGGTTGGAACCGCCCGATCCCATGGCGATACGCGTCCCATCGGTAAGGTCCAACAGCGTCGGGCACATCATGGATGAGATGCGCACATCCTCGCGCCAGCGATGAAATCCGCCTGGGTTGAGATCCTCTTCGCCCAGCATATTGTTGAGCATGAAGCCGGTACCCGGCACCAGGTGACCACACCCCTCGCCGTTGGACACAGTCATCGACGCCTGGTTGCCCAGTTCATCCATTACCGTGATGTGGGTGGTGCCGCGCGAGAAGTAGGCGCCATGACCGCGGAGTTCGCGCTGGAGTTTGAGCAGTTCCTGCAGTTGGGTGTCAGGGGGGCTCTCCGAATGCAGTCGCTGTTCAAACTCGGGAGCGTTGCGGGCCTCGTTGACCTGCTTCATGGCGGCAACCAGCGTCCGCAGCGAATGGCCTCCCTCCGCTTTTGCCAGCAGGCAGAGCGCCAGCGCAATCAGCAGGCCGCCGCTCGAAGGTGGGGGGTTGAAGTGAAGCCGGCTGTCGCGGTAGCGGATTTGCAGGGGCTTGCGTTTTACCACGGTGTATTGCGCCAGGTCGTCGGCCCGCAAATGCCCGCCGCGGCTTCGGCACTGTTCCACCATGCGCCCGGCAATCTCGCCTTCGTAAAAGAAGCGGTCTCCTTCGCGCGCCAACTCCTCCAGCAATTCAGCAAGGTGGACATTGCGGAACCGGTCGCCTTCACCCAGCAGCGTGCCATCCGAATTGCTGTACAGGCAGGTGGTTTCCGGCGTGGCCGAATAGATGGCCTGCACGATTCTGAAGATGTACGCCTGGAATGCGTTGACAGTTACTCCCCGGGTGGCCAACGCAACCGCCGGGGCCATCACCTCGCGTAACGGCAGGCTGCCCAGTTCACGATGCACCTGAAGCAGGCCACGCACGCTGCCGGGGGTGGCGGCAGCACCCAGTCCGATGTGGAACTCCTGGGTCGCAGTCCCGAAGTCCGCGAGTATGGGGTAGAAATCCTGCTGCGTTTCAGGAACTTTGCGGCGCGGGGTCTGTACAAAGAAGTCGTAAATAGAGGCTTCCTTGTCGGCGGGGTGAGCCATCAGAAATCCGCCACCACCGGGTGACGCCAGCACCGGCTCAGCCACGCAGGCGGCAAAATGGGCGGCCACCACGGCGTCAAAGGCGTTGCCCCCCGCCTGGAGGATGTCGCAGGCCGCCTGGGCCGTGTCACCGTGACCGGCTGCAACCGCGCCGCGTTTTGGGTGAAATGACAACGAAGACTCCGCTGGGATGAATTTGGAATTACAGTTTAACCAATCAACCCGCGGTTCGGTGGCAATCGGGGGGCGTAGATAACCACGCCCCCTCAGTTTTGAGTTAAAGTTGACTCAGTTGAGTGGCCGGAAGCACACCCCGCCGGCCGGAGCACCAGTTGCATGGCTGACAACAATCGAAAGAACAGGGAGGCAAAGCCGGGCATGAGCGGCAATCCGTCAAGCGATCCAATGACGGCGAGCAAAATTGAAGGCATGGATCCATCGCAGGCGAGCGAAATGCTTCGCGAAGCCCTGCGCCAGAAAAAACTGGCGGACGACAACACCCGCAAGGCGGTCGAGCAGGTCAACGAAATCCGTGCCGCCCACGTGGAATCAGTCGGTAAAATCAAACGCAGCATGGAGCAGATGCAGACGCGTTTGAAGGAGGCCGAAAACAAGCTCAAACATTTCGAACGGGAGAACCTCTCCCTGCGCGAGGAGCGGGACAAGCTCAATCGGGAACTGGATGGAATCCACGGGGAACAGCAGGATCAGGTTCGCCATCTCAACGATGAGTTGACCGAGCTTCAGGCACAGCTCTCCGAACTCTGGGCGGAAAAGGAGCGGGCCGGGGATTTGGTGGACGCGGAGGAGGTTGGCGCCGCGCTCAAGGCTGATCTGGACAATGTGATCGCGCAGCTGCAGGCAGCCCGTTCGCTGGAGGAGGGGAATCAGCCTTCGGTCAATTTTGCCCCCGAAGAGCCTGAGCCCGAACCCGAGCGGCTGTTTATCGATCCGGAAGCGAGAAGACGCACCATCAAGCGGGTGTTGATGGTGTTGGTACTGGCCGGGCTGGTGGCCGGAGGCTGGGTGATGCGCGACAGCCCCCTGATCGGAGTGGTGCTGGAAGCATTGCAGCCCTTTCTCAAAACCATGAAAGAGATTTTTGGCAACACGGTCTGAAAGCAGTGCCGCGCCCTATTCCGGCTGTGATGCAGTCCGTCGACATGGCAGGTTGAACGGCGCACCATGACCGGCAGTTGAATCTGAGCAGCATGGCAAATAACCGGCGCACCTGCCATGGGCGCGCCACAGGTGGAGAGACAATGCGTAACATTTTGTTTGGGATTCTGTGTGTGATGCCGCTGGTGGTTGTGGCGGGTGACCTGGAGGAGGGTATTCAGGCGTTCAGTCAGCAGAAGTTTTCGCTGGCGCTAAGCAAACTCGAGCCGTTGGCCAACAATGGCAATGATCGGGCCCAGGTATATATGGGCATCATGCATTTCAATGGCCAGGGTGTGGCCGAAAATCTGGACCGGGCCTACGCCTGGTTTCTGCATGCCGCCAGCGCCGGTAACGCTGAAGGGCAATATCAGCTGGCCTATCTCTACAATTTCGGATTCGGAATTCCCGCCACCGAAAAACATCCGGATTCCCAGGCAGTGCGCTGGTACGAAGCGGCCGCGAAACAGGGGCATCTGGAGGCGCAGTACAACCTGGGATTGCTCTATCTGGCTGGGACCGGTGTCGAGGCCGATCAGGAGCAGGGCATGGCCTGGATTCGTCGGGCCGCGGCTGCCGGCCATGCCGACGCCAAGGCATTTATCGGATCGGATTAGTTGATAGCGGGCGCCTCTGCCTCACCGCCGTCAGGAATTGCGGGATGGGGTAGCGGTGGCTGTACCGGTTTTGGGTCTGGCAGTGGCACGATTTCCAGCTGCATTGAATCGTCACAACGCGGTTCTGGCGTTGAGTGCTCTGCCAGCGGTTCATGACGCGGCGAAATACGCGTCGTCTCCCCGGTAACCATGTCGATGATGATAATCATACAATCAGCCCAATAGTGCCCTCTGTTTACTGTATCGGCACGTTTCACCTAAGTTTTAGCTTAACTCATACGACCGGAATCCGCTGTGTTCTATTACCTGCCTCAGTGGGAGGCGGCCCGATGGGCGGCGCGGGTGGTTTCCGGCAGGCGGTAGCGTGTGGTACAGCGCAGTACCCAGGCAATGGCCGAGGGCAGTCCGATCCGGTGCCCCGATGAAATGAACAGGGGTTTGGTGCCGGGCCGGGTACGCAATACGGCACCGATCACCTCCTCCCGGTGGTATAGCGGGGTCCAATCCCCTTTGTGCGCACCCGGTTGTTCGAAGGCGCCGATCAGCCGGGATTTGCCGACGCCGATGGCCGGAGTGTCGGTGAGCAGCCCAAGGTGGCAGGCGATACCGAAGCGGCGGGGGTGGGCACGGCCCTGCCCGTCGCAGAGCAGCAGGTCCGGTACGACACTCAGTTTATTCAGAGCATCGAGCAGAACCGGCACTTCGCGAAAACTGAGCAGCCCAGTGACGTAGGGAAAGGTGACGGGCAATCGGGAGACGGCCTGGTCCACGGGTGCCAGGGTGGTGGCGTCGAGCACCACCACGGCACCGCGCGCAATGGTGTTCTGCTGCTCGAAACCGACATCCAGTCCCGCCACGTATCGGATCTCACCGAACTCATCACTGTGGGTCACCTGCGCACTCAGCTCCCGTTGCCGCTCGCGTGCCGCTGCGGGGGTAAGGTCCCAGTCCGTACCGGTCATGGACAGGGATTGGAAAAGCGGTGGTGGATGGCTTCGATCTGCGCACAGATGGCGCCATCCAGCGAGACGTCAACGCTGCCCAGATTTTCCGCCAGCTGATCGAGCGTGGTGGCACCGATGATGGCACTGGTGAGAAACGGCTGGCGCAGCAGAAACGCCAATGCCATCTGCGTCGGCAGCAGTTGGTAGCGCCGCGCGAGGGACACGTATTCTGCTATCGCATCCCGCGCAGCCGGCGTGCTGTAGCGGGTATATTCGGGAAACAGTGACAGCCGCGAGCCCAGGGGGCTGGGATCCTTCAGGTACTTGCCGCTCAAAGTGCCAAACGCCAGCGGCGAATAGGCGAGCAGACCGATCTGTTCGCGGTAGCAAATTTCCGCCAGTCCCACTTCGCATGCGCGATTGAGCAGACTGTAGGGATTTTGGATGGAGACAATACGGCTGAGTCCCTCACCTTCCGCCGCCCGCAGGTAACGCATGACGCCCCAGGGCGTTTCATTCGAGATGCCGATGTGGCGCACTTTTCCGCTCTGTACCAGTGAATCCAGTGCTGCCAGAGTCTCTTCGATGGGGATCACGTCCGGGTGCGGGTCTTTGGTCACGGCGAAGCCGAGCGATCCGAAACAGTTGGTGGCGCGGTCGGGCCAGTGCAGCTGGTAGAGGTCGATGTAGTCGGTCTGCAGCCGCTCGAGCGAGCCTTCGATGGCACTGCGGATATTGGTTTCGTCCAGGGCGGCGGGACCGCCGCGTATCCATTGCATGCGACGGCGGGGACCGGCGACCTTGGTTGCCAAAACGATGCGGTCGCGCGGCTGCTTCCTGAGCCAGCTACCGACTATGCTCTCCGTGCGGGTGAAGGTCTCCGCCCGGGGCGGCACCGGATACATCTCGGCGGTGTCGATGAAGTTGATCCCGGCATCCAGCGCGGCGTCGAGTTGGGCATGCGCGTCGGCTTCACTGTTCTGCTCACCCCAAGTCATGGTACCCAGGCAGAGACGGCTCACCTGCAGTTCGGTCTGGCCCAGTCGGGTGTAATCCATGTCGTTCTCCGGAAGTTCTGGTCCACAGTCTAACGATATTCCCGCACCCTCGTAGTGGCGGCGGTCCATTCAGAGGACGCGGTCAGCCGTCCAGTGGTTCCGCAAAAAAAACGCCGGGGTTGCCCCGGCGTTTTCGATTGTGGTCTGGCAGGCGATTTACTCGGCGAAAAACGCGCGCTCCGCGGCTTCCGGAATGGCCACCCCGGTCAGCTTGGCGCGCTGCAGCTGTTCCCAGAAGTAGCGGTAGGTGGCGCGGTCATGCAGTTCGCCGGCGTACTGGATGGGCCCCCAGGCATTCTGCTGGGCCTGCAGCAGGATATTGGCCGCATCCTGCACTTCGCCAAAATCCGGTTTCATGGCGTCCACAATGGGTTGGATCTGCGCGGGATAGATACTCCACATGCGCAGGAAGCCAAACTCTTCGCGGGCGCGGCGTGCATCCAGGTAGGTGTTGTAGGGGTTTTTCAGATCCAGGGTCACGTTGTGGGCCGGAATGCAGCCATGGGCCAACGCCGCAGCGACTACTTCGGTTTTGGCGCGGGCGAGCAGTTTGTGCTCGAACTGACCCGGGCTGCGCATGGCGCTGGCCGGAATGGCGCCGTGGTGACCGCTGACAAAATCCATGAGCCCGAAATCGAGCAGCTGTACCCAATCGATGGCCGCGATTCCCCACACCTCGTGCAGAGCGCCGTGGGTTTCGATCAGGGCGTGGATAGGGATGGTGCGGTTGATACCCGCCTTGGCGGCGGTTTGCTTGATGTAGTCGACCATCTCCGCCACCTGTTCGGCGCGGGTGGATTTGGGGATGGTGATGTAGGCGATCCGCTCACCTGCTCCCGGCACCAGGATGTCGATATCCTCCCGCCAGTGGCCATGGGTGTAATCGTGGATGCGGGCACCGGCCATGTGGTAACGGTTCGCGTCGCTGTTGATGGTGCGTACGATCATCTCTGCATGAGCCCGCTCCTGACCGGCCGGCGCGCCATCCTCGCAGTCACAGGTGATATCGAAGATCGGGCCCAGCTTCTCCTGCAGCGCCAGCGCCTTGGTGATCAGCTTCTCGCTGCCTGCGAAATGTTCGCAGCTGGGGACCACCGGGAAGGGCTTTTCGCCTTCAAACAGGGCCTGATTGGGATGTACCGGGTCGGTCATGCACTACTCCTTGATTCTCGGGACTCAAAAATTAGCCTGAAGTCCCCAGCGGTTAAATTGATACAGATCATGTGGGTCTTGGTTTAAGCTGTTGCGATGCAGCATATACTTGACTAGTATTATCAACATTCGACGCCGACGCAAGAGCCGACGCATTTCGTTGACACACGATCTGTTTGAGGGGGATCGCGCATGAATCATTACGAACACATCGATATGGCAGGGATCGATCCGCAGTCGGTACTGGGTAACCGCTGGCCGGGCATCCAGCTCTACTATCCCCCGGTCAAATACAACCCGTCGGACGGCACTTACGAGGATCTGGAAGCGGCTTCCCGGCGCATCCGCAAGTATGCCCACACCACGCTGGCCCAGACCATCCTCTTTGACCTTGAAGACGGCTGTCGCCAGAAAGCGCTCTCCCGGGATCTGCTGCGCCAGGAGCTGCCGCTGTTCGAGCGTGATGATCTGGCGGTGGCGCTGCGCATCAACCCCTTCCGCACCTACGAGTATGAAGAGGACCTGAAACTGGTCAAGGACATGGCCGAGCACATTGACGTGATCGTCCTGGCGAAAGCGGGCGAGGCTTACGGCGCGGCCGAGATCCGGGACCTCTCCGCCTGGCTGGCCAGCGTCAATCCGAAAATCGAAATCCAGCCCATCATCGAGCACCCCAAGAGCCTCAAGCTGGCGCCGGACCTGATGCAGTACTCCACGGTGCGCCACGTGATCTTCGGGATTCACGACTTCTCCAAGGCGATGGCGTTCCACATCACCCCGGAGGGCTGGACCAACGAGTTGAAGACCTTCCTGGATCTGGTGCTGTTTGAGGCTCGAATCCACGGCAAGGGGGTCATCGGGGGCGTTGAAGTGCTGATCAACGAGCAGGCGATGCCGCCAGATATCGTCGAGACCCACGATGTGCGCCGCTGGCTGGATCTGCACGGTGAGCGCGAATCGCGGGTGGTCTATGGCCACGCCTGCGAAGAGGCCGCCAAGGGGCTGACCGGCAAGCAGGTGATCCACCCCAACCACATCCACATCTGCAAAGTGGCGTTCACCCCGTCGCCCGGTGAAATCCAGCGCTACGTCAACATCCTCAAGGCCGCCATCGACGCCGACGCGCTGCTGGGCGGAGCCATCAAGTTTGACGGGGAGATGCTGGATCCCCCCATGTTCGGCAAAGCCCTGCAGGCGCTGTTGCGCGCCTGGGCGCTGCGTGAACTGGGCGAGGAAGAGACCCAATTTGCCTTGCACGTGCTGCAGAAGATGCCGGTGCAGGTGATCCGTGAAAACTGGCCGTACGGGACAATTCTATGAGCATCGATCAACGCGCATTCGACTGGAACTGGGACCTGCCGGAATTCTGCAATATCGGCGTCGCCTGCACCGACAGCAACGTGGACGCCGGCAAGGGCGACCAGGTGGCCATGGTGGTGGAAGATGCCGACATCGGCACCACCGAATACACCTATGCCCAGCTGGCCGACCAGACCAGCCGGTTTGCCCAACTGCTGCGCAAGCGCGGGATTGAAGCCGGTGAGCGGGTACTGATCCGCCTGCCCAACAGTCTCGCCTACCCGACCGCCTTTTTCGGTGCCATGAAGCGGGGCGCGATCAGCGTTCCCACCTCCACGCTGCTGGTGGCCGACGAGGTGCGCTATCTGGCCGAGGATTCGGGCGCCAGCGTGCTGGTTACCGCCAAATCGATGTGGCCTGAACTGAAGAAGGGGCTGGCCGATCTGGGTGGCCTGAAGCTGGTGCTGCTCGCCGGGCCGGGAGAGATGCCGGCAGACGATCCGCGCCTGATCGATCTGGAGGTGGCGCTGGCCGCCATCAATTCCTGGGAGCAGCCGGCCGAGACCCGGGTCGACGATCCGGCCTATCTGGTCTACACCTCCGGCACGACCGGTCATCCCAAAGGGGTGCTGCATGCCCATCGCGCCCTGCTGGGACGCACCCCGGCAGCCACCTTCTGGTTCGATTTCCGTGAAGGCGACCGGATCATGCATTCCGGCAAGTTCAACTGGACCTACGTGCTGGGTTCCGCCCTCATGGATCCGCTCTATCAGGGGATGACCGTGGTGGTCTATGAGGGCCCCAACGATCCTTTGATCTGGCCCAAACTGATCGCCAAGCATGAGTGCACCGTGTTCATCGGGGTACCGACCATCTACCGTCAAATCATTCAGAAAACCGACTACAGCCGGCGCGACCTGCCCAGCCTGCGTCACTGCATGAGTGCAGGGGAGCACCTGAGTGACGAGATGTTCGAGGCCTGGCGCGAACGCTTCGA
The DNA here is from genome assembly GCA_050302415.1 of Gammaproteobacteria bacterium. Classification (GTDB taxonomy): domain Bacteria; phylum Pseudomonadota; class Gammaproteobacteria; order JBNLBB01; family JBNLBB01; genus JBNLBB01. The sequence continues at coordinate 3,135 of JBNLBB010000040.1, read as the reverse complement.
TATGGAGGTCTACGAGGCGATCGGCATGTCGGAGATCTCCTACTACATCTCCCACAGCAAATTCCGCCCCATCCGCCCGGGTTCGGCCGGATTTCCGCAGCCGGGTCACGACGTGCGCCTGCTGGACGCCGACCTCGAAGAGGTGCCCGACGGCGAAGAGGGCATGATCAGTATCCCGGACGATGATCCCGGCCTCTTCCTCAACTACTGGAACCTGCCGGAAGAGACCGCCAAGGCGCGGCATGAAGGCTGGTTTTTTACCGGCGATTACGCGCGACGTGACGAGGACGGATACATCTGGTTCCTGGGCCGCAAGGACGACATCATCAACAGTTTTGGCTACCGCATCTCACCACACGAGGTGGAGCGGGTGATGAAGACCCACCCCGAGGTGGCCGATTGCGTGGCCGTGGGCCAGGATCTGGACAAGTCGAAGACCGTGGTGGCCGCCTGTGTCATCCTCCAGCCGGGCGCCCAGGCGACCAGCCAGGATCTGCTGGCGTTTGGCGAGGAGCATCTGGCAGGCTACAAGCGCCCGAAACTGGTCCATGTGATGGAAAGCTATCCCACAACCAAGAACGGCAAGGTCATCCGCAGCCAGCTGAAGCGGCTGGTGGAACAGGCCAAGGCGTCCTGATCAATAAGAGTTTCCGAGGAGAAGAACCATGGATTATTCAATTCGCCCCCGCCGCACCATGCTTTATGTGTCCGGTGCCAATCCGCACCATCTGCAACAGGCACGCAGCCTGGATGCAGACAGTCTGATTTTTGACCTGGAAGAGACCGTCCACCGCTCCAAGAAGGAGTTGGCCCGTGAGCAGATTGCCTCCACCCTGAAAGCGGGAGGCTTCCGGGGTCAGGAGATTGTGGTGCGCATCAACCGGCGCGGTACCGAATGGTACTCCGATGACGTCCGCTTCGTGTCCAAGTTGCCGGTCGACGCGGTTTTTGTGCCCGTGGATCACGGCAGTGACGTGCACGCCATCGAACAGGACCTGGACGCTGCCGGTGCCCACGATGTGCTGCTCATGGCCGCCATCGAGACGCCACTCTCGGTGTTGCACGCCGAGGATATTGCCGCCTCCTCGCAACGGCTGGCCGCACTGGTGATGAATTCCAACAGCCTGGAAAGCCATATCGGGGCGTTTTCCTCACCGGACCGGATCGGTCTGCTCGGCAGCTTCGCGCGCGTCATCCTGGCGGCGCGGGCCTACGGTCGGGCCGTCATCGACGGTGCGCATCTCAATCTCGGAGAAGCGCACAGCTGTGAATTTTCCTGTCGCCAGGGGCGTGAACTGGGCTTCGACGGCAAGACGGTTGTTCACCCAATTCAGCTCCCCTACACCAACGAAGCCTACACCCCCAAGCCGAAGGACGTGGAACGCGCCAGGGCGGTGGTCTCCTGCATGGAGGAGGCGGACGCCCGCGGCGAGGCCGTGGCGCAACTGGACGGCCGGGTGCTTTCACCCGAGCAGGTCGAATTTGCACTGCGCATGCTGCGCATTGCCGCGGCGATCGAAGAGCGCAAGCTCGCCTTCGCAGCCTAGGACGGAGGCGCCGTGAGCAAGCAACAGTCGGGAAACTTCTTCGAGGATTTTTCCCTCGGCCAGGTATTGGTTCACGCCACGCCCCGCACCATCGGCGAAGGTGAAGCGGCACTCTATATCGGGCTGACCGGGAGCCGATTTCCACTCTACTGTGCGGACACCGTGGCGCAGCGCCACGGATTGCGCCAACGTCCGGTGGAGGATCTGCTGGCCTTTCACGTGGCCTTCGGTAAAACCGTTCCGGATATCTCGCTCAATGCGGTGGCCAATCTGGGCTATGCCGACATGCGTTTTCTGGATGTGGTCTATCCCGGCGACACGCTGAGCGCGCGCAGTGAGGTGATCGGACTCAAGGAGAACAGCAACCGCAAGACCGGAATTGTCTACGTGCGGTCCACTGCCATCAATCAGGAAGGCACGCCGGTGATGAGCTGGGTGCGCTGGGTGATGGTGAACAAGCGTGATCCGCTGGCTGCCGTCCCGGAAGAGGCTGTTCCGGAGCTGCCGAAGTACGTGGAACCCACTCAGTTGGCGGTGGCGCGGGGATTGAGCGGTAACAAATACGATACGGCCATCACCGGATCGCCGCACACCTGGCTGGACTATGAGCCGGGCGAGCGCATCGACCACATCGATGGCATGACCGTGGATGACAGCGATCACACGCTGGCCACCAAGCTCTACCAGAATACGGCCAAGGTCCATTTCGATCAGCACGCGATGAAGGGAAGCCGATTCGGCCAGCGGTTGATGTATGGCGGGCACGTGATCTCGGTGTGTCGGGCACTGTCGTTCAATGGTCTGGGCAACGCGATGATGATTGCTGCCATCAATGGCGGAACGCACTGCAATCCCAGTTTTGCCGGTGACACCTTCTATGCCTGGACCGAAGTGCTGGAGCGCTGGGAACTACCGGGGCGCAACGACCTGGGTGCGCTGAGATTGCGCCTGGTGGGGGTCAAGAACATAGACAGCCGCGAGCTTGAATCGGCGACCGTCGAGGTCGATGGGAAGCAGAAATATCGGGATGAAGTGGTTTTGGACCTCGACTATACGGTGTTGATGCCACGGAAGTGAATTGGGTTTGCCGGTAGCTTTGAGAGACACCCCGTTTTGGGGTGTTCTTGTTTTAATCGGCCGGGGCTGCAATAGATTTTGTGTGCAGGTAGCCACTGGACCAACTGAAAAACGAATCCCAACAGGCGCGGAAACCCAGTCACAAGGATTGGGATTCCTCCGTCGCCCCAACCCGCGGAGTGGGGGTGTCATTGATCGTTCGGCACCTGGATTGTGTCCCCGGCGGGCGCAGGAGCACGATCAATCAGCGCGCATCCGGGCAACAAATCGGGCCCCAACCATCACCAGGTTGATGCCGGAGTTGGGTTTTCCTTGGTAGGCGGTCCATTTGAAACACCTGGGTGGATAGGAATAACCACCCGTGCCCGACGTGTATTTGCGAATCCCATAAATAGAGTGGCGCCAGCCCTCCTGCGCTGACAAATATCAAAAAGCCGGGCCGCGAATTCGTTGGCACCGATATTGCCTTTATTGGCTCCCATAGTGATCCCGATGTGCCATGCGTTTGTTC
>JBNLBB010000039.1:0-19379 GCA_050302415.1 Gammaproteobacteria bacterium | reverse complement strand
AAAATCACCAGGTTGTCATACAGTGCAGCACCACGGTTGATGACGTCGCAGCAGGGCAGAATCCCTTCCGGCAGACGATGGTTGTATTCCCAGATCTCTTCTCCTGTCTTCGAGTCCACGGCGAAGAGGCGCGAATAGGAGCCCGTGACGAAAATCTTGCCGTTGTGAACCAGCGGTTGGGACTCCTGGCCGCGCTGCTTTTCCCCGCCGAAGGAGTACGACCACATGGGTACCAGCCGTTTCACGTTGCCGGCGTTGATGGTTTTCAGTGGGCTGAAGCGTTGGGCGTGTGGTCCCATGCCGTAGGAAACCACGTCGGAAGTGGTGTTCTGGTCATTCAGGATGTCGTTATCGGTCACACGTGCCTGAGTGCCTGTGGACGTCAGCAGGAGGGACCCTGCGATCGATGCAGCCAGCCCCACGCGGCGGCTCATCTTGGACCAATCTCTATTATGCATTTTGCTTGACCTCTTGTTGAAGGTTGAACGGGTGACGGCCGACTACCATCAAAACTCATGCCAGCCTGCAAATGTCGTCGCGACGACATTTGCAGATTAACAGTCAAAAGGCTGGAAAAACAACCGGCTATAGTTGATTTACAGGCATGAAAAGGACCCTGTCCGCAGACTGGATGAGGTGGCCCGAAACATCCCGAGATCGTTGCAGTTTTGAGACGGCACGAGACAATAGTACGGATCATCGAGACACTTGACACTGGCCCGGATGAAGGCGAGCACGCAGGTAAGTGGGCGAAATAAAAACGCAATTCCCCGCATATTTGCGGTTTGCCGCGGCGCACCAATTCGGCTCTGTCGCAACCCTGTGACACTCTGTCTCGTATGTGCGTCAATCAAATGCCATGACCGTGGGCCAGTGGTGCCTAACCACATGAAATTTTGGGGAAAAGATTCTGGCATCAATCTTGCCCCGAAAAATCCCACCAAAAATGCAGCCAGTAGAACTGGCAAATCATTCGTTCCAGCGAGGAGGTCGCATGTACAGGTCGCTATTAATCGATTACAAAAAGTGCACAGGTTGTCTTCAGTGTGAGATGAGCTGTTCTATGGAGAACGAAGGGCTGTTCAATCCTGCCCGATCCCGAATAAAGGTGTTCGCATTTCATCAGGAGGGGCGCTACCTCCCCTACACCTGCACCCAGTGCGCTGAAGCCTGGTGCATGCAGGCCTGCCCTGTGGCTGCCATTTCAAAGGACAGTGCGACCGGCGCCAAACTCGTCAGCGATGCTGCCTGCGTCGGCTGCAAGGTGTGCACCATCTCCTGCCCTTTCGGCACCATCAACTACAACACTCAGACCGGCAAAGTGATGAAGTGCGATCTGTGTGGCGGAGATCCAGCCTGCGCCAAGGCCTGCCCCACCGGCGCCATCTCCTATGTCGATGCCGAAATGACCGGCTACGACCGCATGCGCGAATGGGCCGGGCGGACGTCGCTCGAAAGTTCGGCTCACGCCTGATTCACAGCTAAGCAACAAAACATACGGGAGTACCAAACGATGGCATGGCAAAGAAAACTGCTGCGCGTCAATCTCAGCGCTGGAACCTGCACCTCGGAACCGCTGAACATGGCGTGGGCTGAAGATTATCTGGGCGGTCGCGGACTGGCGACCAAATACTATATCGAAGAAGTCGATCCTAAAGTGGATCCACTCTCACCCGACAACAAAATGATCATGACCACCGGTCCGCTCACCGGCACCATGGCCTCAACCGGCGGTCGCTACCAGGTGGTCACCAAGGGGCCGCTCACCGGCGCGATCGCCTGCTCCAATTCGGGCGGATACTTCGGGGCCGAAATGAAGTTTGCCGGTTGGGACATGGTTATTTTCGAAGGCAAGTCGGACAAGCCTGTCTACCTGATGATTGAAAATGACCGCGCCGAATTGCTCGACGCCTCGCCAATCTGGGGTAAATCGACCTGGGATACCGAAGACTGGATACATACCCACCACCAGGATCCGCAAATCCGAATTGCGTCCATTGGCCCGGCCGGCGAAAACGGCGTGCTGTACGCCTGTGTGGTGAATGACCGGCATCGCGCTGCGGGACGTTCCGGTGTCGGCACGGTGATGGGCTCCAAAAATCTGAAGGCAGTCGCCATTCGCGGGACGCTCGGTGTGGGTGGTGTCAAAGACAAAAAACGTTTCATGGACGCTACCATCGCAGCCAAGAAGGTGCTGGCAGACAATGCCGTGACTGGCCAGGGTCTGCCCACCTATGGAACTCAGGTGCTGATGAACGTCATCAACGAATCGGGCGCGATGCCGACCCGCAACCACCGGGAAATCCAATTTGAAGGTGCCTCGAAGATCTCCGGCGAAGCCATGCACGAACCGCGTGCCACAGACGGCAAACCGAACCTGGTGACGAACGCAGCCTGTTTTGGATGCACCATTGCCTGTGGCCGAGTCTCACAACTGGACAAAGACCATTTCACAGTGAAAACCAGCCCAAAATATTGGGGTGCCTCCGGTGGCCTGGAGTACGAAAATGCCTGGGCGCTGGGCTCCAATACCGGGGTGGACGATCTGGAAGCGGCCACTTATGCCAATTTTCTCTGCAATGAGTACGGGATGGACCCGATCTCTTTCGGAGTCACACTCGCTGCCGCCATGGAGCTCTATGAAACCGGTGTTATTTCTGACAATGAGACCGGCGGGTTGCCGCTGAATTTCGGATCGGCGGAAGCACTGGCCAAAACCGCGGAAATGACCGGCAAAGGCGAAGGTTTTGGCATTGAATTGGGCCTGGGATCGAAACGGTTCTGCGCCAAGTACGGTAAGCCCGAACTCTCCATGAGCGTAAAAGGCCAGGAATTTCCCGCCTACGACTCGCGTGGAATTCAGGGCATCGGTCTTGCCTATGCCACCAGTAACCGCGGCGCATGTCACCTTCGCGGATACACCATCGCGTCGGAAATTCTTGGCATTCCGGTCAAGACCGACCCGCTGGCTACTGAGGGCAAAGCCGATCTGGTCAAGGCCTTCCAGGACGCCACGGCAGCCTGGGATTCGACCGGACTCTGCATTTTCACCTCGTTTGCCTGGACCCTGGCCGACGTCGCCCCACAGGTGGATGCGGCCTGCGATGGTGAATGGGATGTGGACCGTCTGAGCGAACTGGGTGAGCGGGTTTGGAATATGGAACGCCAATACAACCTGGCCGCCGGCCTGAGCAGTGCAGATGACACGCTGCCCAAACGGATACTCACCGAACCCGCTCCCTCCGGTCCAGCCAAGGGGAAGGTGAATGAACTCGGCAAGATGCTTCCGGAGTACTACCAGGTACGGGGCTGGGATACGAACGGTGTCCCCACCACCGATACCCTCAAACGTCTGAAAGTCTAGAAAACAGGGAAATTTGGACGACAATTGGGCGTAGGCCCCGGCCTCTGAGAACAGGCCGGGGCTACACCCAAATCCGACAATCAAGCACACCTGCGTATCAAGCGATGAGGTTCTGAAGGAATGCGTTACACAATCATTGGTACCGGCCCAGCCGGTGTGGTGGCGGCGGAGACCCTGCGAGCAAACGACGCACAGGCGGAAGTTGTGCTGATCGGCAAAGAACCCGAGCCCCCCTACTCCAGGATGGCTATCCCCTATCTCCTGGTCGGCAAAATCGATGAGTCGGGAACCTATCTGCGACGGGATTCCGGCCACTATCAGCAGCTCGGCATTGAAGTGCTGCAGGATACGGTCACCGGCGTCGATCCCCAGAAACGCCAAGTGCAACTCGCGAGCGGCGGCCAGCGCGATTATGACCGGCTGCTGGTGGCCACTGGATCGCATCCGGCGCGCCCGCCCATTGCGGGCATTGATCTGCCTCAGGTCCAGAGCTGTTGGACCTTGGAAGACGCACGCGCAATTATCGGACTGGCGGGTAAAGGGTCGCGGGTGGTACTGATGGGCGCCGGTTTCATCGGCTGCATTGTGATGGAAGCCTTGGCGCTGCGCGGCGTGCAACTCACGGTGGTGGAGATGGGTGATCGGATGGTGCCGCGGATGATGAATAGCGCGGCGGGTGGCATGATCAAGAGTTGGTGTCTGACCAAAGGAGTGGATGTGCACACCTCCACCCAGGTCACCGCCATCGAACCGGCGCAGGGTGGCGCAGTCAACGTACAACTGGCCAATGGCCAGACCATCACTGCAGATCTGGTCATCAGTGCAACCGGGGTGAGGCCAAACGTGGATTTTCTGCGTGATACCGGCATCGAGATTGATCAGGGAATTGTGGTGGATCGCCGACTTCAGAGTTCCGTAGACCATATTTACGCGGCAGGCGATGTGGCTCAGGGGCGGGATTTCAGCACCGGTACTGCGGTGGTACAGGCCATTCAACCGACGGCTGTTGAGCATGGCCGGATTGCCGCCTTGAACATGATGGGCAACCAGATGGAGCACCAGGGCTGCCTGGTGATGAATGTGCTGGATACCCTAGGACTCATATCGAGCTCTTTCGGGCAGTGGATGGGCGTGAACGGCGGGAGCCAGGCGGAACTGTACGATTCCTCCACCTACCGCTACCTGAATCTGCAATTCGAAGAAGACCGGCTGGTGGGTGCCACCAGTATCGGCCTGACCCAACACGTCGGCGTGCTCCGTGGACTGATCCAGTCACGCGCCCGGCTGGGGACTTGGTGCGACCGGCTGAAAAGCGACCCCACCCGAATCATGGAAGCCTATCTGGGTACCATGCAAACCATTGCCTGATCCGTCATGGCTGCCAAAGTGACCCTCAAACTGTTTGCGGCGCTCAAGGAGTGTCTGCCCGCAGAATGCAACGGAATACTGGAAGTGGAGATTGGGGATGCGACCACCGCGTCGGATCTGATCCGGCAATTTTCCGTACCCGCCCAGTCGGTGCATCTGCTGTTGGTCAATGGTATCTATCACGAACCGAAAAATGCCGCCGATGTGGCGTTGAGTCCTGGTGATGTGATCGCCATCTGGCCGCCGATTGCAGGCGGATAACTCATTCGAGAAGGTGGGCGAGGACCACCACTCCCTTACAAGCGGGATTTATTCCCGCTTTTTTTTCACCTACTCCCCCGCCCGCCTGTTTCACCCGTGAGACAAACTGGTTCAAATGAAACAGAGTGGCTCACATTTGACTGGGTGTATACAGCCAAAGTAAATCATGTAGAGCTTCCCATACGCTTGATTTGAAACCATGTTTGGTTGATTTGAGCCATTAGGCCCGGGTTTTGCACTCTATCCCGGTAAACGGACCCAGGCCGTATAGAGCGTGATGGACCGGAAATGGAGGGGACTCATGTTCAACAAAAACCTCAGTCTCCAGCACCTGATGCTATGGCACGAGTGTGCCTTCATGGCATTGGTGCTGGTAACCGCGTTACTGGGTGCCGCGGGTGTTTGGCATTTCGACCGCTACGACGCCGCCAAGGACCGTTTGCAACACCAAGGGATGGCGGCACAGGCAATTGCCGTGAACGTTCAGGATGCATTGATCCATCTGGTACACGCAGCGGCCATGCTTGACTCGGGCGTCCTCTCGCGGGCCGATGGCTGGCTGGGCGTCATTGCAGAGGATTTGCGGCAACTGACTTCCAAATCGGTGAGCCTGGAGGAAAAAGAGGCGTTAGAGGAGTTCAGCCGTCGCGCCTTTCTGATCACCAACACATTGCGAGCACTGCCCACGGCCGCCCCCTGGGCCCGCGAGGCGGTCAGGCTGAGATTGCAGGGGCCGGAATTCCGCGAGTCGGTACTGCAACCGTTTGCGGATGCCCACCAACGCCTGTTGGCACAGCTTGCTCTGGAAATCCGTCTGCTGGAAAAAAGTCGGGCCGAGAGTATTTCGCGGGCGACCTGGGTCGCCGCCCTGATTCTATGCTTGGCCATGTGGCTGGTGAGTCGCGCCCGCTCGTTGGTCCGCGCCAAGGCCATCCAACCACTGGCAGAGCTCACTTCCGGCGTCAAACAGATTCAGGAGTCGGGAATTGGCCAGAAGGTACCGGTGAGCGGGATTTTGGAAACCCGCAATCTTGCGGTTGCCTTCAACGACATGGCGGCCTCGCTGGATCAGGTGCGGCAGGAGTTGGCCCGGCGGGAACGTGAGGCCGCGCTTGGCGCGTTGGTGCCGGTGATCGCCCATAACATACGTAACCCGCTGGCGAGCATCCGGGCCACGGCACAGCTGCTGGACAGCGACAGCGGTGACCAGGAGATCGTCGAGTCGCGGGAAGCCATCATCTCCACCGCCGACCGTCTGGCCGCCTGGGTCCACGCGCTGCTCTCCTACCTGGGCCCTCAGCCGTTGGATCAACAACCGGCGGATCTGGGAGAAATGATGCAGATGCTGGTGATCCTGGCGTCGTCCAAGGCCGAGCAGCTCGGGGTTACGCTGGAGTTCAGCAGCAACACTGCTGCGGTTCCTATTCTGGCAGACGTCAATCTCGCCGAACAGGCACTGTTTGGTCTGGTTATCAATGCAATCGAAGCGTCTCCCCGTGGCGGCACGGTGTCGGTGGTGATTGGCCGTGAGGAGAGCGGCATTCGTCTCTGCATCCGGGACTCCGGTCCGGGCATGCCCTTCCAGCCAGACCCTGACAGTCTGCAACCCGGCCCCACCACCAAGCACAACGGGTGCGGTCTGGGGATTCCTTTTGCTTATAAAACGCTGCGGGCCCATGCCTGGAAGATCCGCCATGAACTTCACACAGACGGTGGAACCTGCGTCGTTGTCGACTTGCCGCTGGCAGCTTGAGGGGAGAGTGATATGACACTGTTGAACGAACCAGACACTGAATCCGCAGTCCTGAACCCGCCAGAGCCGCAGGTACTGGTGGTCGACGATGAGACGCTGTTTGCCCAGGCCGTCGCAAAACGTTTGACCAAGGCGGGATTCGATTGCCGACAGGTGGGGACTTTGGCGGACGCGCGAGCGGAAGTCGAATCCGGGCAACCCGATCTGATTCTGCTCGATGTGAAGTTGCCGGATGGAAGTGGTCTGGACCTGCTCGCGGAATTGCGGGCGGATTTTGGTCAGGAGATGGCCATCGTGATGATGACCGCCTTTGGCGACCTGGACAGCGCGGTCGAGGCGATGCGTCTCAAAGCCAACGATTTCCTGAAAAAACCCGTGGATCTGGACGAACTGCTGCTACTGGTCGGAAAGGTGCTCCAACAATCGCAACTGCAGCGTTCCAACAGCCACGCGAAACTGCGCCAGGAGCACGAACTGGCGGGGCTTGAACTGGTCGGGGCGAGTGCCACGTCCCGCGATCTGATCCGCCAGCTACGTCAGGTTGCCAGCATCGGATCTGCTGAGGGCGAGGCACCTCCGACGGTGTTGATCCAGGGAGAAACCGGTACAGGCAAGGATGTCTCGGCCAGAGCATTGCACGCACTAAGCCAAAGAAAGGATCAGCCTTTTGTCCACGTGGACTGCGCTTCCCTACCCAAGGATCTGATCGAAGCGGAACTGTTTGGTCACGAGAAAGGCTCGTTCACCAGCGCGCACAGTGCGCGCTCCGGACTGATTGAGGCCGCCGAGTCAGGCACATTGTTTCTGGATGAGATCGGCGAACTGCCGATGGAACTGCAGGCCAAATTGCTGGCCGTGTTGGAACGGCGCTGTCTGCGGCGCATCGGCAGTTCCCGCGAAGTCACCACCAACGCGTGGTTTGTGGCAGCCACCAATCGACCGCTGCAGGAGATGGTGGCTCAGGGAACCTTTCGTGCCGATCTTTTTTATCGGCTCAACGTGCTGAGTGTTACCGTCCCTCCCCTGCGGGCGCGTGGCGATGACGTGGTTCAACTGATCGAGCATTTTTCGCAGAAAACCGCAGCGCGTTACGGGCTCGGTTGCCCGACTCTCTCCAAGGCAGCCGAGGCTGCCGCCCGAGCCTACACCTGGCCGGGCAATATTCGTGAACTGCGCCACTGTGTCGAACGGGCGGTGCTGCTTAATCGCGAAGGTACCCTGCAGCCCGAAGATCTGGGCATTGGACAGATTCCTGCACATTCCGTCCCCTCAGATGAAGGGACACTCGATGGTCTGACCCTGGATGCAGCCGAGCGACTGCTGATCGAACGCGCACTGGCGCGGACCCGCGGGAATGTGTCAGCGGCTGCCCGGCAGTTGGGTGTGACGCGCATGGTGTTGCGTTACCGGATTGATCGCCACCAGTTGAACGGGCTGGATGCCACGGCTGCGGGTGCTGGTTGATATCCACCACTCCGGGTTAATTCAGCCAGATTCAGCTCTTCCGTCAACCGGTCGCTCCGGCTCCAGGCCCCATCGCAACTGGCATTGAAGGCGTACCGGTAACTGGCACATCGTTTGCACTTTCCCAAAGCCACAGGGATGGGTGAAGGATGTGCGGGTGACACGGCAAACAACTTCAGACATTCCAGCGAGAGAACGCAATGAATCAGATCGCAATTCGTGTGCGCCATGTGGGTGCCACTTTGGGGGTGGCGACAGTGCTTTTGAGCGGGTCAGCCAATGTCCTTGCTGAAAGCAGCGTCACCGAAGAGATCGTGGTAACCGGTACGCGCCAGGAACAGTTGCTGCTGGATCTGGCTGGCAACACCGGCCGCCTTAAGAATGAAGAGATTGAATTGATCGGCCATACCCATATCAATGAAACCATGGCCCGCATACCGGGCACCTGGATCAGTCGGGGCAACGGTCAGGAACATCTCACGGCCATCCGTTCACCGGTATTCACCGGCCCGGGGGCGTGCGGCGCCTTTCTCATGGCAGAAGACGGGATACCCGTCAGCGCATCAGGTTTCTGCAACGTGAACGAGTTGTTTGAGCTGAACACCGAACAGGCAGGCGCCATCGAGTTGATTCGGGGGCCGGGCAGCGCGCTGTATGGTTCCAATGCCATGCACGGCGTGCTCAATGTGCTTTCCGCCGCTCCGGCCCAAGGCGACGACAATCGGGTATCGCTGGAGGCTGGCCCCCACGAATACTATCGCCTCAAGACAACCACCAGCCGTGGAGAGGGAGACCATGGCTATCGTTTCAATGCCAACCTGACCGACGATGGTGGTTGGCGCGACGACTCAGGCTTCGCCCAACAAAAAGCGACTTATCGTCACGATTTCGGGGATTCCGATCTGCACTACACATTGCTGGTCTCGGCGACCAACCTGCAACAGGATACCGCTGGTTTCATCGAAGGCGAGGATGCCTACAAGGACGAAGATTTGGTAGAGCAGAACTTCGACCCGGAGGCCTACCGCAATGTAAAGTCACTGCGCACCTCACTGCGTATGGACCGGCCCCTGGCGGGCGGCGATGTACTGTCGTTCACGCCCTATGCGCGTTACGTCGAGATGGAGTTTCTGCAGCACTTCCTGCCACAGGATCCGTTGGAGGAGAACGGACACCAAAGTATTGGTCTCCAGACCCAGTGGACCCACCTTCTCGACGCCGGCCACGAGCTGATTGCTGGGGTGGACCTGGAATACACCCAGGGATTTCTCAAAGAGACACAGGAGTTGCCAACGGGCGGCTTTGGCAACCGATTTCCCCAAGGCAAACATTACGACTATGAAGTCACTGCCCTGGTGCTGGCGCCTTACGTCCACGCGGAGTGGTCCCTTTCGGATCGCACGCAGCTGACGACCGGATTGCGTGCGGACCTGACGCGCTATGACTATGACAATCGTATGATCGATGGCAACACTCAGGAGGATGGCACGCCCTGCCCCAACGCAACCAGCAGCTGCCGTTACACCCGTCCGGCAGATCGCGATGATGAATTCACCAACCTGTCACCGAAGCTTGGATTGGTGTATCGGCTGCAGGACAACCACAGTCTCTATGCCAATCTGAGTCGCGGCTTCCGTGCGCCGCAGACCAGTGAGCTCTATCGCCTGCAGGAAGGCCAGCAGGTGGCGGATCTTGATCCCGAACAGCTCGATAGCCTCGAGTTGGGTGCCCGGGGCGGCAGCGGGCTGCTGGATTATGACGTCAATCTCTTTGTCATGCGCAAACGTGACGTGATCTTCCAGGATGACAACCGGGCAAACGTCAGCGGGGGAAAGACCCGGCATCAAGGGGTGGAAGTCGCGTTGGCACTGCGCCCGTCGGAGCGGTTCGATTTCGGATTGAATCTCAGCTATGCCCGCCATGAATACGATTTCAGCGCCGCCACCACTGGCGGCGACATCACCAAGGGCGACGATATCGACACCGCGCCCCGCTGGATGGGCACGCTGGTCGCCGGGCTCAACTTCCGGCAGCAGGGCCGCGCCGAGCTGGAGTGGGTGCACATGGGCAAGTACTACACCGACACGGCCAACGAGCACAGCTACCCGGGGCACGATCTGCTGAACTTGAGAGTCAGCGATCAACTTTCCGATGCGTGGCGACTCTTCGCCCGGGTCACGAACCTCACCGACGAACTCTATGCTGAACGGGCGGATTTCGCGTTCGGTAATGATCGGTACTTCCCCGGCGAACCGCGCAGCTTCTACGCGGGCGCTGAGTTGTCGTTTTAATCCGGGCATCGGACCGGGAAAGGTAGAGCGATGCGGCGATTGATCATTCTCCTGGCAGTTGGACTGTGGGTCCTTCCGAGCATGGCGGACCCGACTCCCTTGCGTCTGGGGCTGCTCAAGTTTGGAACGGTGAACTGGGAAATGAGCACCATCCAAAACCACCGGTTGGCGGAAACTGCGTATTCCACGCTGGAAATCACCAACTTTGCAGGGACCCAGGCGGCCAAGGTGGCCCTCCAGGCAGGTGCAGTGGATGTGATTGTTGCGGACTGGGTCTGGGTTGCGCGGCAGCGGGGTGAGGGGCATGAGCTGTCATTCGTGCCCTACTCCGCCTCCGTGGCATCGCTGGTGGTACCGGCCGACTCGCCGATCAAATCCATCGCCGACCTCCGCGACCGGAAGATCGGCATCGCCGGAGGGCCGCTGGACAAAACGTGGCTACTGTTACAAGCGCTTGCACACCGTGAGTTGAATAGGTCTCTTAAATCGGTCAACGAGCCGGTGTTTGGTGCTCCTCCTTTGCTCAATCAGCAAATTCTGTCGAACCGAATCGATGCGGTCGTCAACTATTGGCACTACGTGGTTCGCCTGAAACAGGCCGGGATGCATGAATTGATTGGTGCCGATGAAATCCTGGGGCGACTGGGGATAGCGTCGCCCCCTCCACTGCTCGGATTCGTTTTCAAGGCGGATTGGGCGAAAGCGAATCCGCGGGTACTCCAGGCACTGGTGAAGGCATCACGGATAGCCAAGCAGTTGCTCTGTACCGACGAAGCGGTCTGGCAGGAAATTTCCTCCATGACCAAGGCGGAATCACCCGAAGTCGAGAAAGGACTGCGTGAAGGCTATTGTGCTGGAACGCCACGACGCTGGGATGAACAAACCCGACAGGACGCCGCCCGCGTGTTTGATCTGCTGAAGGAGATTGGCGGACAAGACCTCGTAGGTTCGGCACAAAAACTGGATCCGGACACTTTCTGGCCCGGCTTTGACCTCTAGGCGTGAAGCACGCACGCACCCCCTGGTGGTCTTTCGCTTCGGTCGCTGCGCTGCTGGCGCTGTGGGCGGCCATTGCGTGGTGGCAATCCAGCCCGGTTTTACCCGGGCCGTGGGTGGTGGCCGAAGCATTGCTCGATGAACTGTTGCATGGTGAGTTGCTTCACCACTTGGCGATCACGCTCTACCGGGTGCTGGTGGCGTTCACCCTTGCCATGTTCTTCGGTGCGGTGATCGGCGTGGCCATGGGACGCCTGCAGTGGCTTGATGAGCTCTTTGACAGCTGGCTGGTGCTTTTTCTGAATATACCTGCCCTGGTCATCATTATCCTGGCCTATCTGTGGTTCGGTCTGATTGAAGCGGCGGCGGTACTGGCGGTAACCGTCAACAAAATTCCCAATGTGGTGGTGGTGATGCGTGAAGGCGCGCGAGCGCTCGACGAAAGTTACCTCAATATGGCCAAGGTCTATCGCTACGGTCACTGGTTGACGCTTCGGCATGTGGTGCTCCCGCAGCTCTATCCCTATCTGATGGCATCTGCCCGTTCAGGCCTGGCGCTGATCTGGAAGATTGTGCTGGTGGTGGAACTGCTCGGGCGAAGTGATGGCATGGGATTTCAGCTGCATCTCTTTTTCCAGCTCTTTGATGTGCCGCGCATCCTCGCCTATACCCTCGCGTTTGTGCTGGTGATCCAGGTTTTGGAAACGTTGGTGCTCAAGCCCCTGGAACGGCGCGCCAATGTCTGGCGATGAAATGGTTTGTCTCATGACACAGACCCAAATCCGAATCGAGCGCAAGAGTTTTCCGGCGGGTCCGGACAAACCGGAACAGGTGATCCTTTCCAACCTGGAATTCAACGTGAGAGATGGTGAGTTCCTCTGCCTGATCGGCCCGTCCGGTTGCGGTAAATCCACACTGCTCAATATGGTTGCCGGCATTGATACCGGATTCAGTGGGCAGATAGATCTGGGTTCCCGCAACCCCAGAATCGCCTACATGTTCCAGGAACCCCGTTTACTCCCCTGGCGCACGGTGGGGCAAAACATACGGCTCGGACTTCCCAAAGCGGCAAGCAATGACCTCGATATGGATGAGTTGCTGGCAGAACTGGGGGTTTCCGGTTGTGAACACCACTTTCCACGCCAGCTGTCACTGGGGATGCAACGCCGTGTTGCGCTGGCGCGAGCCTTCGCGATCCAGCCCGATCTGTTGCTGATGGACGAACCGTTTGTGTCGCTGGATGAACCCAACGCCCAACGCCTTCGTCGGTTACTGGTGGATATCTGGAGACGTCACCGCACATCGGTCATATTCGTGACGCACGATATTCGGGAGGCACTGGAACTGGCTGATCGCGTCATCGTTCTGTCCGGAACGCCAGCACGTCTGGTTCATGAAGTGCACCTGCAAAAAGAGGGGCCCGCCATCAAGGAAGTGGACATGGTCCGAATGCACCGGGAAATCAGTGGATGGGTCTGCGGGAGCGCCGCACTGAGCGATTGAGACGGGCAGGCGGAACGATACCAGAGACCGCATCTCGACAGTCGGATACTCTCCTTCCCGCCTCGCGCGGATTAATTCATCCTAGGTCTTCCCCAGATCACCCTGCCTGTTGCCGCCGCCGGATCAGGCCTCGCTGAGGGTCGTATCCGATCACCGCCAGGACAAAGCAGGTCACTGTGCAGCCGGTGACGACCGCCAGCGAAACCATGGAGAGTTGCTGGTACAGGGCAAAGCGGATCAGTTCGACCACATAAGTGAACGGATTGACCGTAGCAATCCAGTGCACCACTTCAGCCCCCGACTCTTCAAGCTTCCACAGGGGATAGAGTGCAGGTGAAAGAAAAAACATGGGGAAGATGACAAAATTCATGGTTCCTGCGAAGTTTTCCATTTGCCGGATATTGACCGACAGCAACAGGCCCACGGCGGCAAGCATCATGCCACCCAGAAGCAGTGCCGGAAGAGCCCAGAGCAGACCGGTCACCGGCAGATCGATACCGAAAAGCAGAGCAATACCTATGAATGCCATCGCCTGAAGCAACGAAAGCACGGTGCCGGCAACCAGCTTGGACAACAGCAGGTACCAACGCGGCAGGGGCGCGGTCAGCAGCAGCCGCATCATCCCCATTTCCCGGTCATAGACCATCGCCAGCGAAGACTGCATACCGTTAAAGAGCAGCACCATTCCGAGCAGACCCGGGACTATGTAGACCTCATATTCTATATAGGACTCGTAGGGTGGAATGATGGAGACGCCAAACACGTTCTGAAACCCGGCGGCGAACACAAGCAACCAGAGTGTAGGCCGCACCAGCGCGGATAACAGACGCCCCTTCTGGCGCAGAAATCGGGCCACCTCGCGTCCACAGATGGCGGTCATGGCGGTCAGCGCGTGGTGCGGCGTCATGCGTCGGGTTTCCCCCGGTTGATGCACAACCCTTCAGCCTCATCCGTTCCCACGGTGTCCAGGTTGTTGTGGCGGTGCAGAAACCCGGCCAGCGGCGTGCGCTCTATCACTTGGTTATGTGTGTGCAGCAGCATGGGTTGACGCAATTGTCCATCCCACGCCCGGAAACTGACCCGGTTGCCCTTGAAACCGTCGATAACTATTTCATCGCCCTGCAGGTAGGCGGAGACCGTGGACAGGGCTGTGGATCGAGTGCGTATCATCGCCTCAGTCAGTCCCTTGATGGCAATCCAGGCGGCCCAGTCCCGCGGACCCATTCGCCGCTTCGCGCGCTTCTCAAAGCGGCTGGTCAGTTGTGGCGCACCGTGGCGCTCCCATGACCAGTGCCAGGCGCTGGCGGCAAATCCCTCGCCGCCGACAACGGGACGTGGTGCCAGAGTGGCATACGGGACGGTGCGGGCGAACTCGCCCTCGGAATCCGCGACAAACACCACGTCGTAATCGCCGCTGCTCAACAGGGATACGTTGGCCTTGTCCCGTTCGCGCGGATCATTGCTTACAACGAACTGCCGACGCGCAATCAGTTTCAATCCGTGGCGTTTGGATGAGCGCACAAACGAGTCAGCCATAACCCGGTCTTCAGGGAGTGGTCCCTCCAACAGCAAGATTCGCCGCCACTTACGGCTCACCAGATATTGAGCCAAGGCGTCGTGCCGCATGGCATAGGCTGGAATGGTGTGCAGCAGATTGGGCTGGCACCACTCTCCGCGCAGTCGGTCGTCTCGGGCTGATATATTGAACAGCAGCAGATCCCGCTGGTGATTGCTCTGCGCCAGATCAGCAATGATTCTGGCTGGCAGATCCAGCAGAACGTAATGCAAACCTTCTGCCACCAGCCGATCCAGTTGTGCGGCCGCTTCCCCTGGATCCTGTAGCACAACCGGATGCAACTTGAGTTCCATGCCGATCGCTTTCAGTGGGAAGCTGGATTCACGCTGGGCGACCTCGGCGCCCACCTCAGGCGTTCCCGTAGGTGCACCGAGCGCACGGGCCCACAGCTGGTCTGGATGATATTCTGGGGCTCCGTGCCATGTGAGTAACGCGACATCCACGACCTCCGCCCGCACCCACAGGGGGAAACAGGCAATACACAACATCAGCCCCGCAAGCGTCCGGTTCATTCGTCGACCACCACGCCATACGGTACCCGCCCTACGGGAACCGATTTGAGTACACGGCGTTTGGCCGTATCAATGACCGAGATGTCGTCACTCAGCCCGTTGACCACATAGAGACGGCTTTGGTCACGATTGAAAGCCAGGTTCCAGGCTCTTTTCCCCACCAGGATATAGTCCAGTATCTTGCGGGTTGCGGCCTCCACCACCGCCACGTGGTTGGCCCGTCCAAGTGCGACATAGACCAGAGACCCGTCACGGTTTGGCAGGACACCAACCGGGGTGATCTCTTCTGCACGGAAGCCTTTCGGGTGAAACTGGATGGTTTCAGTCACCTGGTTGGACCGGGTGTCAATGATGGTCACCGAGGCCCCCAACTCATTACTCACCCAAAGCTCATGGGCCTGGGGCAGTTGCGCAAAACGTCGGGGACGGTTGCCGACCAGGATGTTTGCGGTCACCTCGTGGCTGGCCGTGTCGATGACGTGGACCATGTTGGCCACTTCAGAGGTGGCGTAGATATGGCGTCCGTCGCTGCTCAACGCGATACCTTCGGGTTCCTCGCCCACCTCGATATCCGCGATCACACGCCCATCCTCCAGCGCAAGGACTCTGACCTGGGCATCCTCTTCCATGGAGGCATAAAGGCGCGTGCCATCTTTGGAAAGTACGAACATTTCCGGGTCTTCACCGACCTCCACGGTACCCACCACCTGCAGCGCAACCGGATCGATGATATTGATCTGTCCGGAGTCACTTGACATGACGTACAACCGCGAGCGGTCCGCATTGAATTGCATGTCGCGCGGTCGTTCCCCGGTAGGAATGGCTTTCACGAATTGCAGGCTGGTGGCATCCAGCACAGTCACTGCATGATCCTTTTCACTGCTCACAAAAATTCGGTTGGTCCCTGCAATTGAGAGCGCCGACCAAAAACCGGCGGCTGCAATAACGACAACCAGGGAACTCCGTCTACTTCTGATCCAAAAACCGGACATGGTGAATCAATCCTCTTTGGGGTCGTGTACTAGTTTCAGAAAAGCTGCCTGCAAGGAATCGGCGCCTGTGGAATTGATGATGGATGCGGGCGTCCCCTCAGCCACCACTCGTCCGTGATGCAGAATGACAACCCTATCCGCTTTCTCCGCCTCGTCCACCAGGTGGGTAGCCCACAGGGTGGCCATCTTCTGGTTGCTGCATAGTTCATGAACAGTACGCAAGATATCCTGCCGCGAGGCGGGGTCAAGACCTACGGTCGGCTCATCCATCAACAGCAGTCTGGGTTGATGCAACAACGCCCGGGCGAGTTCGACCTTCCGCCGAAAACCGCCACTCAGCTGGCGAACAGGCTGGTGCTGCCGCTCTTCCAGGTTGAACTGGCGAAGCAGTGATTGGATCTGCACGTCCACTTCCCTGCCGGTGAGACCATGCAGGCGCGCGTGGAACAGCAGATTGCGACGCACGCTCAGGTCGAGATCCAGCGTCATCTGCTGGAACACAATCCCGATTTTCGCCAGTACAGCAACAATCTCATGTTTGGGGTTATACCCGCACACCATGAGTTCGCCGCCGTCGGCCTGAAACAACCCGGAAAGGATCTGGAACAGGGTGGATTTTCCCGCGCCATTTGGACCCAACAAAGCAACGAACTCACCAGGTGCCGCATGGAGGGAGGCGCCGTCCAGCGCGGTGACAGCTCCATAACGTTTGACCAGTCCGTCACCGGTCAGCAGCAGCGCTGGTTGTTCTTCCTTCAATGTGCCAGATCGGATGGGTGTGTGTTCCTGCATGGCCTTCCGCCAGGATGTATCAGGCCATACAACTAGCAAGAACGGCGCCAAACGTTTTGCCAACCTTCGCAGAAGTTGAACCATCAGGTTTGGCGCGAAATTGAAACACTCTGTCTCACCAGATCACGGGTCGCTGAATGCATGAAATCAACCGAACCCGGTGGTTGATTTGCGCCAACCAGCTGGCAAGCAGGCGAATACCCCTAGAAATTCATTGGTGCAGCACCCGATATCCTCGATTCATTCAACCTTGGCGTTGAAATGCTTCACTGTGGCACGACTTCTGCAGTTGCGCCCTCACAGGAGCGCCGGACTTCGCACCCACTCACAGACAGCAGGGTGAGGAGGCAGATCGCTCGTTTGAGAGAAGCCGAACAGAACCTTGAATGTGGCCGTGCCTGCTCCTGCCGCGGCCGCCACCGAGCGGTAATGACCGTGTGGAGAGACAATGAACATGCAGATGACAATTTCCCAGACCCGATTGCTGGCAGCCGCCTTTCTGGCCGGGCTTTCGCTCGCGGCGCATGCGGCAGGCAGCGCTACGCCACAAGCCGTCAATACAGACGGCCTCGACCCGCTGGGTGAGGAGTGGCGCGAACAGAATCCCTACTCGGGTAATGAGCTGGCAATCCAGATTGGCGCCTCCGCCTACAATCAGAACTGCGCTCGGTGCCACGGCATTGACGCCATTTCCGGCGGTATCGCCCCCGATCTCCGACTGCTGCCGGAGGGGGCGGAAGGTGACGAATGGTTTGCCTATCGTGTGCAAAACGGAGCAATCCGAAACGGAATCACCTACATGCCAAAGATGTCGGAGTACCTGAGCCAGGAGGCGTTGTGGGCGATCCGTAGCTGGCTGGAGACTAAACATGTGGAGCAATAGAGTTCGTGGCTTGATGGCGTGTTTCCTGCTGCTGGCGGGACAAGCGGGTATGGCGGATGGCTTGGACGAAGTTCGCGAGCGTGGCGTATTGCGTATCGCCGTCTACAACGACTATCAACCTTTTTCGTTCAAGCAGAAAAGCCGGATCTCCGGAGTGGACGTGGACATTGCGGAAGCCATCGGCAAACTGTTGGGGGTGCCGGTATCTCTCATGCCGTTCACTGCTGACGAATCGGTGGGGGATGATCTGCGCAATATGGTCTGGAAGGGTCATTACCTCGGTAGTGGTACCGCCGACATCATGATGCATGTGCCGGTTGACCCAGTGCTGGCGGCGGACAATGACCGTGTCCAGATATTTGCTCCCTATTTTCGTGAGCGGATTGCGGTGGTTTATGACGGAAAGGTCATCGAACAGTTGAGTGGGCTGAATACCTTTCGCACACACAAAGTCGGCGTTGAGCTGGATACGCTTGCCGACCATTACCTGACCAGTATCTATGGCGGTGCCCTGCGGGGAAATGTGGCTCATTATATGAGTGCGGACGAAGCCGTTGCTGCAATGCGCCGTGGCGAAGTCAATGCAGTGATGGGACCCTTGAGTCACGTGGAAGGGGTACTTTCAGGCAAGGATGCTGATCGGTTTCGCACCGCCCAGATGTCGTTGGAAGGTGTGGCCGTCTCCTACTGGGATGTCGGAGTCGCCGTTCGCTCCGGCAAAGAAGAATTCGCCAAAACAGTATCAACAGTTATGGAATCCCTGCGCCGCGACGGAACGATCGAAAATATTTTCAAGCAGCACGGGCTCTCCTACGTGGCACCCGGCACCTGAACCAATTCAGTTTCTAGTCAGTTCCTCCCTCTAGCCCTCATTGGCGCCCCTTCACCATTTGGCTGTAGGGGCGCTTCTTTTTTGGTCCATTTCTAAGACACTCTGCTCACCAGTCAGCCACGACACTTTGTTGCAACCCTGTGACGAATCGCCCGCCTGACCCTCAAGCGCGGCTCATCAAAAGTAATAAGTATTTGAATCCATGAGGAAAATAATTTGTGGCACACCCGTTGCGATGGAGTACCGGACTTCACCGACGGACCCGTGCCGCAATTGATTGCCGGGGGCCTCCGCTCCCGGGAAATGGGCGTGTTCGGATGGTGAGGGAAACACACAGCAAAATGATCAGGAGGCTGAGAAATTATGAACATTTATAAGAGGTCAGGCGTCGCCGCGGCCGTGGCCGCCGCCCTGTGCGGATTCGGGTCGAGTGCCCAGGCAGCCGGCGCCATCAAGGCTGGTGATTGGGACATCACCCTGTCCGGTAACGTGAATGCCTTTTTCGTGCAGACCAACTGCAGCGCGAGTGACCTGGATGCCGGTGGCGGTACTCTTGCTGGATTGGCCTGCCTTGGATCCGTCGATGAGAATGGCAATATTACTGATTCGCAGTCGGTACAGAACGGATTGCTGCCGGCTTCTCTTAACTTCACCGCTGCCACCAAGCAGAACGACTGGGATATCAGCGCCAATATTAATGTCTACTACGGGATCTCGAGCAGCGGCGCCAACGGTGACGGCGTCGGAGTTCTTGGAGATACTCCTCCGGCCGCAGCGCAACCGGACGGGCTG
>JBNLBB010000038.1:0-20023 GCA_050302415.1 Gammaproteobacteria bacterium | reverse complement strand
GGACGCCAGCCCATCGCCAACCGCATGGCGCTGTACCTCGCGGCGCTGGGCGCACTGATCGTTGCCTGTGGCCCCCTCACCGGTGGCGAGCCGTCGCTCAACAATTACATTCCCGTGATCCAGCACCCGGTCTTTCTCGGGGGACTGCTGCTGTTTGCGGTGGGCGTGGCGGTGCAGGTGCTGATGCGACTGCCGGCCATCCTGCGGCTGCAGCGACAATCCGTGTTTGGCACGGGTACGGCAGTGGTTGCGGCCGGCATTGCGAGTGCCCTGTTGGTCTTTCTGGTCGACACGTTTGCGCTGCCCTTCGGCCGGATCGGACCCGCCGATTTCGAACGGCTGTTCTGGGGGGCCGGACATACGCTCCAGTTCGCCTACGCCGAGCTGGTGCTGATCACCTGGCTGTGGCTCGCCGCGGCAACCGGCTCGCCGGCAGCGGGTTCGGCGGCCACGCATCGGCGGTGGCTGGCTGCCGGGGTACTGCCCATTCTCGGTGCCCTGGTCCTGGGGCTGGGATGGCCCTCCGAATCCGCCTGGCGCTATGCGGCGTTCACCGAGCTGATGCGCTGGGGCGGCCTGTTGCCCGCCCTGCCGGTTGGTGGGTTGTTACTGGTTGGCATGGTGCGCCATCGGGCCTCTGCCCAAAAGCGGGATCCATCCCGTATCGCCCTGATCGGTTCCCTGCTGCTTTTTGTGGTGGGCGGAGTGCTCGGGTTTCTGTTGAGCGGCTCCGACACCCGGGTGCCGGCCCACTACCACGGCTCCATTGTGGGGGTGACCCTGGCGCTGATGGGGGCCGCCTATCAACTTCTGCCCCGTCTGGGGTTCGGCGCCGTGACGGGGCGCCTCGCCTACACCCAGCCCTGGTGCTACGCCGGCGGTCAGTTGCTGCATGTGACCGGCCTGGCACTGTTGGGATTGGCCGGCGGCGCGCGCAAGACCGTGGCCAGCGGCGAGGCACTCAGCGGGCTGGAGCTTGCCGCCCGGGGGGTGATGGGGGCTGGCGGCCTGATTGCCGTCGTGGGCGGGGTGCTGTTTGTGGTGGTGATGCTGCGCCAACTGCTGCGGCGCAGACCCGGCTGATCACCGGCCCCGGTTCACTGTCCACTCTTTGGACACCTTGAGCAGGCGCTGCAGATCCTTCAGCAGATCGTCGGCGGGCTGATCCGGTGCATAGGTCATCATCAGCCGGCCCATGGGGTCCACCATGAAATAGGCGCCGGGTTCCAGGCCCCCGGGCAGCGGGCGCCACGCCTGCGCGGCATCCACCACGATCCGGGAATCCGCCACCGGGGGTACCTGGTCACCCGGGTGCAACACCAGGCGCCGCACCCGATCGCGCTCCACGCCCGTGGCCAGACGGGCCTGGCCCAGTTGGTGGATACGGGTGCCGCAGGCGGCATCGCAGGGGTCGGGAGTCAGATATCCAATGGTCCAGTAGCCTTCAAGACCCAGACCTGCGGCCCGACCGACGGCCACCGGGGGCTGGACCAGGGTGCCGCGATTCACCGTTCCCGCCGGCAGCATGTCGGGATGCAGAAAGAACCAGACCGCGGCCACAAACGGCAGTCCGAACAGGAGCGCGAGCGTCGCCAGCACCATGCGGCCACGGCGTACCTGCGTGGAATTGAGCGATTCACTGTTCAAGGGCTTCGTTTCTCCAGGGAGAGGACCACCCAGACCGCAATACCGATCAGGGCAAATGCAAACCACTGCACCATGTAACCGTAGTGCATCTCCGGACCCCGCGGCGGTGGGGGCGGTTCGCTGACCAGCGCGCCGGGTGCATCAACAGCCGCCTGCAGCACAAACGGCAGTGGCGCCATCCGCGTCAGCGCCGCAAACCATTCCAGGTCCTCGAAGACCCAGGGTACCGCCCAGGGATTTTCCGGCTCCACGGGGGAGAGCCGCATGCCCGGAATCCGCGGCGGGCGCAGCCAGCCGGTGACCGTCACCTCCCCTGCCGGCACCTGGGCGGCATCGGCACTCGTCTCTGCCGCCCAGCCGCGATCCACCAACAGCCACCGGTCACTGTGGGTCCGCAGGGGGGTGATCCAGTGATAGCCGACCCGGCCGTTGTGGCGCTGCGGTCCGACACGAAACTGGCGGTCCGCCTGGAACACGCCGCGCGCAAACACCGGCTGGTAACGCACCTCATCGGGTGGGCTGTCGAGCCAATGATCGAGCGCGCCGGGTGGCTGCACCATGCGCAGGGTGTGCTGCAGCACCATGGCCTGTTTCTGGTCCGCCCGCCCCAGCTGCCAGATGCCTGCGATCAGGCATCCAGCAATAATCAGGGCGAAGAACAGGGTGAGCAGGGGACGGGGTCTGAATCGTCGGTCAGCGAACACTGCGGGGTTTTGCCTCTTGCATCCCATGCCAATTAGGAGGATCGTAAAACATCCTGACACCCGCGCGGGGAAGGAGGCAACCAGTGAGCCTAGTCATCAAAATTCCGCTGTTGCTGATCGTGGCCTTCATCGTCTTTTCATTGGCTCAGGGCATGTACTATCTGGCCAAGGACGATGGCGACAAAAGCCAGACCCACGTCGTGCGCGCCCTCACCGTCCGCATCACCCTGTCGCTGATCCTCTTCGCCATGCTGATGGGCGGTTACTACTTCGGCCTGATCGAACCACACGGGCGCTGATGCCTGCGGTTCGTGGGAACCGGAGGACACCGCGCACCGGCGGCCACTACAGCCAGTAGACGAAAATAAAGAGCCCCAGCCAGACCACGTCCACAAAGTGCCAGTACCAGGCAACCGCCTCGAAGGCGAAGTGGTTCTGCGGATTGAAGTGACCCCGCATGCTGCGCAGCAGGATGGCCAGCAGCATGATGGCCCCCAGGGTCACGTGCATGCCGTGAAAACCGGTGAGAATGTAAAAGGTCGAGCCGTAGACGCCCGACTCCAGGGTGAGGTTCAGCTCTTTGTAGGCTTCGTGATATTCAAACGCCTGCAGGCCGATAAAGAGCGCGCCCAGGGAGATGGTCGCCACCAGCCCCCACACCAGATAGGCACGCTTCTGCAGCTTCAGACCCCAGTGCGCCCAAGTGATGGTGGCACCGCTGGAGAGCAGGATCAGCGTGTTGAGCGCCGGAATGCCCCAGGCCGGCATGGGCGAGAATTCCCCCCCCAGATTGCCCGGTCCAGCAGTCGGCCATGCGGCGGAAAATTGGCTGTGCAGCAGTTCGTTGGACATGCTCAGATAGCCAGCCCCACCCAACCAGGGCACGGCAATGTTTCGGATATAGAAGAGCGCGCCGAAGAAGCTGATAAAAAAGAAGACCTCCGAGGCGATAAACCAGAACATGCCCTGACGGAAGGAGCGGTCTACTTTACCGTTGTAGCTTCCGGAGAGGCTTTCCCGCACCACATCGCCGAACCAGCCGAACATGAAGACGGCCACCAGGGCGAAGCCGGCAAGGATCAGCGGCATGCCCAGCGTACCGACACCGTTCATGGCCAGTGCGCTCCCGCATAGCAGCAGAAAGAGCGAGCCACCGGCAATGGCCGGCCAGCGACTCGGCTCGGGAATGAAATAGGCTCCGGGTCCGCCGTGACTCATGTGGATTTCCCCCCGTCGCCCCGGTGTGGGGCTGTTGCGGATGCATGCGACATAAAGATGTAGGAGAGCGTTACCGCCGAGTAGTCGGTCGGCAGTTGCGGCGAAATGGCCAGCCGGAGCACCAGCTCCCGCTCCTCGCCCGCCTGCAGTGGCTGCTCCTGGAAACAGAAACATTCGGTCTTGATCAGATAGTCGGTAGCCTGCCAGGGCACCACATTGGGCAGTGCCTGCGCCACCAGGGGAATGGCCGAGCGGTTGCGCACCCGGAACCGCACCTCGTAGTTTTTGCCCGGCTCCACCTCCAGCCGCCGGGTCAGCGCCTCAAAATCCCACGGCAGTTCACCGCTGACATTGGTATCCAGGCGCAGGGTGACGGTCCGGTCACTGCCCACCACCGGGGAGACCGCAACCTGCGAGGGGGTGGCGACCGTTGCGGCCGTAGGGATGCCCAACGCATTGCACAGCAGCCCGTACAACGGCACCAGCGCGAAGCCAAAGCCGAACATCCCGAGCACCACCCCACCCAACAGCAGGGCGGTGCGCCGGTTGCTGTGGGGCGCACTCATCGTGCCGATGCCTCCAGCAGGTTGTGCCAGATCCGGAACGAGGAGAAGAGCACGATGATGGCAAACACACCCAGGCCGATGGCCAGGCGGATATTCTGTTTGCGCTTTTTGTCCTCGGTCACGGGTGAACTCCTCAGCGGATCTGTGGTGCCGTTTCCCAGCTGTGGAACGGCGGCGGCGAAGGCACTTCCCACTCCAGCCCCTTGGCACCTTCCCAGACGCGCGCCTCAGCCTGCTTACCGCCACGGATGGTCTGGACGATGAGGTAGAGGAAGAGCAGGTGGCTCAGCCCGAAGATAAAACTGCCGATTGAGGAGATGTAGTTGAATTCCGCGAATATGGCGTTGTAATCGATAATCCGGCGCGGCATCCCGGCCAACCCCAGGAAATGCTGCGGGAAGAAGGTGAGGTTGAAGCCAACGACGTTGGTCCAGAAAAAGATCTTCGCCAGCTTTTCGTTGTACATGTGCCCGGTCCACTTGGGCAGCCAATAAAAGACCGCCGAGAAGAGCCCGTAGATGGCCCCGGGGATCAGCACATAGTGGAAGTGGGCGACCACGAACATGGAGTCGTGGTACTGCATGTCGGCGGGAATCACCGCCAGCATCACGCCGGTCATGCCACCGAAGCTGAAGAGCAGCACCATGGCCAGGGCAAAGAGCATAGGCGTCTCAAAGGTCATTGCCCCACGCCACATGGTGGCGATGAAATTGAAGATGATCAGCCCCACCGGAATGGAGATCAGAATGGTGCCGATCATGAAATAGTTCACCGCTCCCAGGGACATGCCGACGGTGTACTGGTGGTGCGCCCAGACCACCATGCCCAGGGTGGCGATCACCAGCATCCCGCCCACCATGGAGGGGTAGCCAAAGAGCGGCTTGCGCGAAAAGGCCGGAATCACCTGGCCAAGCGCGCCGATGGCCGGCAGGATCAGGATGTAGACCTCAGGGTGGCCAAAGAACCAGAAGAGGTGCTGGAACAGGACCGGGTCCCCACCACCCGCGGCATTGAAAAAGCTCGTTCCGAAATGGCGGTCAAACAGCAGCATGGTCACGCCGCCGGCCAGCACCGGCACCACCAGGATCAGCAGGAACGCGGTGACCAGCCAGGCCCAGCAGAAGATGGGCATCTTGAACAGCGTCATGCCCGGGGCGCGCATGTTGAAAATGGTGACGATGATGTTGATCGACGCCAGCACCGAACTGATCCCCAGCAGATGGATGGCGAAGATCAGAAAATCCATGGACATCCCCACCTGGGTGGAGAGCGGCGGATAGATGGTCCAGCCGGTATTGATCTGAGTCCCACCGCCCGGAAAGAACGGCACCAGGAAGGAGAGCATCAACATGGTGCCCGCCGCCGGCAGGATCCAGAAACTGAGATTGTTCATGCGCGGCAGGGCCATGTCGGGTGCGCCGATCATGAGCGGGATCATCCAGTTGGCGATCCCGGCGCCGGCCGGCATCACCGCCCCGAAAATCATGATCAACGCGTGATTGGTCACGATATTGTTGTAGAGGTCCGGATCCAGCAGTTGCAGTCCCGGGAACATCAGTTCGGCGCGGATCGCCATGGCACTGATTCCGCCCAGAAAGAGCATGATCAGCGCGAACACCAGGTACATGGTCCCGATGTCCTTGTGGTTGGTGCTGTAGAGCCAGCGGCGCCAGCCGGCCGGGGCCCCGTGGTGTTCGTGTTCGACGGCGTCAGTGGCAGCGTAACTCATGCTCAATTCCTCGCGACGTTGCGGGCAGCCTCGATATCCCGAGGTTGCACCACATCGCCGGTATGGTTGTCCCAGGCATTGCGTTCATAGGTGATGATGGCGGCCAGCTCCAGGTTGTTGAGCTGCCCCCAGGGCGGCATGGCCGAACCCGGTTTGCCATGCAGCACAATGCTGATGTGCGCCTCAATGGGCCCGTTGACAATCGGACTGCCGTTCAGCGGAGGAAATGCGGGTGGCAGACCGCCACCATTCAGCTGATGACAGGTGCCGCAGTTGACGTTGTAGAGGGCGCGACCCTTTTCCCGCAGCTCCTCGAAGGCCCAGGTCTTGTCGGACTGAGCCTCGGCCTCGCGCTGCGCCATGGCCACTTTTTGCTCACCCACCCACTGTTCAAAACGTTCCGGACTCACCGCTTCCACCACCAGTGGCATGCGCGAATGCCAGGTACCGCACAGCTCGGCGCACTGGCCCCGGAACACCCCCTCCCGGTTGAGTTCGGCCCAGGTCTCGGTCACGTAGCCGGGTATGGCGTCCTTTTTGAATCCCAGTTCCGGCACCCAGAAGGCGTGCAACACATCGGCTGAGGTGTGCAGAAAACGGATCGGTACGCCGGTGGGCAGCACCAAATGGTGATCCACCGCGCGCAGAAAGTGCCCCCCGGCCTCATCTTCCGGTGTGAAGCGGCTTTCGATCTTCACCTGCTGATCCAGGTACTCGAACTCCCAGAACCACTGGTGGCCGACCACCTTCACATCCAGCATGTCGCGGTCCTTGGGCACCACCCAGACCGCTTCCAGTACCTTCTGCGCGGATCCGGCAATGGTGAGGTCGACGCTCAGCACCATGGCCGGCACCAGAATCCAGGCCCAGCGCCCGAACCAGGTGCGGTGAAAATTCTGGTCCGGCTGATAGCCTGTGCTCTTGCGGAACCGGAAGATGGCAAAGAAGACAACGCTGAACACCAGCAGCGTCATCACCGCCGCGATGGTGGAGGTCAGCATGTGAATATCGAAAATCTGGCGGGCACCGGGCGATGCGGGTGGCGGGAAGTTGAGACCGTATTCGGCCCGCGCGGGCAGGGCGGCCAGCAGTACAGCGAAGGCGCAGACGAGTTGCCGGCACCGCAAAACCATGGACATCAAACCACCTCCGCAGGTGAAGCGATGGCGCCACTATACCGCGTGGCACGCCACCCTTGGCCAATATAATCCGCCAGTTCGGCGGCCAACTCCCGACGCTCCGGGTCGGTGAGGTCGCGGGCGATCTCCACGTCCCGCCCGTGCGCCCGCAACAGCAGGCGGCTGGGATACCACTCGCGCGGGTCTTCGCTGAGCACCACCCGCGCCCAGGCACGGGGAAACTGCACACACTGTTCACTGCCCCGCCGCCCGCAGCAGACCGAGACGGACACCTCTGCCACCTCGACCCGTTCCCGGCGCAGATTGGCGCAGCCGGTCACCCAGAAAACCACCACCAGCAGCGCCACCTCCAGCCCGGCAAAGGGGAGCACCAGCCAGGCCCCGAGCGACCAGAAGTAGGCAGCCACCGCCCCGGAACCTGCCACCAGCACGGCGAGCAGCCACTTGGCGCCGCGCCAGCTCATGGATCGATGCGGGTGTAGTGCAAAGCGCACAGGTAACTCTGTGGTGCCTTCATATCGGGTAACCACCGCAACCCCCTTGCCCGACTGCCAGAAAACCGAAGCCGGATGAATCCAAACCAATTCGGTCAGAAATCCCCAGCCAACTCTAGGCAATCCCTTGCCCGCGTGGCAACAGCACAGAGCCGGTAATCGACGCCCAGTTGATGGCCATCAATTGCACCGGATCAGTGCGCCTACTCACGCAGGGGGAATTGACAGCGCCGTGAGGCGATCCCGACAATCGGGGGTGACAATTGCCGCGCTACGCGGAACGATATGCCGGCCCCAGAACAATAACCAGGCCGGTTGCAGGGGAGGGGAAACAATGGACGATTCTGTGTACCAGAAGGGTGCGGGCGTTGCCACCCACCGGTTAGAGCCCTATCTGGACCGATTGCTGGGCTACGCCGTGAGCCTGACCAGCCAGATGGAGCAGGCGCGCGACCTGGTCCAGAGCTGTGCCCTGAAAGCGCTCACCGCCTCGGTGACGCCCAAGGATGAACCGGCCTACCGCGCCTGGCTGTTTCGCATCCTGCGCAATCTGCATATCGACCAGTTGCGCCGGGAGGCCCGTAGCCCGGTGGTGGAGTCACTGGCCGATGAAGAAATTGACGGAATGGGGAATAGCGGGCCGACCCCGGACGTTTTCTCTTTCCAGCACCGCCAGCTCAACCAGCTTGCGGTTCGCGACGGTTTGTCCAGACTGAGGCTTGACCATCGCGAAATCCTGGTCCTGGTCGATATGGCCGGGTTCAGTTACCAGGAGGCCGCCGACCTGATTCAGGTACCGGTGGGCACGGTGATGAGCCGCCTGAGCCGGGCCCGCGAGGCGCTGCTCACCGAACTGGGCGGGGCCCGACGCACCCTGCCCATCCGCCTGCGGATGAAGATGAGAGACCGATGAATCACCCCATAGACTGGCCGACCCTCAACGCCTACGTGGACGGCGAACTCTCCGCTGCCGACGCGGCCGAGGTTGCGCGTGCGGTGGCCGAAAACGAGGATCTGGCGCACCAGGTGGCCGTGCTCACCGCCATGAAGGCCGCAGTGGCCGCCTCGGCGCCCAGCTTCGGTCCGCTGCAGGCCAATAAACCACGCCGGGCCCGGGTGCGCTATGCGGCATTTGCGGCCATGTTGCTCGGCCTGATCGGCGCACTGCTGGTGGTCGTCGTGGACCGGCATCACGCTGGCACGCCGGAAGACCGTGATATCGCCCTCACCCTGGCGGCCCACACGGCCTGGCGGGCCAATCGCCAGCAAAGCTCCGAAGGATCGGCACACGCGGTATCCAGCAGCCTCACCCAACTCAATCTGAATGCCTATATCCCGGACCTCAGCCCCGTGGACCTGCGGTTCAGCGGCATCAGCGAACTGCCGGAGGGCGTGGGCATCCACGTAGGTTACGAAGGCAGGCATGGCTGCACGGTCTCCCTCACCCTGTTCCGGACCGTCAAAAGTCTGGAGACGCCGCTGCAGAGCGTGGAGTACCAGGGGCAGGTGTTGCACCAGTGGCAGGCCGCTGGCACCCGCTTTCTACTGGTTGCCACCGGGATGGACCCGGAGCGCCTGGCCCGGACCGCCGCCGTGGTCCACCGCCTGACCCTGCAGCGCCTGCCCCTGGATCCGGCGGCAGTGGTGGCCCTCAACGAGGCCAGGTCCGGCGCCAAGCCCTGCCTGGGTTGAGCGGCCCCGCCACCCCAAATCCCGCTCCAGCGGGTTCAATGCGGGAATAAATTCCCCCCGACCAGCGTTTCCTCTCCGACAACAACAAGCCGGCAGCCGCTCTGCCGGTACCACCAAGCACTGTTCGGAGGAGTCAACCTATGGTCTATACCCACAGGCATCCGGCCCTGTTCATCATGGGCGTGGTCATGCTCGCCATTGGCGCCAGCGCCAGCTTCGGCTGGCAGGCGGGGCTGATTGAGTATCTGAAAATTTCCAAATCCGTCGGCGAAATCGTCAGCCTCACCTACACCGTTGGTGGCATTGCCACCCTGGTCGGGCTTTGGCATCTCTTTGGGAAACACCAAGAGGGCAATCTGGACTACTACCTCTCCACGGTGGCCGGGGGGATTTTCATCCTGCTGCTCGCCATGCTGATCCGCTGGTACGCCGCGCCGTTGGTGGCCGTATTGTCCAAGGCACTGGGACCGGTGATGGCCGACAAGTACCTGCACCAGGTACTGGGACTCAACTACGTGGTGCTGGGCATCCTGGCCGGGATCATTGTGGTTAACGTGTTCAAGGTACCCCGTTGGGCCGAGAACGGCGTGCGGCTGTCGCGCCTGGGCCTGAAGACCGGCGTCATTCTGCTCGGCGTGCTCTACTCGGCCGCGGAACTGCGTCAGCTCGGTGCCCTGTCGGTGGTGATGATCGGCTTCTTCGTGCTGGGTTCCGTGGGACTGGTGCTGTGGATGGGCAGCCGGCGCAACATTCCCAACTCCATGGGCGGTGTACTGTCCGCCGGCATGGGGGTCTGCGGGGTATCGGCGACGGTGGCCTCCGCGCCCGTGGTCCAGGCCAAATCTGTGGAGATCGCTTACACTATCGGCACCATCCTGCTCTGGGGTGTGGGCTGCATGTTTCTCTTCCCGGTGATCGGTCACCTGCTCAACATGGGGCATGTGCAGTTCGGCGCCTGGGCGGGCACCGGCATCCTCAATTCCGCCCAGGTGGCGGGCGCGGCCCTGGCTTATCAGCCCAACGGCATCGAAACCCTGAAGGTTGCAGAAATCTTCAATATCACACGGGTACTGGTGCTGCCGATCATCGTGGTCTGGCTATCGGTCTGGTACGTCAAGCGCGAGTCCAATGCGCCGGGCGTCAACGTGGGCCGGGTAATCTTCGACAAGTTCCCGCTCTTCGTGCTCGGGTTCTTGCTGATGTTCGCCCTCTCTTCAACCGGGGTATTTGCCCCGGCCCAGCACTACAAGGGTAAGTACTTCGACAACAACATCTCTGAAAGCAAGCTGCTCAAAGAGGACCAGCGCTCTGTCCTGAGCGCCGAGGCCGACAAGCTGCAGCGCGATGACCAGCGTCAGGCCCTCTCCCGTCTGATCGACAACGGTAAAGTGATGTCGCCCGACGACGACGACGTACTGCGCGGCGTGGTCAACAGCGGCGCCCTCTCCAAGGATGCCAGCGGGGTACTGAAGAAGGCCCACGGCGCGGTGCGCCATACCGCAAAGAAGGTCTCGGCCTTCCGCACCTGGATCACCTGGCTCTTCGCCTTTGGCCTCACCGGCCTGGGAATGCAGATCACCCTGGCGGCCATCAAACAGGCCGGTGGCCAGCCGTTGGTGATCGGCGGAGTGGTCGGCACCGCCAAGGCGGTGCTGTCGCTGATCGTCGTCATGCTCTTCGTGCGCGAAACCATTTAGGAGAACTCCACATGACCGATGAACGCAGTCAGAACATCGATCTGCAGAAAGAGGCCGGCGCCACCTTTCACCGCGGCTCCGCCCTCTCCATTTTTACCAGCGACCGGCGCGAAGACCTGATCGCGCTGGGCCTCGCGCTGGTCATTGCGCTGGCCGTCTATGTCTTCGTCGGCTGAGGTGGTGTCGGTCAGCACCTCGCTGGAGGAGCTGTTCAGCCGTCCGGGACCGGGCTATCACTCGGTCCTGCTGGCCAGCCACGGCACACCGGGGGCGCAGACGGCCGAGCGCCTGGCGCTCCGCCAGTGCCAGGCGGGCGGTGTGCTCCATCACCTGCTGGTGGTCCCGGATCTCTGGCGCGGCATGATGGGCGACGACTGGCTCAACAACGTTCGGACCCGCATGCGGTTCGGCGACTACCTGGAGGGGGAGATCGGCAGGGAGGTCGATGGGCATCTCGCCCGCATGGAGCAGCTGTGCGCCAAGGCCGCCCTGGACTACCGGCCACGGGTGCAGGTGGGTGAACCGACCGACTGCCTGCTGGGACTGATGGCCGAGGTGAACCACGACCTGCTGGTCATGGGCGCCCCGCGCCCCAAAGGCACCCCCGGCCTGCGCTCGCGCATGCGTACCGATCGGATCGTGTGCGGGTTGAAGGCACCGATCCTGGTCGCTGCGCCCGGTGGTTGAACAGCCCCGCGGACTGAGTGAAGACGCAGCCTGGGCCGGTGTCGAATTGCCCTCCGACACCGGCCGGGTCTGTGCCCTGCTGCAGGACCCGGAAGGCCTGTTGCGCCTCAACCCCTGCTGGACGTTTCAACAGTGGGCGATGGCCGACAATGGCCGGTTCACACTCAACGTCAGCAATCAGGCCAACGGCCAACTGTGGGAGACTGGCGGTCAGATTGAACGGAGCCCCAACCGGCTTGCACTCCAGTACGACTGTGGGATCAAGGCGAGCACCCGGTTTGAGATTGAGGAATCCGAGCGTCCACCCAGGCTCTGGATCATTGATGACTACAGCCGCCTGCCCGCCAGCGAACGCCAGCAACGGCTGGCGGAGGTGGACTGCTCGCTCCTCCCCTGGGCCGAATCCATCAAACGGCATCTGGAGAGCTGGCAGCGCTGGCACCGGATTGCCCCCTGGCGCTGGTACGTGAACGGTCCCTGGCGGCGCATGACACCCCTGGGACGACGGGTGACGCGCCTGCTGATCTGGGCCACGGTGGGCGAACTGGCCCTGTTCGGCCTGCTGGTGGCCGTGCTGGTGGCCGAGTCCTCCTGATCAGCCGCCGAGCAGTCCCCGCAGGTTGGCGAGGTGCGCCGAGCCGATTGCTTCACGTTCCTCGGGATCCGTCTGCCGGCCGCCGCCACGCCAATCCAGATCGTCGGCCGGGAGTTCACTCAGGAAGCGGCTGGGTTCGCAGGCGATCATTTCACCGAACCGTTTGCGTTTCGCCGCATAGCTGATGGTGAGGTGGCGCTGGGCGCGGGTGATGCCCACGTAGCAGAGCCTGCGCTCTTCGGCGATGTTGTCCTCTTCAATGCTCACCCGGTGCGGCAGCAACTCCTCCTCCACCCCCACCAGAAAGACCACCGGAAACTCCAGCCCCTTGGCCGCGTGCAGGGTGGTGAGGGTCACCCGGTCACCGGACTCCTCCTCGTCCTGGCGCTCCAGCAGATCCTGCAGCACCAGTTTGGCGACCGCGCCATGGAGATCGCCCTCCTCTTCGCCGATCCGCTTGATCCAGCCTGCCAGCTCGTTGACGTTGTTCCAGGCCCGCTCGGCGGCCTCCGGCGTCTTGTTGCACTCCTGCAGCCATGCCTCGTACTCCGCCTCGCGCAGCAGGGTGCTGACCAGCGAGCCGGGCGACTCGCGGTCCGCATACAGGCGCAGACCATCGATCCATTCAGCAAAGGCCGCCACCCGGCTTTGCGCCCGCGTGGGCAGCTCAGCCTGCGCCGCCTGTTCGCCCGCCGCCCGGGAGAGGCTGATGCTGTGGGTCTGGGCGTAGGCGCCGAGCCGCTCCAGGGTGGTGGCGCCGATTTCACGCCGGGGCACGTTGATCACCCGCAGGAACGCGGCATCGTCATCCGGATTGACCACCAGCCGCAGGTAGGCCATGACGTCCTTGATCTCGGTGCGCTCGAAAAAGGACTGCCCGCCACTCAGGAAATAGGGAATTCGCTGTTCGCGCAGCACCTCTTCAAACAGCCGTGCCTGGTGGTTGCCCCGGTAGAGAATGGCGAAGTCGCGCAGCGGTGTATTGAACCGGAAGCGGTGCTGCATGATTTCGGAGACCACCCGCGACGCCTCGTGGCGCTCATCGCGGCATTCAATCACCCGGATGGGGTCGCCGTAGCCGCGGTCGCTCCACAGCCGCTTGTCGAAGATGTGTTCGTTGTTGGCGATCAGCACGTTGGCCGCCTTCAGGATGCGCCCCATGGAGCGGTAGTTCTGCTCCAGCTTGATCACCTTGAGGGTGGGATAGTCCTGCTTGAGCTGGTGCAGATTCTCCGGCCGCGCGCCGCGCCAGGTGTAGATGGACTGGTCGTCGTCCCCCACCACGGTGAGCGCACCGCGCACCCCGACCAGCTGCTTCACCAGTTCGTACTGGGTGGTGTTGGTGTCCTGGTACTCGTCTACCAGCAGATAGCGGATGCGTCCGCGCCAGCGCTCCAATACCTCTTCGTTGGCGGCGAAAAGTTCGGTGGGCTTCAGGATCAGATCGTCAAAATCGACGGCGTTGTAGGCCTTGAGATGGCGCTCGTATTCGCCGTAGACCATGGCCGCCGCCAGATCCGCGGGCTCCTTGGCCAGGGCCACCGCCTGCTCGGGCGAGACCCGGTCGTTTTTCCAGCCGGAGATGCGCCACTGCACGGTACCCGACAGTTCATCCTGACCGGAGCCCTGGCGCAGCAGTTCGCGCAGCAACGCCGCCGAATCCTGGGCGTCGAAAATGGACATGCCGGGGCGGTAGCCCAGGTGCTTGCCTTCACGGCGCAGGATGTTGAGCCCCAGCGTGTGAAAGGTGGAGACGGTGAGCCCTTTGGCCGACTTGCGGTCCACCAGCTGGCCCACCCGCTCGCGCATTTCGCGCGCCGCCTTGTTGGTGAAGGTGACCGCCGCCACATGCTTGGCCGGATAGCCCGCCTTGCCCAACAGGTGGGCAATCTTGTGGGTGATCACCCGGGTCTTGCCACTGCCCGCCCCGGCCAGCACCAGGCAGGGGCCGTCGAGGTAGTGCACAGCGGTGAGTTGGGGTTGGTTGAGTCCGGTCACAGGGTCAGGGTCTGGTGGCGAAGGGCGCTATTGTACGGATTGTGGACAGCGACGCGGTATGCGCCGGTTGGCAAATTCAGCCGAGCGAGAACAGTTCGCTCAGCGAGGCGATCATCGGCCGCACTTCGGCACAGAGAATGGCGAAATCGGCATCCAGGCGCTGCGCCTCGGTGTCGGCCTCCACCTCTTCGGCCGCCTCCTGAATCACGTCGTGGTAGCGCAGGCGTTTCACCTGCAGGTTGTCGCACAGCAGGATGCTGATCCGCTCGGCCCAGGCCATTCCCAGCTGGGTCACCCGCTTGCCGGACTTGAGGTGCGCCTCGATCTCCTTGCCCCCCAGGTCCAGATAACGGCAGCGCACCTGGCTGCGCTCCTGCGCCGGGTCGATCATCAGTACGTCGCTCTCCAGCTCCCAGCCCTTGGGCGCGCCGTTGGCCAGCCAGCGGGTCATCAGCTCCATGGGGGAAATCTCCGGTTCCGGCAGCACCAGCTTGAGGCTGCCCAGGGAGTCGCGCAGCAGCGTCGCCACCTCTTCGGCCAGTTTGGCCGTGGCCGCATCCACCACCAGCCAGCGCTGCTGGGTATCGATGAAGGCGCGGATCAACCGCTTGCGGGTCAACGCCTGGGGCAGCAGGCGGGTCTCGATCTCGTCGCGCAGCCGGGCCCGTTCGTTGCGCGGCATCTTGCGCGCCTCGCTGCGCTCCCAGTCCGCCACCTGCTCATCCAGCTGTTCGTTGACCACGGCGCGCGGCAGCAACTTCTCCTGGCGGCAGGCGGTGATCAGCAGACAGCCGGCGACACTGTGCACCAGCGCTTCGGTCTCGCGCCCCAACGGCGGCACCCAACCCAGGCTGCTCAGCTCCAGGGCGGAGCAGTCACGGAAGGGCCGTTCCCCCAGGCGCTGCGCCAGGGTCTCGGCGTCCACGCCCAGCGGTTCGGTCAGCTTGAAGAGATAGAGATTCTTGAACCACATAGGCCTGCCCCGGGAAAAGCGGGCTATTGTGGTGGAGTTCGGTGCGAAAGAAAACCGCGAACCGGATCTAGGCCGGCAATTCCACCTCGCGCAGCCGTTTGGCCGCATCCTCCGGGCTGATGGTGCTGACAAACAGCCCGGAACCCAGCTCGAACCCGGTGGGGATGGAGGTGCGCGGACAGATCTCCAGGTGCCAGTGGTAGCTCTGGGAGCAATCGGCGAAGGCCTCGCCCCGTGGGCGTGAGTGCAGAAAGTAGTTGTACTGCACGTCACCCACCACGGCCTCCAAGCGGCGCATGGTGCGCTTGAGCAGCCCGGCGAAGTCGTCCAGGGCCTCGTCCTTCGCGCTGGTGAAATCGGCGCAGTGGGTCAGCGGCAGGATGTGGATCTCCCACTCGAAACGGCTGGCAAACGGTTTGATGGCGATGAACCGGTCGCTGCGCTCCACCACATAGTCCCCCACCCCGATGCGCCGGCGCACCTCACCGGAATCCCGGTCGTAGATGGTGGCCTCGAAGGTGAGCGCCTCATCGATCAACGCACAGAAGATGCAGCGGTGGTGTTTGCGGTAGTGGGCGCGGCTGTTTTCTACCTCCGCATGGACGTTTTCAGGCACCACCGGCATGGCGATCAGCTGGCTGTGGGTGTGCGGTATGCTGGCACCGGCCGCCGGCCCGAAGTTTTTGAACGCCAGTACATAGCTGAGCCTGGGATCACCGTCATAGAGCACGTTCATCCGGTCGCGGTAGACCCGGAACAGAGCGGCCAGATGGGCCACCTCCATATCGTGCAGGGCCACCCCGTGGCGATGATGGTCGATGATCACCTCATGGTGACCGTAACCATCGATCACCTGCTGCAATCCGAACAACAGCGAGCCCTGGCTGCCCCCCGACCCCAGCACCGGGAACAGGTTCTCCACCACCCGGATATCCCAGCCCGGCTCGTTTGGCCAGGCCATCAGGGTGGGCGGGGTCTTGGATTCGTTGCCCCGACAGAAGGGGCAGGTCTCCACATGGTCACGCTGGTCGCGGGGCGCCGGCTCCTCGGCCTTGCGCGGGCGGGCGCCGCGGGCGGTGGCCACCAGCACCGATTCGTGGGGGACTACGGGATTGATTCGGATTTCGCGGGTGAAGTCGTTCATTGACCATGCGTCCGTTATGGCTATTGCGGGCATGGTAACGACTTCAGGAGTGGGTCGGATTCAAACCTTTCGATGTTGGTATAGCGGTTCTTTATGGCCCCGGTTCAGAGAATGCAGCCCACCCGCGCCAACAGCGGCATCCGTTTGCCCTTGGCGGGCACCTCCCGTTCCGGATAACTGTCGGTCGCCATCAGGTGGGCGCTGGCCGATTCGGAGATGAGGTACTCACCCTTGGCCGCGGCGTTGCACAGGCGGGAGGCGACATTCACGGTATCTCCCAGGAAGTCGTAGGCCCGCACCGAGTGGCTGCCCATCAACCCCTCCACTACCGGGCCGTAGTTGACCCCGATGCCCACGCCGAGACCTTCGCCGCCCAGTACATAGTCCGCGGCACGCAGCAGGCGGTGGCACAGATCAATCACATCGGTCTGCCGATCAAGCACCAGCATCAGCTCGTCGCCCGTGTATTTGGCGCGAATGACCGGAAAGCGGGACCACTCCGTTTCCAATGCCTCGAAAGTGAGATTGAGCAGGGTAAGCACCTGCTCCGGATGGCGCTGCTCGCTCCATTCCGTGAATCCGCGGATATCCAGGAAGAGCACCACCCGGTCCACCCGCTTGCGCTGCAGCAGCTCCGGGTTGGTGACCGCGGTATCGACCAGCTGATGGCCCCACGACCAGATGGAGATGTCACGCAACCGTTTGGCCGTGATGGTCAGATCGTCCAGGTAACGGCGCGATCCCACGTTGGCAAAGCCCAGCAGCACACCGAGCAGCAGCACGGAGGCGGTAATGAAGCGGTGGGAGCTGTCGGCAAAAAACGTGCTGATGTCCACCACACCGGTGGCCAGGTGCACCTCAAACAGGGTGTAGAGCGCCAGGATGATGGCTGTGCGGACCGTCGCTTCAACCACCAGCAGCCAACGCTGAATCTGGCGATAGTTGTGCTGCCCCTGTTGCAGAACGCCGATGGTGAAGGCAAAGATAAAGTAGAGCATGTGGTTGACCGACTGCATCGCTTCCAGCCCGTCGTGAAAGAGCTCGAATCCCAGGTAGACCACCGGTCCGATCATGTTGCCCAGCAGATACTGGGCCCGACCCTGAAACCGCCAGCTGCCCAACACCAGCGCCTGGATCAGCGCGGCGCTGATCAGGGCATAGGTCTCAAAGGTGACGAATATCCGGTCTCCGTGCATGAGGAAATATTCGTAGAGCAGATTGGCGGCCGGGAAATGCATGCTGTTGGCGAGCAGCTCTTCGCGCACACACTGGGCGCGGGTGCGTCCCAGATTTCTCAGCGAGATGGGTTCAGCGCGGGCACTCGGCTTTGGGTTCATGGTTGCCTCCGGGTTCCAGCATGCCACAACGAGATAAGAATGGGAATATAATCCCAAATATAGCACAGTGTCCCAAAGTGCAGCGTTGTTATTTTTGAACCTGTCCAAAAGGGCAGGATTAAGCCACTTTTAAACAGCCCAGGCACGCTGTCAACGGGATATTGCGCTGCTTTGCACCATTTCCAGCCCGCCATGTGCGACCGCCAAACCAAATCATCACCCAGATTCAATGGGTTGGATTGCAGGCTGGGAATGGCAGCCGACAACCTCCTTGTCCACTGCTAGAATCCCGCGCCTGCGACACCATCCGGCCACCGCCATGAACATAATTGAAACACTTTCCCGGGAACTGGGCGCCCAGGCCCGCCAGGTCACCGCCGCCATCGAACTGCTGGATGGGGGCGCCACCGTTCCCTTCGTCGCCCGCTATCGCAAGGAGGCCACCGGTGGCCTCGACGATACCCAGCTGCGCCTGCTTGAAGAGCGACTGGGCTATCTGCGCGGCCTGGAGGAACGCCGCGCCGTGGTGTTGGCAAGTATCGAGGAGCAGGGAAAACTCACACCGGCACTGGCTAAGGCCATCGCCGAAGCGGATACCAAGACGCTGCTCGAAGATCTCTATCTCCCCTACAAGCCCAAGCGTCGCACCAAGGCGCAAATCGCCCGCGAGGCAGGTCTGGAACCGTTGGCCGAACTTCTCCTGTCCGACCCCTCCCAGGATCCGGAGATAGCGGCAGGCGGGTTCCTCAACGCTGATCAGGGCGTCGGGGACACCGCTGCGGCCCTGGACGGCGCGCGCCAGATCCTGATGGAGCGGTTTGCCGAGGAGGCCTCTCTGGCCGGCGCGCTGCGCGAAGAGGTGTGGGCCAAAGGCGTTCTGGTCAGCCGGGTGATTGGCGCCCAGGAGGAGCCGGGGGCCAAGTTCCGCGACTATTTCGACTACCGTGAGCCCATTGCCAAAATCCCCTCCCACCGCGCCCTGGCGCTGTTCCGCGGGCGGGAGGAGAAGGTGCTGGAACTGGAACTGCTGCCCCACGAGGAACCGGACAGCGGTCACCTCTATTGTCAGGGCCGCGTGGCCCAGACCTTCGGCATAGAAGAGCGGGGACGACCCGCCGACCGCTGGCTGCTCGACACCGTGCGCCTGGCCTGGCGGGTCAAACTCTTCAGCCGTATCGACGTGGATCTGAAGGTCCGCCTGCGGGAGGCTGCCGAAACCGAGGCCATCCTGGTCTTCGCCCGCAACCTCAAGGATCTGTTGCTTGCCGCGCCGGCCGGGGCGCGAACCACCCTGGGGCTCGACCCGGGCCTGCGTACGGGCGTCAAGGTGGTGGTGGTGGACACCACCGGCAAACTGCTGGAACACACCACCATCTATCCACACGCCCCCAGGAACCAGTGGGACGCCTCCATCGCCACCCTGGCTCAGCTCTGCCGCCAGCACGCGGTGGAACTGGTCAGCATCGGCAATGGCACGGCGTCGCGGGAGACCGAGCGCCTGGTGCGCGATCTGGGCAAACGCCATCCCGAACTGAAACTGCAGGGGGTGATGGTCTCCGAAGCCGGCGCCTCGGTCTATTCCGCCTCAGCCCTGGCAGCGCGCGAGTTTCCCGAGTTGGACGTCTCGTTGCGGGGTGCCGTTTCGATTGCGCGACGGCTGCAGGATCCGCTCGCCGAGCTGGTGAAGATCGAACCCAAATCCATCGGCGTCGGGCAGTACCAGCACGACGTCAACCAGACCCAGCTGGGACGCTCCCTGGAGGCCGTGGTGGAGGATTGCGTCAACGCGGTGGGGGTGGATCTCAATACGGCCTCGGCCCCGTTGCTGGCCCAGGTGGCCGGGCTCGGTCCGGTACTCGCGGAGAACATCGTGACCCACCGCGACCAGCATGGCGCGTTCGGCAACCGGCGCCAGCTGCTGAAGGTGGCACGCCTGGGAGAAAAGGCATTTGAACAGGCTGCCGGCTTTCTGCGGATCCGCCAGGGCGACAACCCGCTGGACGCCTCGGCCGTGCATCCCGAAGCCTATCCGGTGGTGGAGCGCATCAGCCTCGCCACCGCCACCCCGTTGGCTTCACTGATCGGCAATACCGTCGTGCTCAAGGGCCTGGACCCGCAACAGTTCACGGATGAGCGCTTCGGCCTGCCCACGGTGCGCGACATAGTCGCCGAACTGGAAAAGCCGGGACGCGACCCGCGACCGGAGTTCCGCACGGCCAGTTTTGCGGAGGGTGTGGAGGAGCTCAAGGATCTGCGCGAGGGCATGGCGCTGGAGGGCACGGTCACCAATGTCACCAACTTCGGCGCCTTTGTGGACGTGGGCGTGCACCAGGACGGGCTGGTGCACATTTCGCAACTGGCGGACCGCTTCATCAAGGATCCGCACCAGGTGGTCAAAGCGGG